>NZ_JAHOOZ010000005.1 GCF_019075875.1 Novosphingobium sp. G106 | reverse complement strand
GCGCTTTCCCAACCAGCGTGAGTTGCCGGCGTTCTTCATCGTCAATCCTGATGGATCGGAAGCCATCGCCTCCTTCGATGTGCGCGATGGAATATGTGGTGCTGCACGGGGTTTACAGAACAATCCGGCTGCGCCGGGGCCTCGAAGTGCTCTGCATCCACAATCAGAAAACCGACTATTACGGGCGCGATCCCAAAACTGACACGGCCTCTGGCCTGGTCAAGCGAACCACGGGGGTTCAATAAAATGGCTGCGAACGATCATGACAACGCGCCGCATGGCGACAACATCATTTCGCAGGGCGAGACGGTCGAAAACCGGCCCCTTGCATCAGAGCCGGTGCCCGATCCGGAAGACATTGAGCGGCAAAGCGAACGTCAGGCCAAGATTGCCGCCCTTCCGAACAGGTCGATCGACCCCAAAAAGGCGGTCGTTCTCGCGGCGGTGGCCTGCGGCGCGATTGTGCTCGGTTTTAGCACCATCGACGCAATGCGGAGCGATCCAACCGAAAAAGCCGAGAAAGCGGAAAAGCCGGATGAAAGGCAGCTCGCCAACTACGATCCGAAGTCAATCATAGCCCCAACGCTTGCCGATGCGCCGAATGATCCGAACGCGCCGGTGCCCATGACGGAAGTGCCGGCGCTTGATGGAAGCCAAGCGCCCCGCACAGCCGGTGCAAGCGGTCGCCCCCAAAAGTCTGAGGGCAAGTCATCGCAGAGGCGCAGCGCCGCGCCGGAATTATGGCCTATGGTGGCGAAAACGGCGGTGGGGTCGGCGGAGCGGTGGCAGCTGCCACCGGCCTGCCCATGGGCGGCGGCACAGGAGGACAGGGCGCGCAGTTGCTTGGCGCGTCGGCCGATGGCGATGGACAGGGCGGATCGCGCCGGACCAATCTCGAAAACATGCGCCAGACCTCGCAAATTGATCGGGTGTCAGGCCGCGACATTGGCAACCGCGATATGCTGATCCTCGCAGGGTCGTTCATTCCGTGCGTGCTGCAAACGGCGATGGATTCCAGTCAGCCCGGATATGTCAGCTGCATCATTCCCCGCGACATTTATTCGGACAACGGCCGCGTCGTTCTGCTGGAAAAGGGAACGCGCGTCCTGGGCGAATATCAAACCGGCGTCCAGCGCGGCAAATATCGTCTCTTTGCGGTATGGAACCGCGCGGTCACGCCTCGCGGCGTGGCGATCGACGTAGGCTCGCCCGCCAGCGATGCGCTTGGCCGTTCAGGCATGGCAGGCGGCGTGAAGAACTTTTTGGGAACGCTTTGGGGCGGCGTTGCTGTTCAGCTCGCTTAACGATGCCGCCTCGATCGCCGCCTCGGAAGTCTCCGACGCGGATAATGTCACTCGGGTTCCCAGCCAAGCGTCGGACACGATCTTGCGGGACACGATGCAGATTCAGCCGGTGCTTCGCATCAATCAGGGCGCGGAAGTGGGGATCATGGTCGCGCGCGACTTCGATTTCTCCAACATCTACGGCCTTCGGCTTCGGCGCGGCCAATGAGCAATACGGCTGTCCTCGAAAACGCCTTGCTGCCGTTGCGCCCTCTGCTCGCGCGTGAGGACGTAACGGAGCTGGTGATTAACAAGGCTGGCGAGGCGGCAATTGAAACGCGCGATGGGTGGTCCTGGGAGACATTGCCCGACCTGAATGAAAAGTCGCTGCTCGCGCTCGCGCGGGCAGCGGCGGCTTTCACGCATCAGGACATAAGCCAGTCCACGCCGATCTGCTCCACAATCCTCCCCAGCGGCGAGCGTGTGCAGCTGGTTGTGCCGCCTGCTGTCCCTGCCGGCACAGTGTCCATCACCATCCGCAAGCCGTCATCGGTGACGTTGACGATGGAGGATTTCGAGCGCGGTGGGCTGTTTAGCGAGACGAAGATCGCAACCCGGCAAGTCTCGCCGCTCGATGTTGAATTGCGCGATCTGCTCGACGCAGGGAAGCACGTCGAATTTTTCCAGAAGGCGGTCCAGGGCCGCAAGAATATCCTGATTTCCGGCGCTACCGGCTCGGGAAAGACGACGCTCTCTAAAGGGCTGATCCAGCTCATTCCGCCGCATGAGCGGCTGCTGACGATCGAAGACACGCGCGAATTGGTCGTTCCGCATCGCAACGTGGTCCACATGCTCTACGCGAAGGACAAGCAGGGCACCGCGAAAATCTCTGCAAAGGATCTTCTGGAATCGGCCCTGCGTATGCGGCCTGACCGGATACTGTTGCAGGAGCTGCGCGACGGCACCGCGTTCTTCTATCTCCGCAACGTCAACTCAGGCCACCCCGGCTCGATCACGACGATCCATGCGGACTCGGCCGAACTCGCGTTCGAACAGCTGACATTGCTGGTCAAGGAAAGCGAGGGCGGCGCCGATCTGGCCCGTGACGACATTCGCAGCCTGCTCAAGCTGCTGGTTGATGTGGTCGTGCAGACCAAGAAGGTCGAAGGCCGCTTTCGCGTGACGGAGATATATTTTGATCCAGAAAACAGGCTCTAACAGGCTCGCACTGGCCCTTGTCCTCCTTCCGATCACGCTCCTGCTGATCGGCCTGCTGACCGGCACGGTGGCGTGGTTCTTCCTCAAGATGCCCGCCGCGGCCTACGATCCGCTCACCCTTCCCGGCTTCTTCTGGTATTATCGGCATGATCCTGTCGTGACCGAAGCGCTTTGGCGAGGCGCGGTCATCGGCGTGCCGCTGCCGGTGTTGCTCATGGCGATCGTCTTGCGGCCGAAAAAGAACCTTCACGGCGAGGCGCGTTTCGCGCGCGAAGGTGAAATCCGCAAGGCGGGCCTTCGCGCGAAAAAGGGCATTGTGCTCGGCCGCGTCCGCAATGGCTTTTTCCGCAACGGCTTTCTCATGGTGGGCAAGATGGAGCATGTATTGCTCGAAGCCCCGACCGGATCGGGCAAGGGCGTCGGCATCGTCATTCCCAATCTGTTGCAATGGCCGGATTCGGTTGTCGTGCTCGATATTAAGCGTGAGAACTACGAAATCACGGCGGGTTTCCGCCGCAAGGGCGGCCAAAAGGTTGTGCTGTTCAACCCTACGGACAGGGAAGGCCGCACGGCCCGCTACAACCCGCTCAGCTATATCAACAGGTCCGACCCGATTGAGGTCCTGGTCGAATTGCAGAAGATCGCCACGATGCTCTTCGTGCCCCCGGAGAAGGGCGAGGCATTCTGGACGGAATCAGCCCGCACGGCCTTTGTCGGCATAGCATCGTGGATCGCGGCCAAGCCTGAACGTCCCTTCTCGTTTGGCGAGATCTACCGGACCATCACGATGCCGGGGATGAAGGCATTCTTCGCCAAGGAAGCCGGCGATGGTGCGCTATCGGAAGGGTGCCGCGCTGCGTTGAGCGATTTTACGTCCAGCGCAGACAACACATTCACCGGCATTATCCAGACCGTCACCTCCAAGCTCAATCTCTGGATCAATCCGATTGTCGATCGCGCGACGGCCGAAAGCGACTTTTCCCTGACGGACCTTCGCCGCATCCCGACCTCGATCTATCTCGGTGTCTCGCCGGATGAACTCGATAGGGTCGCGCCGCTCTACAATCTGTTTTTCCAACAGCTGATCGACCTCAACACGCGGCAACTGCCCGACGATGGTGAAAAGCTATCCGTGCTGCTCATTCTGGACGAATTTGCGCGGCTCGGCCGCGCCCAGGTCATTGCCAATGCGTTCTCCTATGTGCGCGGCTATGGGCTGCGTCTGCTCCCCGTCATCCAGTCCCGCTCCCAGCTGCGGAATGTCTATGGTGAGCATGGCGCGGACGAAATCGTATCAAACTGCGGGGTCGAAATTGCTTTCACGCCGAAGGAGCTGCGGGTCGCAAAGGAACTGTCCGAACGCCTCGGCTATCTTGGTCAGGATGCGGAAAGCCGGTCCCTGACGATACATGGATTGCTCGCCAATCGAAGCAAGACGATCTCCGAACAGCGCCGCGCGCTGATGCTCCCGCAAGAGCTGATGCAGCTGCCCGAAGACGATATACTCGTCATCCGGGGCGGCATCCCCGTCATTCGCGGGAAGAAAATCCGCTACTTCAAGGATGCCGTGTTCCGCTCGCGCTTGACGCCTGCGCCGGAAGTGCCGGCGCTGCCCAAGCCGGTCGCGCCGATCGCGGCCGTCGATGATCTGAGCGATGAAGAGCTGGCGGCTTTCAATGATTATTCCGCACTGGCCGATGACCAGGTGCAGGACATTCCCGAAGACGTTCTCGCCCTCGATCGCGATATGCCGAACCTGACAGTGAAGGACGGCAGCATGGCTTTCGATGAAATCAACTTCGACGACATTATTGGTCCCGACCCGACGAAAGAGGAGTGGGAAGGTCAGCGCCGGGATCTAGTTCTGAGTGAAGGAGAAGAATATGGCCGATAATGACAACAGCGAACGCCAAGCAAAGACGCCGCGCTCCTACGAAATTCTTGGCCCTGGGAACAGCAAGGAAACCTTTGCGAGATTCCCCGATGCCATGAAGGCATTTGCCAAGCTGGAAAACCAATATGACCACGCGCTGACGATGCAGAAAGGCGGAAAAACCGCTTATCTGGCGTCCACGGATTGGCGCAATGATGGGTCCACGCCGGTTGCGCAATATCTGACGCCGGCTGTCGAAGAGTATAATAAGGCGCTGAAACGCGGAGCGCCTGCCGACGAATTGCGCGGACACGAAAGCAGAGTGCGGGCCGACCTTAATGCGTGGCCCCGGCAAGCGAAGCGCGAAGCGGCTCCGACCGCATCGGCCGATAAATCGCTCAATATCCATGAGGGTGAGCGAGCCAGGGCGGAGAGCAAAGACGGTGCTGCGCCCGCGAAAGCTGAGGTTCCATCGAAGGCAGCGCCAAAGGATGACAAGCAAGTTGACGACACACGCTTGGCTCTGCCCACGCAGCTCGAACGCAAATATCTGCGCGTTGGGAATGATCTTTTCCGTAGCGGCCGCGATGACAAGCCCGATATGTCGATCAAGGGCCAAGACGGCATTCGCATCAACAAGGACTATGCCATTGGCGATGCTATCGCGATCGCGAAGCACAATGGCTGGCAGTCGATCCGTGTTCATGGAAGCGACGAATTCAAGAAGGCGGTCTATCTGGAAGCGGCGCGATCGGGGGTCGAAGTGAAAGGGTTCAAGCCGTCTGAACAGCTTAAACTTGAGGGAGAAAGGCTGGCGGCGCGAGATAAGGCCCGCGAAGCACAAGACCCGGCAAAGAGAGCGAGCATGGCAAAGCAAGACCCCTCAGAATCTCGTGCTGCGGCCGAACAGTTCCGGCGCAATTCGCATCGGGATAATGCGGCCAACCCGCAATTCAAGGCCGCGCAATCGCACGTCCTGGCGGCAGCGATCGAAGCGAAAACCCGGTTCACCCAAAAGGAAGACAGGGATCGCTTCATAGAGCGGGCCAAGGAAACTGTCGCCAAGCGTATTGAGGTTGGCGCGCCGGTCCCTGCTGCCCGTTTCGAGCAACAGCGCCAGAACGAGGCTACCCGCATAGCGCGCGAGGGATTTGACGCTGCGCCAGCAGGAAAGGAAGCCGTCACGCTCGCGCTAAGTGCATGGCACATGCTTTTTGGAAACAGGAAACCGCACGATGAACATTCCCCGGCCTGATCCGGTGCCATCGAGAGGCGTGTCCGATCTCGATCGTCACATTGGAAACCTTGCTTCGCGTGATTCATTCCAGAAACCTCGCTTGGTCTGATCTAAGCGAAGTGGGTAAACAGGTAGAACGCCCTCTGACGGACGTTGAGCAATTGCTTACAAATGTGGGCGACGACGCCCATGAAATCACCCTTGCTACCGAGACGATCATAACAGCCCCTCAAGCTGCAACGTGATGCGCTCGCGATCCAAAGCTCTCGCCGTAGAGCACGCTTCGGCTCGATGCTCCTGCTCATGATCCCCGTGTTCTTCGTAGGTTTGATGATTGGCGCATCATACGGGATAGATGAAGGTCGGGCGCGGGAGCGTGAAGCCTTAAAGTATCCGATGATACCCCAGCTGTCCGTAGATCGTGGCAGGCTCAAAACTGACGGAAGGTAGAGCGGTGGCAGCTGCCACCGCTTGCGATCTCTTGATGGGCTATGGCCTCATGAGGCACGATGAAGAAATCTGACAGGGCAAAGAAACAAACCGCCAAGGTAATCGAGGGCGGCTGCACGCGCCCATGAAGCTCTCGATTATTTCAACGGCAACGTCACAAATCCGTTCGATGAGTTAACATGGCCCAGTATTGCCGAAGGTTATCTTCTAGTCGCGCAGAAGGCGGTATCAGACGCCTTGGTCGCTTTGGAACGCGCAAACAGCGTTGGCTGGACCAAGCACGGCCAGTAACTATCGTCCTGGCCCTTCCCGCGAACGATCGCGGTTCCTAGATCGTTCGCTCTGCCGCTTCCGCTCCATCGCGGCTACCGATCGCTCATGAATTGTAGGCGTTCGCCCTGCCCCCACAAATTGCCGCACCTGGTCGGCAAGCTGGCGGTCAGCTGGATCGCTGCTTGCCTCAAGGCGCTTGGCGGCGGCTAGATAGCGGTGTTGCGTCTCATTCCATGCCTGCCGCCCGCGCACCACGAAATCCGGAGCGGTGGACCGCCCCGCCAGCTGGTCTCGCGCGGCCGCAGTGATCTTCTGATTGGCAAACGGTGCAGGTGCGGTGCCGGCCATGTAGCGCTGCCGCATCCGATTCAGGGCCATGCTTTGACCAGCTCGGCCGACACCGCGCGCTGCGCGAGGCGTTGCCTCGGCAGTAACCCCCCTCGCCCGCAATTCCTCGGCAAAGCGCTCCCGGTAATGATGCAGCGTTTGAGGTCGCGGGTTGAAGCGTTTCCCCGTGTCACCGCGCGCTGCAACCGTCACATGCACGTGAGGCCGTGGTGTGTCCGTATGCAGCGCCAGGACGTAATCCCACTCATGCCCGATCTCGCTCCGCGCGACTTCGCGCACCGCTGAAAGAACCTTGTCGGGGTCTGTGCCTGCCGGCATCGAAAAAACCATGCTCACGGCGGCTACGGTAGAATTGTCACGCCAATAGACAGGATCGCCCCAATCGCGCGCCAGCGCCGCCCGATCTTCCTTGTCAGTCAGAATGTCGCCATCGCGCGTTTCAAGCGGCACATCGCCTTTTCGGCCGATATAGTCGAAATGCGCAGCCGCGTGGTTCTTGCCCTTCGGCCTGCCCGTAACCTTGACCATGACCTCCGGAGCACGGCTGACAATGCGAGCAAGCCGCGCCCGGGTGCTCCCGCCCTGGCCTGCTCGCCTCGAACTAAGCGAGCGCAGCAACATGTCGGCGCCGCGCCTGTTCGGGTCGCTGGTCAGCTTTGGTTTGAACAGCGCGGCGAGCTGGCCCGCCTCAAAGCTGCTGTCAAAGTCGCTCACCGGGCACCTCCCAATAGACAAGATCGGCCTTCGTGGCTGCACCGATACCTTCGACGGCCGCGCCGATCGCCGCGCGCAGGTCGTTGACCTTATGCAGCTCGCCGGCGATCTCCGCTGCATTGTCCGCCAGCGCCATCTTGTTCGCCGCTCGGGCGATCTGATTCACGTTGCGGCCAATGCGCTGTAACGCCTGACGGCAATTCAACAGCTCTTCGCGCAACTCGCGATCGACAGGCGCGGCAATGCCGATGTGTCGCCGCACAAGAGCCATCGCCCAGGTCGCCGGGGTCATGCGGCGCTCCTTTGCGCGATGGCGGATCACGGCCAGTTCGGTTTCGGTGGGCCGAAGATAAAGGCGGTGCTCGCCAGCGGCCTCGCGGTCGGCAACAGGCGCGGCCTCGATGGCCGCCCCGGACTGCCTGAGCACCGCGTCAACCAGCTGACGCATGAAGGGGCCGCGCCCTCCCTCGTCTGCGCGAGCGCGTCGATCTTTGCGAGCTTGGCCGCCTCGATCTTGAAGCCCAGCGTCTTTTCCATGTGGGGTAGGTATCTCCCAACCGTGAAGCGCGATCCGATAGGATTGAGCGTATCGGTTAACATTAGCCGCCGCAAGGCTTATCCTGCCATACAGTAGATACCTACCCCACAAACAAAAAGCGGTGGCAACTGCCACCGCTTCAAAATTCCACGCCGCCTCAATGCTGAGTGAACGTGGACGGTAAAAGCTATCAGAAGTCGAAGGTTTGGGGCGCAGCCTCGCCGTCGAACCGAACCGTGACCTGGCCGCTGAGAACAATCCCGCGACGGCCCTGAATGATGATGGCCGGTGCGTCGTTGGCCTCTTTCGGCTGACGGGGGGTGCGCGGCTTGTGATCGGAACGCTCGGCAAGCGCAGCGCCCTCCCCTTCCCGCTCGTCGTCGCCGGCATCCAGTTCGGGCCGCTCCCGACGCTCATCTGCTGCACTGGTGGCAGCTGCCACCGGCGCGCGCGATTCTTGGGGCAGCGCTGAATCGTCATTCGGTTTAGCGGCGCCGGCCTGAGCGCTCTCTTCATCGGGACCGCCTTGGAGCGTGGCAAGAAACTGCTCGCAGGCGGCGGCTGTCGGATTTTCATTCGTGACCACGAAATTGCGCGTGGCCTTCTCGTCCAGCTCGATCGCGTGTTTGATGGCGACGGCGGCGCGCGGAGAACAATTCTTCAACGCGGCAAGAATGTCCTCGGGCAAGGTGCGCAGCGAGTAGAGGCGCTTCACTTCCGAATGCGGCTTGGCGATGCGCGCGGCTAGATCCTTTGTCGAAAGCGTGTCACTGACGCGGCTCGCGATGAAACTGACGCGCTCGGCCAGACTTAGGGCTTGGCGTTGTTCGTTCTCAAGAAACTGGTCGAGGCCAATATCGCGTTCGGCGTCGGCCTGATCCAGAACGGTGTCGATCTGGTCGAAACCAAGCTGGCGGCACGCGCGGTAGCGCCGCTCGCCGTATCGGATGATGTAGCGGCCGTTCGATGTTGGCGCGACGACGATGGGTTGCAGCAAGCCGCGGTCCTTGATGGTCGCGGCCAGTGCATCAATCTCGGCCTGGTCGAACTCCCGGCGAACCTGCGCGGGGTCTGGATCAATGTCAGCGAGCGGAAGGCGCTGAAACCGCCCAGCTGCCTTGAACTCGGTATTCGCGGGGACGGCCGAAAAATCCATCGCGTCCATATCGAAGTCGGCAAAGCTCTTCTTCGCCGGTTTGACAGCTGCCTTGCTCATGCGGCTTCCCTCTCAGCTTGATCGACAATGTAGGAGACGACTTCGCGCAGGACCGGCGCGCTGCGGCGCGTATCCTTGGCAAGTCGCCACACGGGAATTTCGAGAAGGGCCGCCTCGCGCATATGCTCGCGGTGCGGGATGGTATGCGGGACAACATTGGCGGGTAGCGCCTGCCCGATCCGCTCCATGAGCATTTTAGACACTTCACTCGTCGTCTGCACACGATTGAACACGATCCCGAAGCGGGTTTCGTTGCCCTCCCCCCGAACCTTATTGGCAAGGCTGATGCTTTGCGAAATCTCGTTGAGCGATTGCCGTGCGGTTTTGTCGGGGTCTAAAGGCACCGCGACATAATCGGATGCGATCAGCGCCATAAGGTTGCGGCCATCCCAAGCCGGGGCCGTGTCGATCACGCAATAGTCGTAGTGCTTGGCAAGGCCGGCACGAATGGCGCGAACATAGGCGGCGATGTGCTGGCCCTGCTGCGGGCCGTCAGTCGTCAGTTCGACCACTTGCCTCGTGTTCTTGAAGCAAGCCAGCGCCGGAGGTTCCTCGCCGGGGGCGAAGTCGAGTATCGACTGAACCGGCCCGATCTGCTCGAACTCGGCTTTCAGCATTCCGGCACTGTGGCATTGCTTGTCCAGGTCAAGGACCACGACACGCTTGCCCTGCTCGGCCAGATGCCACGCGATATGACAGGTAAGCATGGTCTTGCCGATGCCACCGCGCTCATTAGTCACTACGATTGTTCGCATTGAGAATCCCTTCAATGGCTGCGCCACGGGCTACTTGTGCCAGCGGTTATGGGCGGCGCTATTTCCCGATCCGAAGCGATACTGCGACTGCATATACCATGGGTTCGGATCGTCATTCAGGTGAAGGCCCTTGCGCTTGCGACGCGGGCTGGTTGGTTCGGTCGGTGGATCTTTGCCGAAGATAGCCGCCAGCACGAAAGCTGCGACCACGGCCACGCCCCACCAGCCAAAGGCAGCGTGGGCCAGCGTGGCGACAATAAGAGCCACGATCAGCATGAGCGCGCCAGCTGCGATCAGCAGGATAAGCCACGCCAAAAAGCATAGCCGTCCGTAGCGCGCTTGCTGCACGCCGGAGTTTGCTGACGATCTGACGGCGCATAGTGACCTCCTAAGCTGTGCGGCTCTCGCCTCGATCGGAGCCGATCAGCTTAGGGAAAGGCTGCTCCCTAAAGATGTTCGGCACTTGAGTTCGCAGTGCGTGGGACATTCGGAGCGCCGTTATCAAAGTGGCGTCCTGCCTGCCGTTCTCGATGGCGGCGACTGTTTCAGGTGAGACGTGAATCCTCGCCGCCAGCTCGGATTGCGTAAGTCCGGCAGCGATGCGCAAGCTCGCTACACGATTGAACAGTTTGGCCGCCACAGATGCCTCGCAAAATTAGACCCTATTATCGTTAGGGTCTATGAGAGGCATTGTCCACAAAAAAGGGCGGCCGCTAGGCCGCCCGTCTTATGGGGGAAAGGGAGGGGGCTTAATCAGCCCCGCCCCTCGTCAGGATGCCCAGCCCCTCAGCGATCAGGTCCACCGAGTAGCGGGTTTCGCCATTGCTCTCGTAGCTGTTCTGGCGGACCCGTCCGGTGATGTGAACCAGGTCGCCCTTGCCCAGATCAGCGGCGCGCTCTGCCAGCTGGCGGAAGAACGTCACACGGTTCCAGTGCGTATCGGTCTTCCATTCATCGCCATCCTTGCGGTTGTAGTTCGCGGCGACGGAAACGTGGGTGACTTTATCGGTCGTATCGACACTGCCAACGCGGCCGATGATCCGAAATTCAGCGATGTTCTGCATGGTAGTCTCCTTTGGATAAGCGTTGCTGACGGATTTTTTGCGGCGGAGCTGAGCCACGCGGGCAAGCTGAAAATGGGAGGGTCCGCTTGCGGAAACCCAAGGCCGAAGGCCGGTTTTCTGCTTGCCCGCATTAGTGGCGATGCGCAGTTCGTATCCGTCAGACAGCAACGCCCAAAGGAAACCGCCCGAGTAGATGCAGCAATTTGGACTGGCGGTGGTGGCAGCTGCCACCGGCCATTGGCGCCCATAGGTCGCTGCGCTCGATCGGCATGGGGGGCGATTGGAAAACCCTGTCGCGGCTCCGCCGCTCTTTCCCTGGCTGGCAGTCCGTTGACGCGGGCAGGGGACTGCCGGTGGCAGCTGCCACCGGCGCGAAGCCGAACAGAAAGGGCAATCAGCGTTTCCGCTCACGGTGATTTCGCTGAGGGCTGGGTTCTTGCACCTGGGCGGCGCGATGCGCCGCCCATACTCGCTTGACTGTGCTGCGGTCGCAATCGGCCAGCTCTGCCGTTTTGGCAATGCTCTTGCCCGCCTCGCGCAATGCCACAATGCGGGCGTGCGTTGCCCGATCGCCTTTGCGCCCTCCGCTGCGACCTGCGGCTTTTGCCAAGGCGATACCCTGGCGCTGTCGCTCGCGGCGATCGGTGTAATCGTCGTGGGCCATCTGTAAGGCGATCTTCAAGAGCATCGCCTGAACAGATTCGAGCACGATGCGGGCGATGCCATCGGCATCGGCCGCGAGGTCGGACAGGTCCACGACGCCGGGAATGGCAAGTCGCGCGCCTCGCGCACGAATTGTCTCAACCAGCTGCTCAGCCTCGGTCAAGGGGAGACGACTTATCCGGTCGATCTTCTCCGCGATCACTACTTCGCCGGGTTGAAGATCGGCAATCATGCGCAAAAGCTCGGGGCGGTCGGCGCGGGCACCCGATGCCTTCTCTCGATAGACCGCCGCGACATAGTAGCCTGCGGCCTTTGCTTCGCCCACGATCGCGTCTTGGCGACGCAAATCCTGCGCGTCGGTGCTGACGCGCAGATAGACGCGGGCAATCTGTGGGGCAGGGGAAGGAACGTTCTCAGTCAGCAAGGTCAGGCCCCTCGGGCGGCGATGAGCGAAGCTTGGCAATGCCTGCGTCCGCTTGTGCGATTTCAATTCCGCACTGGCGCGCTCTTGCGCGCAATCGCTCAAGCTCAGAATTGCGGGGGGAGAAACATGCGAATGACCCGGTTCCGTCCTTCTAGCGCGATTATGCGCTGCGCAAGATAAGCCGCCTCATCATTCAAGGCCTGGTGCTGTTCCTCCGCCTTGCGTAGCTGGCGCTCCCACGCTCGCTTTCGAGCTTTCGCGCGCCGCCTTTCATCGCGGTGTCGAGCATCAATCCTTTTTTGGTCCTGCTCTCTGGCCGCTGCTTCGGCCGCGCTAGCGGCAACTTCCTCTTCCCGCGCCCTATCAGCATTTCGCTTCGCAATGAGCGCATCGAGCACGGCCGCGTCCGTGCCGAGATTGTTCATCACCCATCGGGCTCTGTTGCAAAGATTGGCGGCAGTCAGAGGTAGGCTGTCGCTCTGCGCCGATCAGGCGGCTGCTGCGAAATGGTGGTTGAGCATGCCCATGGCCTCCGTCAGCGCCGAGGGCCCAATGCCAAAAGCTCTCTCCACAAGGCGCACCTCGCCCCTGATGCCGGGCTGCAGGCACCAGGGGCGAGCCTGTCCTTTGCGCAGGGCTCGCATGACTTCGAATCCCTTGATCGTGGCATAGGCCGTGGGGATCGATTTGAAACCGCGCACCGGCTTGATCAGTATCTTGAGCTTTCCGTGATCGGCCTCGATCACGTTATTGAGATACTTCACCTGCCGGTGGGCCGTCTCCCGGTCCAGCTTTCCTTCGCGCTTCAATTCGGTGATCGCTGCACCATAGCTCGGCGCTTTGTCGGTATTGAGCGTGGCAGGCTTTTCCCAGTGCTTCAGGCCTCGCAGGGCCTTGCCCAGGAACCGCTTCGCTGCCTTGGCGCTGCGGGTCGGCGACAGGTAGAAATCGATCGTGTCGCCCCGCTTGTCGACTGCCCGGTACAGGTAGGTCCACTTGCCCCGCACCTTGACGTAGGTTTCATCCAGGCGCCAGCTCGGATCAAAGCCACGCCGCCAGAACCAGCGCAGCCGCTTCTCCATCTCCGGGGCGTAGCACTGGACCCAGCGATAGATCGTCGTATGGTCGACCGAAATGCCGCGTTCCGCCAGCATTTCCTCAAGGTCGCGATAGCTGATCGGATAGCGACAATACCAGCGCACCGCCCACAGGATCACATCACCCTGGAAATGGCGCCACTTGAAATCCGTCATCGTTCCGTCCGTCCAATCTCCGCCAAGCATGCTCAAGCTTCACGATTTTTGCAACAGAGCCCTCGAAATAACATCAGTAAACAATATCTACTTAGAAAATGGTTTGTGCTCGGTTGTCAGGTTAGGCCGAGGATATGGCTGGTTTGATACAGGAACACACGCTTCCTTGCTTGAGGCAAGTGAGTTTGTCCGAGTAGTTCAAGACCGACAAAATCTCCAAGTCGCATGCCCCGAAGAAATTGCCTATCGGAAAGGCTGGGTGACGCCAGAGGTCATCGAGAAAGCCGGAAATCTACTAGCAAAGACGAATTACGGCCAATACCTTTTGAGCTTGGTTCACGATGACAGCTACGCCTTGATATAAAAATATGATTTTTAGGGCGTGAACATCCTAGCTGTCTGGCAATATTTGCCGCTTTCCATAGCGAGAGAGGAACATGCTCACGCCTTCGGCAACCACTTTCTCACGTCGCTCCTTCGATGGAGCATCCCCAATACCGATAACTCGTAGCCAAAGAAGGGGCTCGTTCAGCAAACCTAAGAACTGTGAAGCTGCAAGTTCCGCATCTTCGACATGAAGCACGCGGTTCGCACTTAAGGTTCTCAGGTACTCTACCAGAGCTCGCATTGCCGGCGCCTTCCCTGCTTCAAAGAAGGTTGTTGGCAGGTCGGGAAACCGGGTTCCCTCACTAATAACCATACGAAGAAAAGCCACAGCAATCGGCGGTTCCCAAAAATCCACAACGGCATCCCCAATCCGCTTCAGACCAGCCGCCGGATCGCTTAGAACAGACTCATCAGCGGTAATTTCCACAACGGGAAATTCACTCCATACTCGCTCTACGGATGCGATAAACAGCGCCTCCTTGCTTTCGAACTGGTTGTAGACAGTTCGGCGCGCAACTGAGGCCTCCCGCGCAACCAGGTCCATGCTCGTGTCTTCAAAGCCTCGCGCGAGGAAGACGCGCGTTGCGGCATCCAGGATCCCTCTCGTTTCGGTATGTCGCTGCGAGTTGAGGGACCGGCGCTGCGGGGGGAATCGCTAATTTCGTTCACGATGATCATCACCTTCCTTGACTGCACTGCACTGTGCAATGTATGTGTTGGAGACTGCACGGTGCAGTGCAAACGAGGAGATAGAGCATGTCAGTCGTAAATTCCAGCGTCGCTTTGCCTGCTGAGGTCTCAAAGGACCGTTTCGCCAGGGGATCTGCTACATTCGCCGCAGTCACCGGCATTCCCACGGAGGCATACCTTGATGGATTTAAGGATAGCTCGCCTGATTTTGGTCGCTATGTGATTGAGTGGGTCTTCGGCGATGTATACAGCCGCACCGATTTGGATTTGAAAACCCGGGAACTCGTTATCATCGCAGCCGGCGCGGCGTTGGGCGCAACGGGAATTGATGTCATCAAATTTCATGTCCCCACTGCGGTACGCGCGGGTGCAACCCGAGACCAGATTTTCGGCGTTCTTACCCAGGTAGCGATTGTTGCAGGTGTTCCCACAGCACTCGCCGCAATTTCGGCGGCGGCACAAGTCTTGGGGCCACACTCTCAGGTCGCTGATGGTGCCAAGGCATGAATATCAGGTCCGAGGATCAGCTCAGCGGATTAGCGATAAGCCTAATGGCTGTCGCGTCCGCATTGACTGTGGCAAACGTGGGCTCTGTTGCAAAGATTGGCGGCAGTCAGAGGTAGGCTGTCGCTCTGCGCCGATCAGGCGGCTGCTGCGAAATGGTGGTTGAGCATGCCCATGGCCTCCGTCAGCGCCGAGGGCCCAATGCCAAAAGCTCTCTCCACAAGGCGCACCTCGCCCCTGATGCCGGGCTGCAGGCACCAGGGGCGAGCCTGTCCTTTGCGCAGGGCTCGCATGACTTCGAATCCCTTGATCGTGGCATAGGCCGTGGGGATCGATTTGAAACCGCGCACCGGCTTGATCAGTATCTTGAGCTTTCCGTGATCGGCCTCGATCACGTTATTGAGATACTTCACCTGCCGGTGGGCCGTCTCCCGGTCCAGCTTTCCTTCGCGCTTCAATTCGGTGATCGCTGCACCATAGCTCGGCGCTTTGTCGGTATTGAGCGTGGCAGGCTTTTCCCAGTGCTTCAGGCCTCGCAGGGCCTTGCCCAGGAACCGCTTCGCTGCCTTGGCGCTGCGGGTCGGCGACAGGTAGAAATCGATCGTGTCGCCCCGCTTGTCGACTGCCCGGTACAGGTAGGTCCACTTGCCCCGCACCTTGACGTAGGTTTCATCCAGGCGCCAGCTCGGATCAAAGCCACGCCGCCAGAACCAGCGCAGCCGCTTCTCCATCTCCGGGGCGTAGCACTGGACCCAGCGATAGATCGTCGTATGGTCGACCGAAATGCCGCGTTCCGCCAGCATTTCCTCAAGGTCGCGATAGCTGATCGGATAGCGACAATACCAGCGCACCGCCCACAGGATCACATCACCCTGGAAATGGCGCCACTTGAAATCCGTCATCGTTCCGTCCGTCCAATCTCCGCCAAGCATGCTCAAGCTTCACGATTTTTGCAACAGAGCCGATTTCCTTGACCGCGGCATGAAGATGTTTGGTGATGACGGCCAGAACATCCTTCAGCCTGGGTTCGCCCGCCTCGCCCATGCGGGAGTTGACGACGTCGACCGATCTCTCTTCTTCGAAGTAAGCGCCATCGAAGGATTGATTTTCATTCATTCAAGCGTCTCTCCAATTTAGGTTGAGCGACTCTTCTGGTGGAGCGTCTTCGATCCACACTATATATTCCTGAAAAGTGATGAGAAGATCCGGAACGGGGAAACTCATTTGCAAATATCGGGAGAATGGCGCTGCCGAAATCGGTGCCATACCCAGCTCCTGCAAAGGCATGTTCCGGCGCAATTTCAGATACTAACGGGACTTCGTACAGGGACATGACGCTATCTTACCCCCTGCAAACCGAGTTCGACGGAAATTTGCTGCAGTGCGGGAAGATAATGATCGAGAAGCTGTTCAGGCGATACGCGCACCGACTGGGCGCCGACATTCAAGGCGCCCAAAAGCGTGCGGTCCCGGCCGAACACCGGCACGGCGATCGAGCGTAGCCCGATCTCGAGTTCCTGATCGACCAGCGCATAGCCCTGCTCCCGGACGGTCCGCAGAAGCGCCAGCAGCGCTTCGGGGTCGGTCACCGTGTCCGCTGTCCTGGCTGTCAGGACGGTGCGGTCGAGATAGGCCTTCTGCTCGGCGGGCGAGGCATGCGCCAGGAGCACGCGCCCCATCGATGTGCAGTAGAGCGGCAGCCGGCTGCCGACTCTGAGCGCGATCGACATGATCCGTGAGGCTTCGGCGCGCGCGAGATAACAGACCTCGTCGCCATCGCGGATGCCGAGTGAACAGGATCTGCCAAGATCAGCAGCGGCGCGGGCGAGAAGCGGCTGCGCCACCGTCGCCAGTGCGTCCGAGGACAGAAACGCATAGCCCAGCCGAAGTACGCGCGGCAGCAGCATGAAATGAGAGCCCCTGGCCTCGGCAAAGCCGAGACATTGCAGCGTGTGCAGGCAGCGGCGCACCGATCCCCGGCTGAGCCCTGTCAACTGGCTCGCGCGCGCGATCGACAGCGGGCCTTGCTCCTCAGCGAAGCATTGAAGGACCGTGAGCCCGCGCGACAGCGAGGTCATGAACTCGGGATCGGCCTTCGCGCCGATATCGTCCAATTTCGAGAGACCTTCCAAAGTCTCCAGTGACGCGTCCATGCAACCTCCTGTTCGATTATCGGATCAACTGGACAATAATCGACGTTGACAGGAATCGGAAGTGGAGAGCACAATGGTCGATATTCGTATCAATATCCGATAATCGGACATGTCTCTCATCCAGGCGAAAGGGAGGATCAGGTGATCGACAAGAGTTTTGCCACGCCGGCTTTGGCGGTAGGCGACATTTTCGATGGCGCGTCGGTCATGATCGGCGGGTTCGGGACCGCGGGCATGCCGGACCAGCTCATCGATGCGCTGATCGCCCATGGCGCGCGCGACCTTACCGTCATCAACAACAATGCCGGTAACGGCGAGACCGGGCTTGCCGCGCTGCTCAAGGCGGGGCGGGTGAAGAAGATCATCTGCTCGTTTCCGCGTCAGGCGGATCTGCACCATTTCGACGCGCTCTACCGCGCCGGCGAGATCGAGCTTGAGCTGGTGCCGCAGGGCAACCTGGCCGCGCGCATCCATGCCGCGGGCTCGGGTCTCGGCGCGATCTTCACGCCGACCGGCTATGGCACGCAACTTGCCGAGGGCAAGGAAACCCGCGAGATCGACGGCAAGCACTATGTGCTCGAATATCCGATCCACGCCGACTTCGCCCTGATCAAGGCGCAGGCCGGCGACCGCTGGGGCAACCTCGTCTACCGCAAGACCGCCCGCAACTTCGGCCCCATCATGGCGATGGCCGCCAAATGCACGATCGCCCAGGTGAACGAGATCGCGGCGCTCGGCGCTCTCGATCCCGAGGCGGTCGTCACCCCCGGCATCTTCGTGCAGCGGGTCGTGCAGGCGGCCATGCCCACCGTCCTTGCCGATGCAGCCTGAAGGGAACCGCCGATGAACCGCATGAATCGTGAGGACATGGCCCGGCGGGTCGCCCGTGACATAGCCGAGGGCGCCTATGTCAATCTGGGCATCGGCCTGCCGACCCGGGTCGCCGACTATCTCCCCGCCGACAAGGAGATATTCCTGCAGAGCGAGAACGGGCTGCTTGGCATGGGTCCGGCGCCTGCACCGGGAGACGAAGATCCGGAGCTGATCAACGCGGGCAAGCAGCCGGTGACGCTGCTGCCGGGAGGCTGTTTCTTCCACCATGCCGACAGCTTTGCGATGATGCGCGGCGGCCATCTCGACATCTGCGTGCTGGGTGCCTTTCAGGTCGGCGTGAATGGCGATCTCGCCAACTGGCACACCGGTGCGCCCGATGCCGTCCCGGCGGTCGGCGGGGCGATGGATCTCGCTATCGGCGCCAAGCAGGTGTTCGTGATGATGGAGCTGCTCACCAAGTCGGGCACGAGCAAGCTGGTGAACGCCTGTACCTATCCGCTCACCGGGCTTGGCTGCGTATCGCGCGTCTACACCGATCTCGCCGTCTTCGACGTGGGCCCCTCGGGGGCGGCCGTAGTCGAGATGGTAGATGGGCTCACGCTCGAGGCGTTGCGCGGTCTGACAGGCCTCCAGATAGATATGGCCGCGACGCCGGCCGCCGTCTGACAGAATAGGATAATCGACATGACTGACGCTTTCATCTGCGATGCCGTTCGCACGCCGATCGGCCGCTATGGCGGGATACTTGCCGGTGTTCGGGCCGACGATCTGGGAGCGCTGCCGATCGCGCAACTGCTGGCGCGCAATCCCGGCCTCGATCCGGCCGCGATCGAAGAGGTGTTCTACGGTTGCGCCAACCAGTCGGGCGAGGACAATCGCAATGTCGCTCGGATGAGCCTGCTGCTCGCCGGGCTGCCGTCATCCGTGCCCGGGGTGACGCTAAACCGGCTATGTGCCTCCGGCCTGGAGGCGGTCGGCGCCGCGGCGCGCGCGATCCGCACGGGTGAGATGTCTCTGGCGATCGCAGGCGGCGTCGAATCGATGACGCGCGCGCCCTATGTCATGGGTAAGGCTGGCGCCGCCTTCGGGCGGGGGCAGACGCTTGAGGACACCACCATGGGGTGGCGTTTCGTCAATCCAAGGCTGGCGAAGCTTTACGGTGTCGAGGCAATGCCCCGGACCGGCGAGAATGTGGCCGAAGATTACAAGATATCCCGCCTCGACCAGGATGCTTTTGCCGCGCGCAGCCAGCACCGCGCTGTGGTCGCGCAAGGCAATGGCTTCTTCTCTTCGGAGATCATTCCCGTCACCGTGCCAGGTCGCAAGAAAGGCGAGACGATGGAGGTGTCGGTGGATGAGCATCCCCGCGCCGACACGACGGCAGATCTGCTCGCGACCCTGAAACCCTTGTTCGGGCCCGAGGGTACGGTCACCGCCGGCAATGCGTCGGGGATCAATGATGGCGCCGCCGCCATGATCATCGCCAGCGAGGCGGCAGCGAAATATTACGGCCTTGTCCCGCGCGCCCGCATCCTCGGCATGGCGGCGGCGGGCGTGGAACCGAGGGTGATGGGGATCGGCCCGGTAGCGGCAACGCGCAAACTGATGACACGCCTCGGACTGGAGATCGTTGATTTTGACGCGATCGAGCTCAACGAGGCGTTCGCCAGCCAGTCGCTTGCGGTGTTGCGTGAACTCGGTCTCCCCGATGACGCTCCGCATGTGAACGCCAATGGCGGCGCGATCGCGCTGGGCCATCCGCTCGGCATGAGCGGTGCGCGCCTGGCTCTCACGCTCACCCATCAATTGGAGAAGCACGGCGGCAAACTCGGTCTCGCCACCCTGTGCATCGGAGTGGGGATGGGGCTGGCTCTGGCTGTCGAGCGCGTATGATGCATCACCGTCCGTGTTGGCTGGCTAAACCACTCTCAGATGATGACCGGCGCAGCCGTTCTGGGTGGCGTTCTTCTCGTTCGACATGCGGCAGTCGCTACGAGCAATGCGTTCGATCCCTCTATCATTAACAAGGCGGCATTCGGGATCGTGCCCCGCGGGGTGGTGTAACGGCGCGGTTCATCGGTAGAGAATCGGCCTGATTAGGCGGACACGACGGACAGCTAAAATAGCGGACTGTCGCTAACAGGGGCGAGACTTTCGAGCCTCGTGTATCTTCGGGATATGGCGCATTCGTCGTGCTCTTCAGCTTCTCTCTCAGGCGTTGAAGCTTCCGGAAAATCCGGGGCGGTTCACGCCTAGGATGTCTTTATGCCGCGCGACGCCATCACGGTCCAGGTCGAGAAGGGATGGATCACGTTGACCGGCGAAGTCGACTGGCACTATCAGAAGGATAACTCGAGGTATGCGCTCCTGCGGCTGCACGGAGTTATCGGGATATCCGATAGGTCGCTATCAAGCGCAAGGTCGACGCCAGCAATATCGATGACGAGATCATGCATGCGCTGCATCGATCGTGGTTCTTCGATCCAAAGACGGTCTCGGTGAGCGCCCACGATGGCAAGGTCGTTCTGGCGGGTACGGTCACATCGCCCCATGACAGGCAGGTGGCTGCTGCAACCGCCTGGGCCGCGCCTGGCGTGACCGATGTGCGCAACGAAATCACGGTCGCTTAAATTCCTCAAAGCGGCCCGGTCGTCCGCGAGTGGGCGATCACGGGTAGCCGGGCCGGCCGGGATCCGGCCCGGGCACGCTATGGGACGAGGACGGCGGCGCCCTCGAACCGTCCTGCTCTAAGGTCGCTCAGCGCCTGATTGGCCTGATCGAGTCGATAGCGGTTCGTATGCGTGACGATGCCGATTCTCGGCGCCAGCCCGAGGAAGTCGAGACCATCCTGGCGCGTCAGGTTCGCGACCGACATGATCTGCCGCTCTCCCCATAGCAGATCATAGGGGGAAGCCTGGAATTTCGCTCATGTGGATGCCGGCGCAGACGACGCGCCCTCCTTTGCGGAGGGCTCGTAGGGCAGCGGGGACGAGTTCGCCCGAGGTTGCATAGATGATGGCCGCATCGAGCGGCTGGGGCGGCTGTTCGTCTGAGCCGCCAGCCCAGGTGACGCCGAGGGATCGGGCGAAGCCCTGCGTGGTGACATCGCCGGGGCGGGTGAACGCAAAAACGGATCGGCCTTGCCATCCTGCCACCTGTGCGACGATGTGCGCGGCAGCGCCAAAGCCGTAGAGCCCGACACGATGACCTTCGCCGGCCATGACCAGCGAGCGCCAGCCGATCAGGCCGGCGCAGAGAAGAGGGGCCAATGACACATCGTCGCCGTTCTCGCCGAGTGGAAACGCGTAGCGCGCGTCGGCGATCGCGGCCGTCGCAAAGCCGCCATCGCGCGTGAAACCGGTGAAGAGGGGGTGGTCGCAAAGGTTTTCGCGCCCCGCCGCACAATAGGAACAGGCTCCGCAACTATGGCCAAGCCAGGGGATACCGACCCGCTCTCCCAACTGCAAACCCTCCACGCCCTCACCGAGCGCATCGATCCGGCCGACAATTTCGTGACCAGGAATGACGGGAAGGACGGGGTTGGGTAGATCGCCGTCGACTACGTGGAGATCGGTCCGGCAGACGGCGCATGCCGACACTTTGACACGAATCTCTCCCGGTCCCGGCGAGCGGTCCGGAAGGTCCGTCCAGACAAGGGGGCGGCCGAGCTCTTTCAGCACCATTGCCTGCATGGCGATGTCAGACCTTTGCAAGCTTTGTCATCAATGGGCGAGGAGCGCGCACCGGTTGGAAGCGAGAAGGAGATCGGCGGTCACTCCGCCCAACACCCATTCGCGCAGCCGGCTATGGCCGTAGGCGCCGGCAACGATCACGTCGGCGGACTGCTCCCGCGCAACTGCTTCGATCGCGGACGCATCATCACCTGTGGCACGCACCACGAACGGTTCGGCCGCGATACCATGGCGCTTGAGCCAGCTGGAGACATCATCGAGCCGCTTGCCCGCCCCCGCCATCTCATCTTCCGCGGCGATCTCGACGAGCGTGACACGCGATGCCATTTCAAGGAAGGGCAGGGCGTCGAGCGTAGCCCGCCTCGCCTCGCGGCTATCTTTCCATGCGATCATAACGCGGTCAGGCGTCAGTCTGGTCGCGCCGGCAGGGACGAGAAGAACGGGCCGGCCGGCGCGGATGATCAGATCGCCCATGTCGACGTTGCGCGTACGGTCGAGCATCGAGCCGCCCCGATCCGGTTTGGTGATCAGAAGATCCGCGCTGCGGGCCTCTTCGCCGATATAGTCGGCAATCGATGCCCCGGTGATCGCAAATCGCCAGTCGAGACCGGAGACTCTGCCGCCGAGCACCGCCCGGAATTCCGTTTCGGCGGCGTCGGCCTCCCGTTGAATCTCATCGCGATTCTGTTCCATCACCTGGCCGGAAATGAAGCCGTCGCCATAGACATACTGGATTGGCTGGCATGCCGCGATGCCGATCACGCTCGCTTGAAATCGCTGGGCGAGGTTGGCCGTAATCTGGAGTAGATCGGCGTTCGGCTTGCCGAGTTCGAGGTGGACCATCAGCGTAGCATAGGTCATCGGATCATCTCCTGTAGCTGCCCACGTTCGAGCATCTGGCGGTTCGGCATCAGCATTGGATGCGCACTAGATCTACGGCGCTCCTCCGCGGCCAAATATCGGGTGATATACTTATCTGCGCGCCAGCCACCCGATCGCCAGCGCGGCGTTCAAAGCGCTCTCCGCCCTCCCGGGAAGATCCGTAACCTTACCGATTTGAAGGGTGCCTGCGCGAGCATAGGAGAGAGAATCACAAGGTATAATTTTCCAGCTCGGGAAAGTGCGCGTGAGAAAGCTGCATGGTCGACCACAATCTGGACGTAGCGGCAGCGATCGTGTCCGTGGTGATACTGTGGGTCGTGATACTTCTCACCGTAAGGGAGAAGATGTGAGTGTTTCGAGGATTGCTCGGTGCGCCGTATTGGGGATCTTCACTGTAGGATTGTGTAGCATACCGGGTGCGCTTCTTGCTCTAATCCCCGAGACCGCTACAACTATTCCTACAGAAGTACCTCTCGGCTTCACACCCGATGCCGACGTGCTGATCCACACGGCCAGTGGGTTTCGCTTTCCAGCACAGGTTGCAGGGTTCACACGGATGAAGGAACGCGGGTCAGATCCGAGCGGCGAATATGTCGCGATCGGATATGAACGACAGATCGGCCAGGACGACCAGATCATCGTTCGGATAGCGATCGTCCATCTGGTGGATATGACGGCTGCAGAGCATTACACCATCATGAAGTCGGTCGCCATGTCACATTTTTCTGCGGTTTCGGTCTTGTCGGAGACCAGGTTTTCGATCGGTGGACAGCCGGATATTCCGGGATACCGCGGAGTATTTGCGGGCGAGCGAGGGGATCATTCCTGGCGCTTCAGCCTGACAACCGTGGACTTCGGCTTCTGGGACGGGCGCTTGGCGTCAGCCTATCCCGCAGGTCGGGCGCGGGAGGCGGAGAGCGCATTGGACGGGCTCCTTTCCGCGTTCCGCTGGCAGCGTCCTGTCACGCGCGTTGAGTGAGGCGCGCCCCGCGACCTAGTGCGGCCGAATTTACCGCTCGGTGATGAATTTTGGGCTTTTCGGGTTGGGAAGGGCGGCGCCGGCATGAACACTCAGATAGTCGCCATCGTCGACACGAGTGAGCGGGACGATCAGTTCAACATCAACGCCATCAAACTTAAGATATAAAGCAGATCCCTTGCGTCGAAAGCCGGGTCGCACCTCGGGTTTCGTTCCGTTGGTTAGCGTGCAAAATCACCTGGCCGCAATTTGGACATTGAAGCCGGCGTAGATCTGCCATTTGGGCGCGGCTATTCCCTTGTGGATCACAGAATATTGCGGCTCGACGAAGGTGTTGAGCCGGACCTTCTTCGAGAGTGCCCATATCTTGCCGATGCCCGCGCCGACGGGAAGATAATGATCGCCCGATTTAAGATCGAAATTCCAGATGCCGCTTGATCGCAGATACAGTCCTTTTGACAGATTGTAGAACGCGATCGGTTGAACCGTCAGCAGGCGAACATCCCGGCGGTCATCGTCGCCAGCAACGGATTGCTGATAGATGGCCAACCCACCGAGCAGGCCCCATTTTTGTGGTGCGACGACTGCGCCCGAGGCACCGAGCTGCCACTTACCGGCTCCGAACCGCGCGCTGCTGGCTGTGGGTGCAACCACGACTGGACCCACGCCGAGGGAAACCGATTTGCCAGGAAACATCACCAGGTCCATGAGCAAAAGGTCGCCGACGCCGGTTTTGCTTCCGGTCGGGAACGTTGGCGTGGTCGACACCGGAAGAGTGAAGCGGAGAAGCTGGGGTTTGCCAAGCGTCATGTGGGGCAGGAGGCCACGGAAAAGGGTGACGTCCGCGTCGCGATCGGGCAGCTCATTGAGCGAGGGAATATAGTAGTTGTGCACGCTTAGCATGATCGTCGGCGTGAGCGGGCTGTTGGCATCATTGGCGGCTGTCGCATCGCTCGATACAACTTCCTGCGCTGCTGCGGGTGACGCCAGCCACATAGCGGCGCACAGGGAGACGGCATGCAACATGGATGGTCGAGGCATGGAAGGTTCCTTAGCTGCTGAGGTGCGTCGTAGGCGCCGTTAGATGACGCTCTCGCTTTGGCCGACCTCGATGTTTGCGGGAGCTCGCCCGGTAAGGCGCCAGCGAAAATGAAGCAGTGCGTATCCGAGATTGAAGCCGAGACTGAGAAGAGCGGCCGCAAGGGCGATGCCTTCACTACGCGGGAACGGCAATGATAGCTGAAGCCCGATGTCGCGGCTAAGCAGCACTTCGAAGCTGAAGATATACATCATGTAGATCGCCAATGTGTAGGCGCGGGCCTGCATCCAGGTGCCTCGCTTCACAAAGATCGCTGCGATCGTGGGCGCGATGACGATTGCAGCCGTGAAGAATACGGTGTTCGGGAAATTCAGGTAGACGAACGTGATGTTCCAGATGTCATAGGCGATGATCCACCCCACGGTCATGCCCGGCCACAGCATGTCATGGGGGGCCTCATCGTCGCGGTGGATGCCGAGCCAACGATGTATCGTCACGATATTGAGGACGCCGGCCGCTGCGTTGAGAAGGTTCGCCAGTGCGCCCGAGGCGACGTCCTGACTGACAGCTTCGGCGATATTCACCGCCAGGACGGCCGCGACGAGGATCTTGATCCAGTTATAGCGGTGGAGCCCATGAAATCGAAACAGCGTGAACAGGGCTGCGCCCGCTATTGCTGAATATAGCTTCACCCATCGAAACACGGTGTCGAAGTCGGAATGGAGCCACAGCGGCAACAGGACGACCGGGAGTATGAGGAAGAGGGTATAGGCTGCCGCCTTGGAGCGACGAGCAAGCTCGTTTCCGAGGAATATCACGACGAGGACAAAGAAACCGAAGTGGAGCCAGGTGATCCATGCGACAGACGGGCGCAGGCTCAGGGTTGGACCACGCGCTAGTCTGGTCGACAGATGGCGCTCATCCGGGTGAGCGAAGACAGACCCGTCGATCTCGGGAATCGCGCCTTGCCCTCCGGCAATCTTGAAAGTTTTGTTTCCGCCGTCCGACCAGGATGCGCGATCCTTGATGAGGTGTACGCCCTCTGACTTTTCAATGGCCACGGTGCCATCGGACTTGAAGGTCAGGTCGTACAGGATCGCACCTCCCGATCTGGTCCCCTCCTTGCCTTCTAGCGCACCAAGCCATCGTTCATAGCCGCCAGGGACTGACGTGGTGCTGGCCGCGCCCCATGCGAGCGATGGGCCTATCATTCCGAAGACGAGCAGGAGGGCGGCCAGCAGGCCAAATCCCGTCGAGAATCTGCGAGTGGGGTGCAAGCCGGCTATCCGAAGTCGCTTGATCGAACCTATGTTCATGCGTTTTCCATCATATTTGCCGGCAGCCAATGGCGCCTCGCGCCATCTCGATGGATGGCCGGCCGGGGAGCTGTGGGTTGGCATAGTGAGGCGCGCGCACGCGCGGCGCATTGCCGCTGCGCATCGACTTGCATGATCTGGATCATGTACTGTGCTGACCGCACGGGACATTGATTGCAGGAGCGCCGGTGGTCCTGCATTGAACGACGACCGGTCTCACGTCAGAGCGAGACAGTTTTTCGGAAAAGCGGATTGCTCGATGAGGATTGAGGCAGTCGGCCTACGGACCGCTGTGCATCCCATATTGGGAGGGGTCAGCTTGCTCCCGCAAGCACGGTCAATGCGCTTTTATCGAGAATGGCAATCGTGCGGCCACCTGGGAGGGCGATAAGACCATTGTCTTTAAGACGGCTGAGTCCGCGGCTTACCGTTTCGCTGGAGAGGCCGAGGATCTCGGCGAGCTGTCCTCGCGAGAGGCCAAGGTTGAAAATCTGCCTCTCTCGCCTGATCGTTGTGCAATCGCCATCAATTGATCGAGATGTCAGGTCGAGCAGGAAGGTTGCAATGCGCGCTTCGGCGGATCGGTTGGCCAGCAACAATATCCGTAACCGCGCATCCTCCAATGATGCGTGTGTCCGATCCAGGAGCAACCTCTCCATCTTGGCATGTGCGCTCATGAAATTTTCGAGGAGTTGTCGTGGAATTACGCAGATAGTGGAATCGGTGAGCGCGGTGATGGTGAATCTGTTTGTCGATGGAGAGGGATTTCCAATGAAATCACCGGCATGCAGGAGACCCACGATCTGATCGCGGCCGTCAGCGGCGCTGGCGCAGACCTTGAACATTCCTGTTACGACGTTCGCGCAGATCAGCGCCTCTTCGCCTGCCCAGCAGACAATCTGGTTGCGCGTGACCTGGCGTTTCCGGGCGATCAATCTGAGCCCGCACAGTTCCTCGTCGGCAAGGCTTACGCAAAGCGCACGGTCCCGCACCGGACAGGACCGGCAGACATGATTTTCGCTCATCGTCGCCTCCCTGCGTGGCCTACAAATCCTGATGATGCAGCGTGCGGCACTGCGTAAAGACTGTTTCCTCGCCCTGTGGACGCCGGGCGGATTCTATCTGACCCGAACCCAGTCCTGGGACTTGCAGGCGATCCGCCCCAGAAGGCAGCCTGCGCCGCGGCGGGTGCTTTGGTCCAGCGCTTCCACGGTGCCTGACAATGTCTTACCAAGGTCCGGTACAAAGACGCGTCCATGCCAAACGCCTTTGCGATCCTGAACAAAATCTCTGAACAATTGCAGCCCGATGAGCTTTTCTGTGCCGCCGCGCCCGGCGTCCGCGATGGCTTTCTCATTGGCCCACACCACCGTTCCGCACATCCCCGTGCCGCAATGCCGCACTTCGACATGAACGCTGTTTTGCGGATTGCGCCACACCCCTCCGCCACCGTCAGCCGATGCCCCGAAAGAGATCCCGGGAATGGAAAGAGCCAGCAAAAGGGCAGCGGTCTTCAGGCCGGTCATACGCACCTCGTTAGGGGGCATGGATCGTCTATACTTACGTAGTCCTCCATCCGTTACCGGGGCAGTGAGCTGCTGTTAGCAAGAGAGGGAGCACTGGCCGATGCTGTCCAGTGGACGAAGACAGCCGAGCGAACAGCGGCGATGTCGCCCGGTAGCCAACCCGCTCTCACAAAATGCTCTTCGACGCTGCCGGGTGCCTCAGAAACGCGACCGGAATGGAAGCAGGACGCCAGCAATCGCAGGGCCTCCAGACGCGGGTTGGCGAGAGGTTTCACCTCTGAGCGATAGTGCAGCTTCCAAAGGAACCGGGCCATTCGCCCTTCAGGACGAGGCCACTCCCGTGGATGCGCCGCGAGCGTGATGACTGTTCGTTCAAGCTTTGAAAAACATGGCTGGGAACGCTCAGACCGGACCGCCATTTGAAAACTGTCGTGGCGCAGGATGGTTACGCGTCGCCGAAGCGTTTGAGCTCGGTGCGACACGTCTCACTAAATTGACGAAGCGGGTCCATCCCGCCCTCTCTTGCAAATTGCCGCAGTTCATGGAGCGTGCGGTTCGGCCCCAGATAGGCGCTGACGATGGCATCGAGAACAAGTTCGGCGCGCTCGATCACGTCATTGGGCGCAATCAGGCGCATTTTGGCGACCAGCGCATATAATGGCACAAGATCGGACACGTCTTCACGCTCGTGGCCGAGGGCGTCGCCGAACAGCCTCGTGGCTTCCTTTATGAAGTCGGTATAGACGTCCTCGCGTCGGCTACGGGCTTCGGATTTGATCTTCTGCGAGATTTGGGCGCGGACCGTGAGCCAGGACGTCATGAACGACCCGAAGCCGCCGAGCGCGGCACCGGCCAGGCCCACCATGGCGGTGAGGATGGATCCCGATCCGTCCATGCTACTCCTTGCGGCTCAGGATCAGGCTGACACGCTGGTTCTTTGAGCGACTCTGTGCGGTGTCGTTGGACGCGATCGGGTCGGCCGAACCTTTGCTGTCCGTCGCGATGCGGCCCTTCGATACGCCTCCTTCGCGCAGGCGTTGTGCCAGCGCTTCCGCACGCGCGATGCCGAGCGCATGGTCAGCCTCCTTATCGCCCGATGGGTCCGTATGGCCGATGATCGTAACCCGGACGTCCGTGTTGGCGCGCAGCATCGCGACCAGGCGGGAAACCCGGCCGATCGATTCCGGTGTGGGCGTGGCGGAGCGTCCCACAAACTCCTGCCCGCCCAGTTCGAAAGTTTTCTCGCCCGGTCCACGCGCCGCGAGCCAGTCGACCAGTTGGCGGCCAATGCTTCCTTGCTGCGCCATCATCGTCGAGCCATCGCGCAGAGCGACCAGCGCAGAGCCATCCCCAGTGGAGGGCGTCGATGGCGGACGGCCTCGATCCGAACAGGATTTCACGGCTAAAGATCCAGTGATGACGAAGGTCACGAACAGGAGAAATAGGAGAAGGCGGGCCATCTATCGCCACTCGGACGTCGGCGATGGCTGCCAACCGCCGCCGAGCGCCTGATAGAGGGAGATTGCCGCGATCAACCGGTCGCTGCGATTCTGAACGAGAGCCAGGTCCGACGACAAGAGGCTGCGTTCGGCGTCGAGCTGCTCTAGATAGGGCGAATAGCCTTCCTTATATCGCCGAAAGGCGAGCGACTGTGTACGGGCGAGCGCACCGCGCTGCCGCGAGAGCGCTGCTTCCTGTTCGCCCAACCGCTGGATCGATGCCATGCCGTCCTCGACCTCACGGAAGGCCGTCAAGGCGGCCCGGCGATAGGCGAAGGCTGCCTGATCCCGACGTGCGGCGGCACCATCGGCTTGCGCCTTGATACGGCCGCCGTTGAAGATGGGCGCAAGGATGCTGCTACCCAGCGAATAGATGGACAGCGGATCGTCCGGGAGCAGCGAGGAAGAGACGAAGCCGCCTGACGCCGACAGGCTGATGTTGGGCATGAAGGCGGCGCGGGCCACATCGAGGGCATGGTCGGCAGCGACGATCTGCTGTTCCGATGCCGCGAGGTCGGGCCGTCGGCGCAGGATCGCCGCGGGCAATTGGACGGGCACGACGGGCAGAGTGATCTCGTCAAGGCTCTTCCCCCGCGCAATCGGCGCGGGCGCTCGGCCAAGCAGAATGCTCAAACCGTTCTCCAGCCTGGCTATCGCCAGTTCGACCGGCGGTATGGCCTGCGCCGTGGCCTCATATTCCGCCTCAGCCTGGGCGAAGTCGAGTTGCGATCCATAGCCGGCTTCGGCGCGCCGGCGGATAAGCCTGAGCGTATCGCTGCGCGCGCCGAGCGTTCGCTTGAGAATATCCAGGCGGGCGTCAGCCGTCCGAAGCTGAATATAGGTGCTGGCGACGGCCGTCACGACAGCGAGCCTGACCGTGTCGCGGCTGTAGACGGTAGCAAGAAGGCTTGCGCGCGCTGCGGCAGTGCTGTTTGCGAGGCGTCCAAACAGGTCGAGATCGAACGATGTCTGCAGTTCGCCTTGCGCCGCCCATTGTTTCACATCCATCCCGAACGGATTGACGCTACGGGTCCGTCCGCCCGCGCCTGCTGCTTGAAGGACAGGGAGTTGTGCGCCACGCGCGGCCGCCAGTTGCGCGCGCGCTTCAGCGACCCGCGTGGCGGCAATTTCCAGATCGTCATTCTCCTTCAAGGCCCAGTCGGCCCCAAGCTGCGATTTTGGCCAAGTCGGAGAACGTTTTGGGAACGTGGCATTCGGTATTGACGATGGAAATCATAGAAGAGGACAGTTCGCTCCATCATAGGGAGTGGGTTGATGGATCGGAGTATTCCGGGCGGGGATTTGATCGGACGATGGAGCCTGAGCTTTGCCGATATTGATTTTGTAAATTCGAAGCCGGCCCTGACGCGCCTTGGCCTCGCCGCGCAGCTGAAATTCTTCGCTTCCCTGGGGTTTTTCGCGATCGATCCCGGCTCAATCCCTACCGATGGCCTCTCGTACCTGGCCGAGCAACTCGGTGTCGAGGCTGGCGAGATAGCCGGTTATGTGAACACCCGCATGCTTCAGACCGTACTGGTTGAGCCGAAGTGGGCGGGGCGGATGACGCCGGAAGATTATCGTGGTCTCACGCCGTTGATCTACAGTCATGTGAACCCTTATGGCCGCTTCGACCTCGACCTGAACGACCGGATTGATTTTGGACGGCTTGCAGCGTGAGGCGGCTGATCGGCCTATAACATTTGGGTACACCCCAGAGTGATAGGGCCGAGTGACACCATTCGTCTGTCACAAAAGGGTGGGTTTGCGCTCAATGTGACGATACACTGCAAGAGCCACCCTAATGTGACGGATTTTGCACTTGGCTCGTATCGGATATGCCCGCGTCAGCACCACGGACCAGGATCTGGATATCCAGATTGGCCGCCTCAAGAATGCAGGTTGCGAAATTATCCGTTCCGAGACCGGATCGGGGGCCTCGCGGAGCGGGCGCACGGAACTGGAAACGATCATGCAGTTTATGCACACCGGCGACGAGCTGGTCGTGCTGCGGCTCGACCGGCTCGGCCGCTCCACGCGCGATGTCCTGAACCTGGTGCATGAGCTTGATGAAAAGGGAGCTTCGCTGCGCATCCTTGAGCCAGAGGTGACGACGGCGGGCGACATGGGGCGAATGGTCATCACCATACTCGGCATGGTCGCCGATATGGAGCTGAAGTTCATCAAGGATCGTCAGCGCGCCGGGATCGAAGCGGCGCGCGCCGAAGGCGTTTACAAAGGCCGGAAGAAGAACGTCGATGACGATGAAATCCGCCGTCGCCTTGCCGCCGGCGCCAGCAAGGCCCGCGTTGCCCGCGACCTGAAGGTCTCACGAATGACCGTCTATCGGGCGCTCGACATTATTCCGTCACAGACCAAACTGCCGGAAAAGCCGCCCACTGCCAGCATCGCCCTGCATCTGATTATCGAGAACTTCAACAAGCGTGGAAGAGGTAGAAAACCCGCTCGGGAGCGGATTGAGGCGATGCTGGAACGCGACTACGCCATGGTAAAAAACGGCAATTGTGATTACAAACTGACCGTCGCCTATGACCCCGATCCGGATGGCATTTCCCTTGATGAGGAAATCCAAAGCCTCCTCTCCGAGATGTTCAACATCGCAGAGAGCTACAATTGCTCCATGGAAGCCGATATCTACGAGGTCGGTGGTCAGCAACGGTCCTGGTAGAATCAATCAAGCGTTCAGTGTTCGTTCTTCAACCTGGCCAAAATCGCAGCTTCGGGCCGACTGGGCCTAATAGTCGAACTTCCACATGACCGAGAGGGCTGGGCGCGTGCTGTCGTCAGTCCAGCGGGTATGCCATTGGCCGATCACATCACGATAAAGGAAACCGGCGTCATGCTCGCCGTGCGGGTCGTTGTCGGGTGTGAAATCCTCAAAGCCCTCGATCATCTGTAAGCGCCGACGGAACCCGGCCTTGTGTGGATCGAGAGAGGGGTGAATTTCGCGGGGCACATGGAGGCCTTGCGAGTGGATATCGAGCAGTCAAAAGAGCCTCGTATGAGTGCTCGCCGGGATGGCGGAGCGGTCGTACGAGTGGAGCGGCGTCGGCACTGGAGCGACGAGGAGAAGCTGGCGATCCTGAAGGAGACCACGCAGCCGGGCGCCATCATGGCGGTGGTCGCGCGTCGGTACGGGATCGGGACCGGTCAGCTCTACACCTGGCGCAAGCAATTGCTCCGCGGCGCGATGGCCGGGTTCGTGCCTGTCGAACTGACGCCCGCCGAACCGCTGACCACGCCATCCGACCCCGGCCGGATCGAAATCCGGCGCAGCGGCGGCTTTACCGTGTCGATCGACGGGCTGGTCGACAAAGAAGCGTTGAGATTGGCGCTCGAGGTTATCGGGGAGCTTGAACGTTGAGCCTGACGCTGCCGCCGTCGGCGAAGATCTATCTGTCGCTGGCGCCGTGCGACATGCGCAAGGGCTTTGATGGACTGTCCGCGCAGGTGCGCAATATCCTCCAGCTCGATCCTTTCTCTGGCGCCGTTTTCCTGTTCCGCGGTAAAAGAGGCGATAGATTGAAGGCCTTGGTCTGGGACGGATCAGGACTTTGTCTTTATGCAAAACGCCTCGAGCGCAGAAAGTTCGTATGGCCCAGAACCCAGGACGGGGGAGCAGCGCGGCTCTCGGCCGCGCAGTTGGCGATGCTGATCGAGGGACTGGATTGGCGGCAGGCGATTGTTCACGACGAGGTGCTCGTGCCGACCCTCGCATGAGCGATAAAAGCTCGGAAAACTGCCGTTTTATGTAGGCGGGAAATGCCGCTTGCGCTATAGTCCGGGGCATGCGGTTCGACCTTGATCGCCTCCCGACAGACCCCGTTCTCCTGCAGAAAATGCTGCGGGAGATAGCTGAGGTCATGGAGTTGGAGCGGGCCGAACTGGGGGCAGCAAAGCAGACCGTCAAAGCTCAGGGCCTGACGATCGAAAAGCTGGAGCACCGTCTTGCCCGGCTGTTGCGCGTCCAGTTCGGGCGCAGCTCCGAGAAAATGGACATCGCGCAGTTGCGCCTGATGTTCGAGGATGTCGATGCCCCGGCGCCGGCCAATGATGACGCTACTATGGCGTCAGGTGCGAAACCGACGCGCAAAGCCGGAACTCGGGCGCCGATCCCACCACATATCCCGCGCCAGACGACGCAGCATCTTCCGGAGCCATGCGGCTGCGGTGGCAAAGAGACCGTCATCTGCGAAGACGTCAGTGAAGTGCTGGATTACGTGCCCGCCTGCTTCCGTGTCCTGCGTCATGTTCGCCCTCGCATCGCTTGTCGCTCATGCGAAACGATCCGCCAGGCGCCGGCCATCGATCTGCCGTTGCCCAAGGTGATGGCAAGCAGCGCATTACTCGCGCACCTCGTCGTCAGCCGCTTCGTCGATCATCAGCCCTGGCATCGCCAGTCGGTGATCCTGCGCCGCCAAGGGGTGGAGATCGATCGCGATGTGATGGGCCGCTGGTCCCGTAAGTTGGCCTGGTTGATGGCACCGCTCGGCGAACGGTTGCTCGCCCACATCCTCGAAGCTCCAAAGATACACGGCGACGAGACCCCAGTGACCCTGCTTCAGGGCGAAGACGGTAGCCATACCGCCTACTTCTGGGTCTATCTGCGCGACAGCCGCTCAAGCGGGGACATGAGCCCGCCTGCCGTGGCGTTCCGCTTCACGACCGGGCGCGGCGGTAAGCATCCGGCGGCCCACCTTGCCGGTTACCGCGGATACCTTCAGGCGGACGGCTATGCGGGCTACAATGCGCTATATCATGACCCCAAGACGAAGGCACCGCGCGGCGTGATCGAGGTGGGCTGCTGGGCGCACGCGCGGCGCAAGTTCACCGATATACTTGAAAAGAACCCATCGCCGGTAGCGGCTGAAGCGGTCGTGAGGATCAGCGAATTGTTCGCGATCGAACGGGATATCAAGGGAGCGCCGCCCGATGAGCGACGCCGGGTTCGCCAGCAACTGGCCCTCCCGAAGCTGGCTGCCTTGCGGCCATGGCTGCAAGCCCAGATGCAGGGATTGTCTTCGGATAGCGCCTTGGCGAAGGCATGTCGCTATCCCCTCAACCGCTGGGCGGCGATGGTTCGCTATTGCGAAAATGGCCTGCTTGAGATCAGCAACAACCTGGTCGAAAATGCCCTGCGCGGCGTTGCTCTGGGGCGCCGCAACTGGATGTTCGTCGGGTCCACCAAAGGCGGAGATGCCTCGGCGCTGTTTTACTCGCTTGCCGAAACATGCCGCCTGAACGGCGTGGAGCCCGAAGCCTGGTTCACCGACGTGATCGAGCGTATCGGCAGCCATCCGATCAACCGGATCGACGAACTCCTGCCGTGGAACTGGCAGGCCGCAAGAGCGATCCAGAACCTGGAGCAAGCTGCTTGAGCAACGCCTTCGTCGTGCGCTTGACGATCAATATGGATGACGTGACACCGGCCGTGAGCCGCACGATCGAAGTGCCGCTCGGCATCCGGCTCGATCGTTTGCATACTACCTTCCAGGAAGCGTTGGGATGGACGGATAGCCATCTGTGGGAGCTGACCTTCGGGCGCACGGGCTTCGGCATCCCTGATCCGTCCTACGGCTTTGGTGGCCCGCTTGATGCTCGAAAGACGACCCTCGCTGAGGCGTTGGAGGGAATGCGCGGCAAGACCTTCCACTACCTCTACGACTTCGGCGATGGATGGGAGCACAGCGTCAAAATCCAGGGTATCGCCCCGGCTGATCCACAAGGAAGCTATCCCCGCCTGCTGGAAGCTACCGGGATGCGACCGCCGGAAGACTCGGGTGGTCCGTGGGGGTATGCCGAAAAGCTGGAGGCGCTCACCGATCCGGCGCATGAATACCACGAGGAGGCGTTGGAAGCCCTTGGCGATGACCATGACAGTCACGCTCAGCCGAACATCGCGGTGATCCACGCTCGCTTCGCGGCACTCGCCAAGAAATGGGCGCCGCGTCCGCGGAAACCCAAATAGCCCTACGTCAACGCCGCCTTCCGTCGGCGCTTACGATCATCTTGAGAATGTCGGACTGCGTGTTCTCGTCCAGCGCCGCGATGCCTTGCGTAATCACGGTGCGACAAGTCACACCCATCGTTCGCCGCGCAATGTCGTTCAGCGCCGCGATGGTGGCGATCTGGTCAGTTGTCGCTTCCATTTTCCTCACTCCTTTAGGCGAAGCCGCTGCCTGCGGCCTGCGGCTCTGACCCGCTGGCGAAGCGCGGGATGGGGAGGGGGGAAGCAAAATCGATGGGAGTGGTGCGGGCGGCGCGTCTAGGGAGGCCCCGGCGCGCGCGAGCGCGCCGGAACTGGCCGAACTTGTCGAGCAACCCGGTCCTGTCGATTATGCTTCGGGAACGAAAGGGCGGGTGCCCTTGGTGTTCCCCCCGGTGGCAACTGCCACCACTGACGGGGCGCGGCCCTGGGCCGCTCGATCCTATGTGGCAGCTGACAGACTACTAGGCGCGCGGCCCTGGCCGCTCATTTTCAGCGCTCGCGGTCCTTTGATTTCTCGGCCGCCTGTGTCGGTGATTTGCCTTCGCGCAATGTTGCGGCGACATGCACCTTTGCGCTTTCGACGATCTGCGCCAGCTGTTCCTTCGATGCGCCGCGCTCGGTAGCTGTGGCGACGCGCTTATCAATGGCCAGCTGGAATTGCGCGAACCTGGCATCGGCCCGGTTCTGCTCAGGCGAGTTTTTCTCGAATTGCGCGGCAAGGCGTAGATCAACCTGACTGACGCCGGGAGGCATGACTTGCAGACGTAGCACGCGATCGGCGGCCTGAATGTCGCGGTCGGTCATTTTCGAAAGGAAATCAGCAGTGCCCGCGCTGATGGCGCGGACTCGTTGCAGCGGGTCCATGCCCTCGGACCAACTGACTTCGATTTGATGATAGCGGCGCTGTTCGATCAGTTGAAGGTGGTGCATCGGCCCTTTGGGATCACGGAAAAAGGCGAGTTCCTGCGCAGAACGGGCGGCTAGCTGGCGCATGTCAGCGGACGTTTCCGCGATCCGGTTAAGCTGCTCATACTGCCGCGACGCAACGGTTTGCGCAGTAGGTAAGTAACGGCTGATCTGATCCTTGGCTTGCTCGATGCTCATAGCGCGCCGTTCGCCAGCTGGCATGAGAGATTCCATCGAGGGCGGAAACGCGATGCCCGCTGGCCCGCGCGCTGGCTCGACGCGGCTCTGTTCGAGGGGCATGGCATCACGGATAACTTTGGCGAGGGAGGCGTGATTTCCGGTATGGAAGCTATCGCGGCTCGCCTCCATCCAGTCCTTCGGCCCCATTGCCTGGATCGAGACGAATTTTTCGGCCGCAAGGGAATGTAGCTGCAAGTGCAGCCGCATGGTACGACCATTGCCCTCACGGAACGGATGAACGGCATTTAATTCGGAGATATGCCGTCCCATGGTATCGGCAAAGCGATCACGATCCATCGACTTGAGGGTTTGGAGGTCGGGCAGCTGCTTAAATTCGTGCTCCATGCTGCGGGCAATGAAGTGCGCTCGCGCAAAAGTGCTGCCGGGTTTGCTTATGTCCACAGTCCGAAAGCGCCCCGCCCAATCATATACATCCTGAAACAGATGATTGTGCAGTTCGCGATACTCGCGCGCATTCGTCGCCGGCATGGCGCGCTGCACAATCAGCTCGCCATGCCGGACAACCGAGAAGAAAGCTTCTCGCTCCTTGAGAATATTATCGTCGCGGATTCCCAGCTTGTTCCGAAGAACGTCGCTGTTACGCCAGGTGTAAGGGTCGCTCACCAATCATGCAGCAAGTTTCTGGCGGGACAGAACATCACGGTTGTAGTCCTGCGCCAGACCAATCGCCACATCGACGGGAATTTGGGTTTCGACCAACAGCAAACAAAAAGAGTGGTCATCCGAAACCAATTCAAGTCCTTCAATCTTGCAATTTGCGATTGCTTCGCAATAAGCTGCCATCACGTCAGGAATGTCTTCCTGCCGACGCGGCTCATACCCCATCGCCTTGATGCGATTCCTGTAGGTGTCGATGATATTTTCCATTTTGCACCTAAAAACGACCTGCTCCCGCCCATAGTTAACATGTCGGGATTTGTATATAAACCACATTGAGTAGCCCCCCATATTTCACTTTCCTGAAATGAGACGCCGCGCAAGCGCGGCGTCTCGTGCATTTTGCGGGGCGGGGCATTCAATCCGCTTGGTCGGTCATCATCGCCAACAGGTAGTCGGCGGCGTTCTGCGCCTCGCGGGCTGCCTCAAAAATGGCGCGCTTGTCGTTGCGGAGCGCGGTCAACCAGTGCTCGATATACGCGGCATGGTCTTCGCGTTCCTCGACCTTGAAACCGACAATCGCGCCGATGAAGGATGCGCCCAGCTCGGCCACGAGTTCGTCCCTCGCATAGTCGGCGCGGCTCGTTGAAATCAGGGTTTTTCGGTTGAGGCGGCTTTCATGCCCTGCATGATGCACGGCCTCATGCGCAAGCGTGGCATAGTAGTCGTCGGCGGAATGGAACGCTTCAAAAGCGGGCATTTGGATATAGTCGTCGCGGGTGTGGTAATAGGCTTGCGATCCGCCGATGCGAACGGTTGCGTCGATGCGAGAGAACATCACTTCAAGCTCAACGTCGCGGGTTTCGGGATTGGTGATGATCGGGGCGGGCGCGGGATATTTGCCGTCCAGTCCTTCGACCTGATCGGCATTGAAAACCGTGTATCGTTTCAAGAACGGAATGGCGCGCTCGTTGTCCGTCTCGGAGTCTTTCACGACAAGCTTGTTGGCATAGACAATGGTGGTTCCCTTGCTGCCCTTCCTGACATTGCCGCCCAGCTCCAACGCCTGTTTGAAGGTCAGCCAATAGGGCGAGGCGAAGCCCTGACGCATAGCGCTGGCCCAAAGGCTGAGGACGTTGATCCCACGATAGGCGACCCCATTGTGCCGGAGCGGAATGGTCGGCCCACCGCTCCACGGCTTCACCCACGGCTTGGTGCCCGCTTCCAGCATCGCAAGAATGTCGTCGGTGACGGCCTGATAAATGTCGATCCGGTTCGTTTCCTTAGCCATTTTTCACTCCTTTAGGCGAAGCCGCTGCCTGCGGCCTGCGGCTCTGACCCGCTGGCGAAGCGCGGGATGGGGAGGGGGGAAGCAAAATCGATGGGAGTGGTGCGGGCGGCACGGCTAGGGAGGCTCCGGCGCTCGCGCGCGCCGGAACTGGCCGAACTTGGCGTGCAACCCGGTCCTGTCGATTATGCTTCGGGAACGAAAGGGCGGGTGCCCTTGGTGTTCCCCCGGTGGCAGCTGCCACCACCGGCAACGCGCGGCCCTGGCCGCTCATTATACGCGGCCGATTTTACCGGCTGCGTTCTGTAAAATGGGTGCGGTGGCAGCTGCCACCGCCCTGCAAGTTTGCGGGGAGCGCGGGAGTGAAGCGCGCTCCCCATGCCGTCATGCCGCTTGGCTTTCGCTATCAGCGGCATCGGGCAAGGCAGAGGGTCGAAGGGCGGGGGGGCAGGATGCGCCGCCCCGCAAGGCGCTCGTTGACCGTCACGGCAAGATCAGAGCGCTTCATGGTCTGGCAATTCTCTGCGGCGTCGTTGCCGCAACCTTCGGCCAGCAGCTTCAAGAGCGTGGCCTTGCTAAGCTGGTCATAGAATACCTGATTGGGTTCCCACTTGTCGGCCATGTCGATCTGCGCGGCCCCGACGATCTGCGCCAGCTGGCGGTCGCGGTCGCTATGGAACGAAAGGCTCGTGATCTGCGAGGCCACGCAGTAGGCCAGCAGCCGCAATTTCGCTTCGCTGTCCATCTGGCGCATGTCGTCCAGCGTGGGTGTCTCGGCCAAGCGGGCAAGATCGGCCCCCGCGATTTCGTCAATGTCGGCAATCGTGGAATGGCCCATGATCGCCTCGTCAACATGGAAGCGGTTCTTCTCGGCGGTGATTTCGGCGGCTTGTTGCCACGAATAGGAGTTGCCGCGAACCTGCCCCAATAGGCCCGTCAAGAGCACGTCCAGCGCCAGCTCCGGGTCGCTGGCAAGGGCTTCCCGAACCGCCATCGTGCGGATGCCGCCCAGCTGATCCATGACCTTCTGCGAGTAGTCGGGCCGGGGAGGCTTGGGGCCATCGGCGGCGGTGCCCTTGGCGCTGCGCGTGAACGCAACCTGTTCGATACCGTCATGCCCGATGAAGACGATAAGCGAGTGCTCGGCCTTCTGCTCGGCGGTGAAGACGCGGCAAGCCGATACGATAGCGTCCTGCTTGCGGGTCAGGGCGCGCAACTCGTCGTCATAGTCGTGCTCGTCCTCGTCCACCTCGCTTTCCCGCTTGGCGATTGCCGCCTCGATCTCGACCAGCTGCGCGGTTTCTTCCTCGGTCGGATGGCGCTCGCCAGCGGGTTCCAGATGGCCGCGCATCCAGTAGGAATCAGGCCGGTAGAGCTGCCCTTCTGCATCGCGCCAGCCATCTTCGCGCGCCGCCTTGGCGATGGCGTCGAGCCGATCTTGCACAAGGTCCATGACAAGGCCCGCATCATCGCAATAGCGACGTTCTCCGAAAAGATCGGTGGTGAAGGTGCCGCCTGCGGCGCAATAGGCTTCCTCGCCTACAATGCGAAAATGCTTGTCGGTATCGGCAACCTTCTCCTGGGTGAGCATGGCGCGGATTTGGTGGGCGTTGTCGCCGGTGCGCTTGAAAACCTCAAGCTGGCGGTCCTGATCGTCTGTCAGCGCGAAAGCCTGCGCCGCGCCCATGCCGATTTCGTCTTTCTGGAAGGCTTTGAGAATGGTCGGGTGCAGCGCCGCCAGCTTCAACACGCGGCGGACATAGGCGGGGGGAGACGCCGAACGATGCTGCAACATCGTCAACGTCTTTGCCGCTGTCGATGATCGCCCGATAGGCGGCGATGGCATCGGCGGGGTGCATGTCCTCACGCTGCGCGTTCTCGGCAAGAGAGATTTCCAGCGCCTCGTCCTTGCTGCGGATTTCAACGGGAACCTCGAAAGTGCCGGGGATGGTCTTTGCCTTCTGCAACAGCTTCAAGGCCCGGTAGCGCCGCCCTCCAGCGCAAATCTTGATCTTGCCGTCCTCATCATAGCCGATCAGGTTTTGCAGCACGCCCCGCGCCTGAATGTCGGCTGCGAGGGCTTCGATTTCCTTGGGCTTCACCTTCCGCACGTTGAGGTCGGAAAGCGCCAGCTTGTTCAGTTGGATGGTCTGGATGGTCATTTTTCACTCCTTTAGGCGAAGCCGCTGCCTGCGGCCTGCGGCTCTGACCCGCTGGCGAAGCGCGGGATGGGGAGGGGGAAGCAAAATCGATGGGAGTGGTGCGGGCGGCGCGACTAGGGAGGCCCCGTCGCGCGTGAGCGCGCCGGAACAGGCCGAACTTGTCGAGCAACCCGGTCCTGTCGATTATGCTTCGGGAACGAAAGGGCGGGTGCCCTTGGTGTTCCCCCCCCGGTGGCAGCTGCCACCACCGGCAAGGCGCGGCCCAGGGCCGCACATTTAGCGGCTAGAGAATGGCGAGAGCGAGAACCGCAACGATTGATCCGCACAATGCGGACAAGAGCATCAGGCGTGTCGTCGCGGCATTGATCGCGATCGCAGCGCCGGCACAGGCCCATAGCAGCGCAATCGTGGGTCCAGCGCGGTAGATAAGGAAGCCGATATAGCTGTTCGGCAGGAGCCGCGGATAATCGACGATCAGGCGTGCAACGATACCGCCGCCTGCGAGAATGAGCGCGGCGATCAGCCATGCCGCGATTGCCTCGACGCGCGGCGATGCACTGTGCCTGGGCGCGGCCTGCATCGTCGTTCGCATCGCATCATTCATGCTAATCTTCCCTTATAATCGCTCTGATCCCTTAGCGTACGTTTTCGAACATTCTCTCACCGGACCCCTTATAGCCCTGACCGTCACCCGAATGGGCGGAGACGGCTTTGCTGGCTCCGTGGAGCCGCGCGGCGCAGCCGTGGGGTGGAATAGGGCAGGTTCCCGGCTCCGATCATTTGCACTTGTTCGGCAACTGGCCCCTCTCGATCGCCAGATTCCTCATCGCCTCGTAATCGACACCCCAAAGGCCTCGCCGCTCGTCGGCTGCATCTTTCATGAAACGGGCATAGGCCAGCCCTGAATGTTGCCTGTAATCAACGGCATATCCATGGCGCACCATCGTTGCCGAAACAGATGCCCCATTCGACCGAAACCGGCACGACAGGTTAGACCGGCCCCAGCTTGTCCGCCGCGTGTTGCATATCGGCTCGATCGTCAGCTTTTCGTCCTGAAAATCGCTCGTGCAATCCATGCCGCCATTTTGCTTCACCAGCTCTTCCAAATAGAGCTGCGCTGCGATCTTGGGCACATTGCCCTTACCGTCCTCATCCGGCGCATCGATTCCCGACAACCGCACCCGCTTTTTATCGAGCGTTTCGAGCGTATCGCCGTCGATAATGCGCGGGTTCTCGACGTGGATCGAAACTGGCTCGCTATTCCTTGCTTGCATCTGATTGAACAGCGCACCGAAGGCGAAAACAGAGAGAATTGGCAACGCGATTTGCTGATTTCGCGGCCATTTTTTGAAACCTCGGATCAGCACCTGGCTCTCTCCTGAAGAATGTCGTTCCAGTCCATCGGCGCCGGGGCCGGCGGGAGGATGATTTTCAGTTCGCGGTCGTTGGCGGTGAGATGGTCGCGCGCGTCCTCTATGGCCTGTGCAGCTTCCTGGCCGTGTTGCGAGTAGATGACGATTTTGCGGATGCGTTCCGGAATCGCGATCAGGCCATAGCGGCGAATGCCGCCAGCGCCCCACACCTTGAATTTTCCGTCACTAAGCTGGGTGACGGAAACGGCTTCCTCGAAGCCTTCCGCGAGGCGCAGAACATCGCCGGTTGGCTGGCCGCCGATCCGCATCGCGGCGTGTCGGACCAGGCCGAGTGTCAACTTCGCCTCGCGCAACGCCGCATGGTAGCGTTTCTCGCCCGTTGCTGGATCGAGCAAGATCCGCTGCACGGCGATTATGCCTTCGTCGGCCTCGAACGGCACGAGAAGGGCAGGATGCTCTTCGCGGGCGTCGGGCGGGCCAACGATGCAACGCGGAGCAAAGCGGACCTTGAGGCCGACCGGGTCGATCGCGCGCGAACGCAGGTAGCGTTCAGCCGCGGTGCCTGCGATCGGCACGGCGGAATCCCATAGGTGCAGGGCGAGCTTCCGGCGCGACGGTTCGGGCGCGCGATCGACCGTCTCGCCGCTGGTGTGACGATTGATTTTGCGGCTGTTGAGCGCGGACCATACGGCTTCCTGGCTGCAACCGGCCCAACATTTGAACAGGACGGCCTTCTTGCCGGGGGTGACTTGGAGCGACGGATTGCGGTCGTTGTGGGCTGGGCAGCAAACCATGCCATATGAGCCGCGCCAGTGGCCGCCCATATCCGCTACGATCTGACGTGCGCGTGCTTCGACGTCCATCTGCATCGAACTTCTTTCGTCAACGGTATCCCGACATTGGGATTTATACACATTTCACGGAGGCGGGCAAACGGTCGGGATATATGCCAATATCGCGCATGGCCCGACTAGGGCCATTCAATATAAATATCTCCGCCGGTTATCTTCACTTGCGAATGACTCACGTTCTTTGGCCTCAATCGCTTCGCCCAAGCTGGCGAGAATATCGGCCAGCTCGCGCTTGTCCCGCTCTTCGCGGGTTAGCTCCCATAGGGGCAGCTGATCCCTCATGCGCTCCATGTCGCGCGCCGCCTCGATCTGGCGATACTGTTCGCAAGCGGGGGCTGGGTCAGCCGCGATGCCGCGACGGCGGCGAGCGGCGAAGATTTTGGAGAGGAAGGCGGGGAAGAGGAAGCGATAGGCGTTCGTGGCCTGCTTGATGCGCGGGCCAGCGCCTTGCGCTTCGTGATCGGGAACCGGCTCGTAGCGCCGGAACCAGTCGATAATGCGCGCCTCTTTGAGGCGCGAAAGCGCCTGAACGACGCAATTTTTGCTGAGGCCGGTTCCCTCCATGATGGTGTGAAGGCTGGGGAACAACGCGCCGGTGCTATAGTCGATGACGCGGGCCAGGAACTCGATAATCTGGATGCCGGCCTGTCCGATCGCACCGTTACGAATGCGCGGCGTGGTTGTCCGCCGCTGCGCGAGCGTCTGCCGCTCGTAGAGCTTTGCGGCTTCGATCATCTCGCGCATCTGGCGAGCATTGCGGATCGGCGTGTAGGCCTTCGCCCGCTTCTCGTGGCCTACGGCGATGCTGCCGGCCCAGACTTTGACGCGCGGTTTTTCGGCACGCGCAAGCAAGGCGCGGTCGATCGTGGCGAGGCCGGTGCTACGCAGCACGGCGCCTATGGAAGTGGTCATGCGGACCTCCCTTCGTCGGTCCCGCGAGGCCAAGCGCCATCGCTCCCGAAAGCACGCTTTCGAGATTGACTTTCGCTGCCGCACCACCGATAAAGGGAGCCAAGTTAGACGCGCTCACCTTCGGTGGCACAAACAGCCCTCGCTCAGCCAAGCGAGGGTTTTTTGTTGCCCTGTCGCCTCGGGGAGCCACCCCGCACGCAACAGATGAATCGCCGACTCCAAGGCGGAATCAGCGCGTCATAACTGGCTCAAGTTTAAGGGGTTGGCAAGAATAAGCGTGCGCGCACGCTTATAACGCGCTCGTCACGCCAATTTGCGGTAGTGGCGCAGATAGTCGGGATATTCGATCCCGCGTGCCTTCAAGAGATTGATCGTCGCCTCTTCGACCAGGGCAGCAACGGACGTTTGTTCGCGCTCAGCGAGGTTCTTGATCTCGGCCGCCAGCTCGGGTTTCACCGATGCTGCGAGATTTCGCGTGTTGGCGCGGCTCGGCCGACGCCGGGGCAAAGGAACCGGGAGAAGAGGGTCTTCCTGTCTTTTCGGGCGCGCCATAGGTCTAGAACACAAGAGGTTGGTGTGGTGCCGGAATAAGCGTGTTGACACGCTTAATGGCTGTAATGTGGTTGCGCGGCAAGAGACGACAAGCCGGGTTGCCCTCGCCGTCAAAGCGAGGATAGACATATCCTAATCGGTAAAAGGGAATAAATCACGATGCCGCATAGCGACGATTGGCAGTATGATCCGATCCTTGAGCGCGAACTAACCACCCGCCGCCCTGCTGGGGGAATGATCCAAGCGGTCGAAATTGCGCAACTGCCGTCGAGTGAATGGATCATCAATGTCAAAGTATCGTGGCGTGGCGATAAGTGGCTGAATGTCTGCCTATTCGAGCAACCAACGCTTAAAACCTACAAGCGACTGTCAAGCGCTGTGCGGCATGTCGTGCTCGATTACGGATATGAGGATGACCATATCCGATTGGTCCCCGACAAACAATGCAGCAACAAATTGGCGTTTTAGGCTTCCCTTTCCCCCCTCATCGTGATATGTGCATAAATCTCGATGACGAGGGAGAAAGCGATGAAAGCTTTTAATTTCGCGCTCGCGACCGCCTTGGTGGGGGCTGCGGTGCAATCGACCCCCGCTGTAGCGTCGGATAATACTTGGGCATGTGAGGTTGTTCTGTGCATCTCCAACCCGGGTGGTCCGACGCAATATCCAGCCTGTGTTCCACCGATAACGAAACTGTGGCGCGTGCTGGCTCTCGGCGGCAGCTTCCCGACATGCACGGGCGGGGGCATCGCCAAGACCAAATACAAGAAGCCGGATGATGGGAGGCCTGGTCGCTTGACGGTCACTTGGACTGACGGGCGGCAACAGACCTACTATCAGCCGCGCAACTGACCGGGAGCGGGAACGTGTTCCTCGAAACCGGGGCCGTTCTTTCGCTGGCGGCGCAATGCGCCCCAGCAGTAGCACCGCATACGATCGCCGCGATCGTGGATGCGGAATCTTCGAACTATGTGTTTGCGATCAACGTCAACGGCGTGGCCAGTCAGCCGCGCCGTCCGCGTAATGAGGCTGAGGCCATCGCAACCGCGCGCTCCTATGTGGCTCGCGGCTACAGCGTGGATCTCGGCCTCGGCCAAATCAATTCACGCAACATGGGCTGGCTCGGCCTGACGTGGGACACTGTTTTCAAGCAGTGCGCCAATGTCGAAGCGGCAGGGCGGGTGCTCCTGTCCAATTTCCGTTCGGCCAAGACGGGGCGCACCCCGCAAGAGGCCCTTCGGGTCGCACTCAGCATGTATAACACAGGCTCTCAATCGAGAGGTTTCCGCAACGGCTATGTCGCCCGCGTGGAGAACGCAGGTCGCCGCGTCAGCGGTCGGCCTGCGACCGCAATCCCGACTGTCATCGTAGGCGATCAGCCCGCCAGCGCCGCCGTGAGCGACACTGGCGCCGGTCGTGTGCCGGTGGAGCTGGCGGAAATCGCAGCGGAGAACATGGAGGCGGCTCCACCGCCTCCACCGCCTGCGTGGGATGTTTTCGGCCGCGCCCAACACGCGCGGATTGGTTCGTAAGGCGAAGATAGGAGTTGTCGAATGTTTCGTATCTGGAAGATCAAGGCTGAATCCCGGCTCGATGCGCTGCTCGCGCGTCTCAAGCCCTCGCCGCTCATGGCGCGCGCGCTGCCCCTGTCGCTGCTGGCAAGCCTGCTCGTAGCGGAGCCGGCTTTTGCGCAGGCAAACTTTGAAGGCCTGGCCGACAATATTCTCGGCCTGCTGAGCAACGGTTTGCTCCGCACGCTGGCGATCATCGCGATCATCGTCGTCGGCCTTCTGTGGTTCCTGGGCCGCGCGTCGGTGCAGATGCTCGTCACGGTCGTAGTTGGCGTGGTGATCGTGTTCTCCGCGCCTTGGATCGTCGACACGATTACGGGGTGATCGGGGATGGACGGTCAGGAAGAAATGACAAAAGACCCGCTGTTCTTGGCCGTCACCCGCCCCGCTTTGTGGGCGGGTGTTCCCATTGAGGCGGGCGCGCTCATCATCATGGCGGGCGCAATCACGTTGGTTGGTTCGGGCAATCCTCTCTACGGCGGCGCGGCCGCCGTCGCGCTTTATGCGATGGCGCGGCTTATCGTTCGGCATGACGTGAACGCATTCCGGCTGATCTTCCTGTGGGGCCGGACCAAAGCGGCGAACCGGAACCGCGTCTTTTGGGGTGGGTCGAGCTACACGCCGCTGCCGCTCTACGGAATCAAGCGAAAGGGATTTGGTCGTGGTGTTCGGTAAGAGCGCGCTCGCGGAGAAGGTGCCTTTTGACAAGGCCAAACGGGAGGAAATGCCCGAGAAATTCTTGCCGTATTCGCGGCATGTCAATGAGCATGTGGTCGCCCTCGATAACGGCGATCTGATGCTCATGCTCGAACTGGATGGACGGCCCTTTGAGACTTCGGACGTGCGCGATCTGAATGATTGGCACACGCGCCTCAACGGGGTCTGGCGCAATATCCATGACGAGCGGCTTTCGATCTGGACGCACATGTTGCGGATGCGCGTGCGCGACTATCCAGGCGGCACGTTCCGCTCGCATTTCGCCGCGAAGCTCGATCAAAAATACTATGAGCGGATGACGGCCGAACGCATGTTCCGCAACCGCTTCTTCATGACGGTCGTGATCCGCCCAACAGCAAACGCGACCGACAAGCTGATGGATTTCCTGCGCAAGAAGCAGGAGGACAAGAACGCCAATATCGCGGAAGCTCTAGAGCTGCTGGAAGACAAGGTGCGCGATCTGGAAAAGCTACTGCTGCGCGTTCGTCCGCGCCGTGTCGGCATCTATGAGCACCGGGGTCTCCTGTTCTCCGAACCGCTGGAAATATTGAACCAGGTGATGACCGGGCGCTATCGGCGCTGTCCTCTGGTCCGTGGCCGTCTCGGCTCGGCGCTCTATGCGAGCCGCGCCATCATCGGCGCTGAGACATTTGAGGTCCGCGACGCCGATCATTCGATGTTCGGCGGCATTTTCGGCATTCGCGAGTATCCGTCATCGACAACGCCGCGCCAGTTTGAATCGCTGCTTTCGGTCGATTTCAGCCTCGCCATAACGCAGTCGTTCACGTTCCTGTCGCGCACAGCGGCAACAGAACGGTTTCGGCTTCGCCAGACCCAAATGGCGAACGCCGGTGACAAGGCGATCAGCCAGATGGATGAGCTGATCGACGCGGCCGACGATTTGCAATCGAACCGCTTTGTGCTGGGGGACCATCATTTCACGCTGACGGTGTTCGCGGAAGATTTGAAGAAGCTGCGCGATAACATGTCGATCGCGCGCGCTGCGCTGGCCGATACGGGCATGGTCGCCGCCCGCGAAAGCGCGGCGCTGGAAGCTGCCTATTGGTCGCAGCTGGTCGGCAACTTCGCGTGGAGGGCGCGCCCCGCGCCGATCACGTCATATAATTTCTCGGCGTTCTCGCCCTTCCATACGTTCCCTGCAGGGCACGAGGACGGCAATCATTGGGGGCCTGCGGTCGCCTTGCTCAAGACAAGCGCTCGCAGCCCCTATTACTTCAATTTCCATTCGGCAGACCTGGGCCATTCGATGGTCATTGGTCCATCGGGCGGCGGTAAGACGGTGCTGGTCAACTTCCTGATGGCGCAGCTCGAAAAGTTCAACGCGCGCCATATCTTCATCGACAAGGATCAAGGCGCGGAAATTTTTGTCCGAGCCAGCGGCGGCACCTATCTCGCGCTGCGCAACGGGGAACCTACGGGCTTCGCTCCGCTCAAGGCGCTCGACAATACGGCTTCCCATCGCGCGTTCCTCGGTCGCTTCATCCGCCAGCTGGTGAAGCAAGAGGGGGCGCCGATCACGGTGCAGGAATCGCACCTGATCGACGATGGCATCGAAGCCGTGATGAAGCTGCCACGCGAGCAACGCTCGCTGTCGGCGCTGCGGACCATGCTCGGCATGTCGGACTCGGGCGGCGTCGGCGCGCGCCTAGTCAAGTGGACCTCCGAGGGGAACCTTGGCTGGGTTTTCGATAATGAGGAAGATTCCATGTCTCTCGAAGCCCGTTTCGTGGGCTTCGATATGACCGACTTCCTCGAAAACGCGGAAATCCGCACGCCGGTCATGCTCTACCTGTTCGAGCGGATAGACGCGCTCCTGACAGGCGAGCGCATGGTGATTGCGATTGACGAATTTTGGAAGGCGCTGGCCGATCCGGCGTTCACAGCATTTGCGCAGGATGGCCTCAAGACATACCGCAAGCGCAACGCGTTCCTCGTCTTTGCAACGCAGTCGCCTGCAGACGCGCTGCGGTCCACGATCAGCCATTCGATCTTGGAGCAGGTAGCGACGAAAATCTTCCTGCCCAATCCGTTCGGCCAGCGCCGGGATTACATCGAAGGCTTCTCGCTGTCGGAGGCGGAATTTAAGCTGGTGCGCGAAGAGCTGTCGCCGGAAAGCCGCAAATTCCTTGTGAAGCAGGGCCATGACTCCGTTGTGGTCGGCCTGGATCTCATTGGCATGGACGATGAACTGGCCGTGCTGTCGGGGCGCGCTGAGACAACGGGCGTGGCCCGCGAAGTGATTGCCGAATTGGGCAATGATCCGAAGCTCTGGTTGCCGGAATTTCACCGGCGCCGGCGCCCAAGCTGAAAGGAGTGAGACTATGAAGCAGCTTTTCTTGGCGGCTGTGTCGATCGGGAGCCTTGCGGCCGCGACGCCAGCCAGTGCGCAGGGTATCCCTGTGTTCGATAGCACGTCCGTGCTCAAGCATATCGAACAAATCCAGAAGACCATGCAGATGATCGAGCAAGGTCGCCAGCAGATTGCGGAAGCGCAGCAGCTCTACCAAGGGTTGAACCAGCTGACCGATGTTTCCTCGATCGCCAACCAGCTCAAGACGGATTCGCTTCGCACGCTCGGCGTCGATGTGAACTCGCTCGAACGCATGGCGCGCGGCGATTTTGGCGGCGGCGGCAGCTATGGCGGGCGATCTGATGCGATCTATCAGGACATGCTCGAACGTCTCGGCGTGTCCGCGAATGGCGATCAGACTGATGTTCGCTATCAGTCCGCGCGCTCGATCGCGATGGACAAGGCCATGGCCGAAGGGATGGGCGAAGCGGCCACATCGCGTGGCGAAGGCCTGGAAGAGCTGCGCAGCCGCCTAGCTTCGGCATCAACGGCCAAGGAAGTCGCTGACCTTCAAGCGCGCATCCAGCTTGAAAGCGCGTCCATGATGAACGACCAGCTCCGCGTCGATGCCATGGAGCGGGCGCGTCGGGCCGAACAAGCGGCCAAAACGGCGGAAGCCCTCTCCAGCTATTCCCGCGATCGTGAAGAGCAACTGGCCCGCGCGCGGGCAGCGGCGGGAATGTAAGAATGCGGAAGATGGCCTTAGTAGCATTGAGCGCAGCCGGCATAATCGCCGGCTGCCAACGCGCACCCGTTTTCCCTGAAATCCTCATGACCTACCACGACGTGGAATGGCTCAAAGCCAACGAAGATCAAATTCCGGTGATCGTATCGGAGTGCGACAAGATCATGAACAGCGAACTCAAACAATCCGATCTTCCCATTCCCGTCGCCAAGAATTGCGGAGGCATCAAGTCTGCCATCGCCTCGATCAAATATTCCCGTGACCGAGAAGATCAGATGGCTCGCGCACGCAAAGCGGCGGGAATGTGACAGCTCGAAGGTCGATTGAATAATAACGCGGAGCGATCTGGTGGAATACGATCTATTCACGAATGCCTATCAGGGCTTTGTCAACGAACTCAACTCGTCTGTGGTTTCAAACTACGCTGGGTTTGTTGGCTGGATCGCTGGGCCGCTCCGCACGGGAATGGTGATTTATATCATACTGCTCGGCTACGCTATCATGCGCGGTGCTGTGCAATACCCATTCCGCGAATACGTCTATCGCTCCCTAATGCTCGCTGCACTTTATTGGGCTGTGACAAGCCTTTACGGGGCATCAATTGCACAAATGATCGTGACGGGGCTGCCTAATGAGTTTGCCTCAATCATCGGGAACTCGCCAAATGGCGTCGGTGGGTCGTTTGATACGATGTGGGCGCGCGTCGATGTTGCTCTGATAGGGATGCAGGATGCCACCAAGGAATATGCTGAGCAGAACGCCAGCATGTGGGATTTGCAGGGGGCAGCGACTGCGATCATCCTGTGTATCGGCGCAACCATCATCATCTTGCTAACCGCTGTAGCCGCGTTGTTCGCGCTCGCGGTTGGCTTTGTGATCGTGCTCTATGCGCTGTTCGCGCTCGCCTGTCTGGCGGTGGTTGGTCCGATCTTCGTCGGGGCGCTCCTCTTCGATTCCACCAGAAGCTACTTCTTCTCGTGGCTCGGTAGCGTCCTGAATTTCTTGATGCTGTCCTTGTTCGCGCTGTTGCTGGTGCTCGTCGTCGCCAACGTCGCGGAATCCGCAACAGCATCCTTCGACGGTCAGTTTGAGCACGTTTGGGACACATGCGTTCGCATCATCGCCTTCTACGTCCTCGCGTGCTTCTTCTTCCTACAAATCCCCGGAATTGCGGCCTCGCTGGGTGGCGGTGCTGCTGCGATGGTATCGCAGTTCGGTAACGCCGTGATGAGCGGGGGGCGGGGCTGTGGCAACGGGCGCAGGCCACGCGGCCAGCGATGCCCGCGCCATGGGGGCCAGCATGGGTCGGGGCTTCTCGTCGGCGGTTCGCCGTTGGCGCAACCGAAACACAATCACCAGAGCTTGAGGGAACGAATATGCGCAAGTTGCTTGGACTCGGAATCTGCCTGGCGCTGGCGGCCTGCGCCGGTCAGCCCGTCAAAAAACCAGCCAAATGCGAGGGGCCGATGCGGCCCGCAAATCCGCATGGGCTTACCCTTCCCTCGATCCCGGATCAGGCCGCGCAGCGAACCGCCCCGGCGAATGTGGACGTGTTCAACCAGGGCGCACCGGCAACGCCGGACGCTGCCCCGGCAGACCCTGCCACTCCGGGCAATGAACAGTCGGACGCATCGCGGGCGGTCGAAGTGCCGCGTCTAAGCGCCTCGCTGCGCGGCCCGATCTACTCGAATTGCTGAGGTGTTACGATGGCAGTTGGTATTCCAAAGGACGAGCTGAAAGCCTATTTTGAAGAGGCTGCAAGCTGGGAACGTGACAAGCTTGCGGCGGCCGAGCGCTCCAAAAAGCTGGCGTGGGTCGTCGCTGGCGTTGCTGGCGCCCTGGCGACTGCTGGCGTTGTGGCCGTTGCAGCCCTGACGCCTCTGAAAACGGTCGAGCCATATGTTATCACGGTGGACCGTAACACGGGCGAGGCGTCGATCGCCGCCAAGCTCCACGGTGACGCGACGATCACCTATGACGAGGCGGTCCGTAAGTATTTCCTCGCTACCTATGTCCGCTATCGCGAAGGCTGGATAGCGGCCGCTCGCGAAGAATATTTCGATGCGGTCATGGTCATGTCGGCGCGGCCCGAACAGGATCGGTGGTCACGCTTCTACAAGACCGACAATCCCCAAAGCCCGCAAAACATCCTTGCGAACCGCACTGATGTTTTTGTCGAGATCAAGCGGGTGTCGTTCCTGGGCGGCAACGTCGCGCAGGTCTATTTTACCAAGGAATCTGTGACCGGCTCGAACTCGACCAAAACCGATGCCGTCGCGACCATCAAATACAAGGTCGATGGCACGCCGAGCAAGGAAGTGGACCGCTTCAAGAATCCGCTTGGCTATCAGGTCGAGAGCTATCGCGCTGACGTGGAGGTGCCCCAATGACCGTGTTGAAGTGGAGCGCCCCGTTTGCGCTCGCGATCGCGCTGGCTGCGTCGCCGGCGATGGCCGAAGAAACGCCCCATGCGACGGTGCTCGATCACCGGGTTCGTGAAGCGAACTACAATGATCGGCAAGTCTATGAGATTCCGGGCGTGTTCCGCATCGCCACGGAAATCGTCTTCGCCAAGGATGAAGTGGTCGAGCATGTGGCGCTGGGCGATACCGTGTCCTGGGAAGTCGCACCGGCTGCCAATTCGCTCTTTATCAAACCGCGCGAGCGCGCGGGTCGCACGAACCTGACGGTCATAACCCGTTCGCGCTATGGCCCGCGCAGCTACCGCTTCGCTCTGTCGCCAACGCAGCGGGGCAGCGGCTTCTATACGGTCGTTTTCCGCTATCCTGAACAGGAAGCAGCGGAAGCGCAGGCGCAAGCCGCAATGGCCCAGCTGGCCCAGCTGAAAGCCATGGAACGCGGCGCGGTGAAGTCCGCGCTCGATATTGGCGTGCTGGAAGGCACGCGCAACGCCGACTACATCATGCAAGGATCGACCGCCATCCAGCCCTCCGAAGTGTCTGACAACGGACAGTTCACGGTAATGCGCTTTCCCAACCAGCGTGAGTTGCCGGCGTTCTTCATCGTCAATCCTGATGGATCGGAAGCCATCGCCTCCTTCGATGTGCGCGATGAATATGTGGTGCTGCACGGGGTTTACAGAACAATCCGGCTGCGCCGGGGCCTCGAAGTGCTCTGCATCCACAATCAGAAAACCGACTATTACGGGCGCGATCCCAAAACTGACACGGCCTCTGGCCTGGTCGAGCGAACCACGGGGGTTCAATAAAATGGCTGCGAACGATCATGACAACGCGCCGCATGGCGACAACATCATTTCGCAGGGCGAGACGGTCGAAAACCGGCCCCTTGCATCAGAGCCGGTGCCCGATCCGGAAGACATTGAGCGGCAAAGCGAACGTCAGGCCAAGATTGCCGCCCTTCCGAACAGGTCGATCGACCCCAAAAAGGCGGTCGTTCTCGCGGCGGTGGCCTGCGGCGCGATTGTGCTCGGTTTTAGCACCATCGACGCAATGCGGAGCGATCCAACCGAAAAAGCCGAGAAAGCGGAAAAGCCGGATGAAAGGCAGCTCGCCAACTACGATCCGAAGTCAATCATAGCCCCAACGCTTGCCGATGCGCCGAATGATCCGAACGCGCCGGTGCCCATGACGGAAGTGCCGGCGCTTGATGGAAGCCAAGCGCCCCGCACAGCCGGTGCAAGCGGTCGCCCCCAAAAGTCTGAGGGGCAAGTCATCGCAGAGGCGCAGCGCCGCGCCGGAATTATGGCCTATGGTGGCGAAAACGGCGGTGGGGTCGGCGGAGCGGTGGCAGCTGCCACCGGCCTGCCCATGGGCGGCGGCACAGGAGGACAGGGCGCGCAGTTGCTTGGCGCGTCGGCCGATGGCGATGGACAGGGCGGATCGCGCCGGACCAATCTCGAAAACATGCGCCAGACCTCGCAAATTGATCGGGTGTCAGGCCGCGACATTGGCAACCGCGATATGCTGATCCTCGCAGGGTCGTTCATTCCGTGCGTGCTGCAAACGGCGATGGATTCCAGTCAGCCCGGATATGTCAGCTGCATCATTCCCCGCGACATTTATTCGGACAACGGCCGCGTCGTTCTGCTGGAAAAGGGAACGCGCGTCCTGGGCGAATATCAAACCGGCGTCCAGCGCGGCAAATATCGTCTCTTTGCGGTATGGAACCGCGCGGTCACGCCTCGCGGCGTGGCGATCGACGTAGGCTCGCCCGCCAGCGATGCGCTTGGCCGTTCAGGCATGGCAGGCGGCGTGAAGAACTTTTTTTGGGAACGCTTTGGGGCGGCGTTGCTGTTCAGCTCGCTTAACGATGCCGCCTCGATCGCCGCCTCGGAAGTCTCCGACGCGGATAATGTCACTCGGGTTCCCAGCCAAGCGTCGGACACGATCTTGCGGGACACGATGCAGATTCAGCCGGTGCTTCGCATCAATCAGGGCGCGGAAGTGGGGATCATGGTCGCGCGCGACTTCGATTTCTCCAACATCTACGGCCTTCGGCTTCGGCGCGGCCAATGAGCAATACGGCTGTCCTCGAAAACGCCTTGCTGCCGTTGCGCCCTCTGCTCGCGCGTGAGGACGTAACGGAGCTGGTGATTAACAAGGCTGGCGAGGCGGCAATTGAAACGCGCGATGGGTGGTCCTGGGAGACATTGCCCGACCTGAATGAAAAGTCGCTGCTCGCGCTCGCGCGGGCAGCGGCGGCTTTCACGCATCAGGACATAAGCCAGTCCACGCCGATCTGCTCCACAATCCTCCCCAGCGGCGAGCGTGTGCAGCTGGTTGTGCCGCCTGCTGTCCCTGCCGGCACAGTGTCCATCACCATCCGCAAGCCGTCATCGGTGACGTTGACGATGGAGGATTTCGAGCGCGGTGGGCTGTTTAGCGAGACGAAGATCGCAACCCGGCAAGTCTCGCCGCTCGATGTTGAATTGCGCGATCTGCTCGACGCAGGGAAGCACGTCGAATTTTTCCAGAAGGCGGTCCAGGGCCGCAAGAATATCCTGATTTCCGGCGCTACCGGCTCGGGAAAGACGACGCTCTCTAAAGGGCTGATCCAGCTCATTCCGCCGCATGAGCGGCTGCTGACGATCGAAGACACGCGCGAATTGGTCGTTCCGCATCGCAACGTGGTCCACATGCTCTACGCGAAGGACAAGCAGGGCACCGCGAAAATCTCTGCAAAGGATCTTCTGGAATCGGCCCTGCGTATGCGGCCTGACCGGATACTGTTGCAGGAGCTGCGCGACGGCACCGCGTTCTTCTATCTCCGCAACGTCAACTCAGGCCACCCCGGCTCGATCACGACGATCCATGCGGACTCGGCCGAACTCGCGTTCGAACAGCTGACATTGCTGGTCAAGGAAAGCGAGGGCGGCGCCGATCTGGCCCGTGACGACATTCGCAGCCTGCTCAAGCTGCTGGTTGATGTGGTCGTGCAGACCAAGAAGGTCGAAGGCCGCTTTCGCGTGACGGAGATATATTTTGATCCAGAAAACAGGCTCTAACAGGCTCGCACTGGCCCTTGTCCTCCTTCCGATCACGCTCCTGCTGATCGGCCTGCTGACCGGCACGGTGGCGTGGTTCTTCCTCAAGATGCCCGCCGCGGCCTACGATCCGCTCACCCTTCCCGGCTTCTTCTGGTATTATCGGCATGATCCTGTCGTGACCGAAGCGCTTTGGCGAGGCGCGGTCATCGGCGTGCCGCTGCCGGTGTTGCTCATGGCGATCGTCTTGCGGCCGAAAAAGAACCTTCACGGCGAGGCGCGTTTCGCGCGCGAAGGTGAAATCCGCAAGGCGGGCCTTCGCGCGAAAAAGGGCATTGTGCTCGGCCGCGTCCGCAATGGCTTTTTCCGCAACGGCTTTCTCATGGTGGGCAAGATGGAGCATGTATTGCTCGAAGCCCCGACCGGATCGGGCAAGGGCGTCGGCATCGTCATTCCCAATCTGTTGCAATGGCCGGATTCGGTTGTCGTGCTCGATATTAAGCGTGAGAACTACGAAATCACGGCGGGTTTCCGCCGCAAGGGCGGCCAAAAGGTTGTGCTGTTCAACCCTACGGACAGGGAAGGCCGCACGGCCCGCTACAACCCGCTCAGCTATATCAACAGGTCCGACCCGATTGAGGTCCTGGTCGAATTGCAGAAGATCGCCACGATGCTCTTCGTGCCCCCGGAGAAGGGCGAGGCATTCTGGACGGAATCAGCCCGCACGGCCTTTGTCGGCATAGCATCGTGGATCGCGGCCAAGCCTGAACGTCCCTTCTCGTTTGGCGAGATCTACCGGACCATCACGATGCCGGGGATGAAGGCATTCTTCGCCAAGGAAGCCGGCGATGGTGCGCTATCGGAAGGGTGCCGCGCTGCGTTGAGCGATTTTACGTCCAGCGCAGACAACACATTCACCGGCATTATCCAGACCGTCACCTCCAAGCTCAATCTCTGGATCAATCCGATTGTCGATCGCGCGACGGCCGAAAGCGACTTTTCCCTGACGGACCTTCGCCGCATCCCGACCTCGATCTATCTCGGTGTCTCGCCGGATGAACTCGATAGGGTCGCGCCGCTCTACAATCTGTTTTTCCAACAGCTGATCGACCTCAACACGCGGCAACTGCCCGACGATGGTGAAAAGCTATCCGTGCTGCTCATTCTGGACGAATTTGCGCGGCTCGGCCGCGCCCAGGTCATTGCCAATGCGTTCTCCTATGTGCGCGGCTATGGGCTGCGTCTGCTCCCCGTCATCCAGTCCCGCTCCCAGCTGCGGAATGTCTATGGTGAGCATGGCGCGGACGAAATCGTATCAAACTGCGGGGTCGAAATTGCTTTCACGCCGAAGGAGCTGCGGGTCGCAAAGGAACTGTCCGAACGCCTCGGCTATCTTGGTCAGGATGCGGAAAGCCGGTCCCTGACGATACATGGATTGCTCGCCAATCGAAGCAAGACGATCTCCGAACAGCGCCGCGCGCTGATGCTCCCGCAAGAGCTGATGCAGCTGCCCGAAGACGATATACTCGTCATCCGGGGCGGCATCCCCGTCATTCGCGGGAAGAAAATCCGCTACTTCAAGGATGCCGTGTTCCGCTCGCGCTTGACGCCTGCGCCGGAAGTGCCGGCGCTGCCCAAGCCGGTCGCGCCGATCGCGGCCGTCGATGATCTGAGCGATGAAGAGCTGGCGGCTTTCAATGATTATTCCGCACTGGCCGATGACCAGGTGCAGGACATTCCCGAAGACGTTCTCGCCCTCGATCGCGATATGCCGAACCTGACAGTGAAGGACGGCAGCATGGCTTTCGATGAAATCAACTTCGACGACATTATTGGTCCCGACCCGACGAAAGAGGAGTGGGAAGGTCAGCGCCGGGATCTAGTTCTGAGTGAAGGAGAAGAATATGGCCGATAATGACAACAGCGAACGCCAAGCAAAGACGCCGCGCTCCTACGAAATTCTTGGCCCTGGGAACAGCAAGGAAACCTTTGCGAGATTCCCCCGATGCCATGAAGGCATTTGCCAAGCTGGAAAACCAATATGACCACGCGCTGACGATGCAGAAAGGCGGAAAAACCGCTTATCTGGCGTCCACGGATTGGCGCAATGATGGGTCCACGCCGGTTGCGCAATATCTGACGCCGGCTGTCGAAGAGTATAATAAGGCGCTGAAACGCGGAGCGCCTGCCGACGAATTGCGCGGACACGAAAGCAGAGTGCGGGCCGACCTTAATGCGTGGCCCCGGCAAGCGAAGCGCGAAGCGGCTCCGACCGCATCGGCCGATAAATCGCTCAATATCCATGAGGGTGAGCGAGCCAGGGCGGAGAGCAAAGACGGTGCTGCGCCCGCGAAAGCTGAGGTTCCATCGAAGGCAGCGCCAAAGGATGACAAGCAAGTTGACGACACACGCTTGGCTCTGCCCACGCAGCTCGAACGCAAATATCTGCGCGTTGGGAATGATCTTTTCCGTAGCGGCCGCGATGACAAGCCCGATATGTCGATCAAGGGCCAAGACGGCATTCGCATCAACAAGGACTATGCCATTGGCGATGCTATCGCGATCGCGAAGCACAATGGCTGGCAGTCGATCCGTGTTCATGGAAGCGACGAATTCAAGAAGGCGGTCTATCTGGAAGCGGCGCGATCGGGGGTCGAAGTGAAAGGGTTCAAGCCGTCTGAACAGCTTAAACTTGAGGGAGAAAGGCTGGCGGCGCGAGATAAGGCCCGCGAAGCACAAGACCCGGCAAAGAGAGCGAGCATGGCAAAGCAAGACCCCTCAGAATCTCGTGCTGCGGCCGAACAGTTCCGGCGCAATTCGCATCGGGATAATGCGGCCAACCCGCAATTCAAGGCCGCGCAATCGCACGTCCTGGCGGCAGCGATCGAAGCGAAAACCCGGTTCACCCAAAAGGAAGACAGGGATCGCTTCATAGAGCGGGCCAAGGAAACTGTCGCCAAGCGTATTGAGGTTGGCGCGCCGGTCCCTGCTGCCCGTTTCGAGCAACAGCGCCAGAACGAGGCTACCCGCATAGCGCGCGAGGATTTGACGCTGCGCCAGCAGGAAAGGAAGCCGTCACGCTCGCGCTAAGTGCATGGCACATGCTTTTTGGAAACAGGAAACCGCACGATGAACATTCCCCGGCCTGATCCGGTGCCATCGAGAGGCGTGTCCGATCTCGATCGTCACATTGAAACCTTGCTTCGCGTGATTCATTCCAGAAACCTCGCTTGGTCTGATCTAAGCGAAGTGGGTAAACAGGTAGAACGCCCTCTGACGGACGTTGAGCAATTGCTTACAAATGTGGGCGACGACGCCCATGAAATCACCCTTGCTACCGAGACGATCATAACAGCCCTCAAGCTGCAACGTGATGCGCTCGCGATCCAAAGCTCTCGCCGTAGAGCACGCTTCGGCTCGATGCTCCTGCTCATGATCCCCGTGTTCTTCGTAGGTTTGATGATTGGCGCATCATACGGGATAGATGAAGGTCGGGCGCGGGAGCGTGAAGCCTTAAAGTATCCGATGATACCCCAGCTGTCCGTAGATCGTGGCAGGCTCAAAACTGACGGAAGGTAGAGCGGTGGCAGCTGCCACCGCTTGCGATCTCTTGATGGGCTATGGCCTCATGAGGCACGATGAAGAAATCTGACAGGGCAAAGAAACAAACCGCCAAGGTAATCGAGGCGGCTGCACGCGCCCATGAAGCTCTCGATTATTTCAACGGCAACGTCACAAATCCGTTCGATGAGTTAACATGGCCCAGTATTGCCGAAGGTTATCTTCTAGTCGCGCAGAAGGCGGTATCAGACGCCTTGGTCGCTTTGGAACGCGCAAACAGCGTTGGCTGGACCAAGCACGGCCAGTAACTATCGTCCTGGCCCTTCCCGCGAACGATCGCGGTTCCTAGATCGTTCGCTCTGCCGCTTCCGCTCCATCGCGGCTACCGATCGCTCATGAATTGTAGGCGTTCGCCCTGCCCCCACAAATTGCCGCACCTGGTCGGCAAGCTGGCGGTCAGCTGGATCGCTGCTTGCCTCAAGGCGCTTGGCGGCGGCTAGATAGCGGTGTTGCGTCTCATTCCATGCCTGCCGCCCGCGCACCACGAAATCCGGAGCGGTGGACCGCCCCGCCAGCTGGTCTCGCGCGGCCGCAGTGATCTTCTGATTGGCAAACGGTGCAGGTGCGGTGCCGGCCATGTAGCGCTGCCGCATCCGATTCAGGGCCATGCTTTGACCAGCTCGGCCGACACCGCGCGCTGCGCGAGGCGTTGCCTCGGCAGTAACCCCCCTCGCCCGCAATTCCTCGGCAAAGCGCTCCCGGTAATGATGCAGCGTTTGAGGTCGCGGGTTGAAGCGTTTCCCCGTGTCACCGCGCGCTGCAACCGTCACATGCACGTGAGGCCGTGGTGTGTCCGTATGCAGCGCCAGGACGTAATCCCACTCATGCCCGATCTCGCTCCGCGCGACTTCGCGCACCGCTGAAAGAACCTTGTCGGGGTCTGTGCCTGCCGGCATCGAAAAAACCATGCTCACGGCGGCTACGGTAGAATTGTCACGCCAATAGACAGGATCGCCCCAATCGCGCGCCAGCGCCGCCCGATCTTCCTTGTCAGTCAGAATGTCGCCATCGCGCGTTTCAAGCGGCACATCGCCTTTTCGGCCGATATAGTCGAAATGCGCAGCCGCGTGGTTCTTGCCCTTCGGCCTGCCCGTAACCTTGACCATGACCTCCGGAGCACGGCTGACAATGCGAGCAAGCCGCGCCCGGGTGCTCCCGCCCTGGCCTGCTCGCCTCGAACTAAGCGAGCGCAGCAACATGTCGGCGCCGCGCCTGTTCGGGTCGCTGGTCAGCTTTGGTTTGAACAGCGCGGCGAGCTGGCCCGCCTCAAAGCTGCTGTCAAAGTCGCTCACCGGGCACCTCCCAATAGACAAGATCGGCCTTCGTGGCTGCACCGATACCTTCGACGGCCGCGCCGATCGCCGCGCGCAGGTCGTTGACCTTATGCAGCTCGCCGGCGATCTCCGCTGCATTGTCCGCCAGCGCCATCTTGTTCGCCGCTCGGGCGATCTGATTCACGTTGCGGCCAATGCGCTGTAACGCCTGACGGCAATTCAACAGCTCTTCGCGCAACTCGCGATCGACAGGCGCGGCAATGCCGATGTGTCGCCGCACAAGAGCCATCGCCCAGGTCGCCGGGGTCATGCGGCGCTCCTTTGCGCGATGGCGGATCACGGCCAGTTCGGTTTCGGTGGGCCGAAGATAAAGGCGGTGCTCGCCAGCGGCCTCGCGGTCGGCAACAGGCGCGGCCTCGATGGCCGCCCCGGACTGCCTGAGCACCGCGTCAACCAGCTGACGCATGAAGGGGCCGCGCCCTCCCCTCGTCTGCGCGAGCGCGTCGATCTTTGCGAGCTTGGCCGCCTCGATCTTGAAGCCCAGCGTCTTTTCCATGTGGGGTAGGTATCTCCCAACCGTGAAGCGCGATCCGATAGGATTGAGCGTATCGGTTAACATTAGCCGCCGCAAGGCTTATCCTGCCATACAGTAGATACCTACCCCACAAACAAAAAGCGGTGGCAACTGCCACCGCTTCAAAATTCCACGCCGCCTCAATGCTGAGTGAACGTGGACGGTAAAAGCTATCAGAAGTCGAAGGTTTGGGGCGCAGCCTCGCCGTCGAACCGAACCGTGACCTGGCCGCTGAGAACAATCCCGCGACGGCCCTGAATGATGATGGCCGGTGCGTCGTTGGCCTCTTTCGGCTGACGGGGGTGCGCGGCTTGTGATCGGAACGCTCGGCAAGCGCAGCGCCCTCCCCTTCCCGCTCGTCGTCGCCGGCATCCAGTTCGGGCCGCTCCCGACGCTCATCTGCTGCACTGGTGGCAGCTGCCACCGGCGCGCGCGATTCTTGGGGCAGCGCTGAATCGTCATTCGGTTTAGCGGCGCCGGCCTGAGCGCTCTCTTCATCGGGACCGCCTTGGAGCGTGGCAAGAAACTGCTCGCAGGCGGCGGCTGTCGGATTTTCATTCGTGACCACGAAATTGCGCGTGGCCTTCTCGTCCAGCTCGATCGCGTGTTTGATGGCGACGGCGGCGCGCGGAGAACAATTCTTCAACGCGGCAAGAATGTCCTCGGGCAAGGTGCGCAGCGAGTAGAGGCGCTTCACTTCCGAATGCGGCTTGGCGATGCGCGCGGCTAGATCCTTTGTCGAAAGCGTGTCACTGACGCGGCTCGCGATGAAACTGACGCGCTCGGCCAGACTTAGGGCTTGGCGTTGTTCGTTCTCAAGAAACTGGTCGAGGCCAATATCGCGTTCGGCGTCGGCCTGATCCAGAACGGTGTCGATCTGGTCGAAACCAAGCTGGCGGCACGCGCGGTAGCGCCGCTCGCCGTATCGGATGATGTAGCGGCCGTTCGATGTTGGCGCGACGACGATGGGTTGCAGCAAGCCGCGGTCCTTGATGGTCGCGGCCAGTGCATCAATCTCGGCCTGGTCGAACTCCCGGCGAACCTGCGCGGGGTCTGGATCAATGTCAGCGAGCGGAAGGCGCTGAAACCGCCCAGCTGCCTTGAACTCGGTATTCGCGGGGACGGCCGAAAAATCCATCGCGTCCATATCGAAGTCGGCAAAGCTCTTCTTCGCCGGTTTGACAGCTGCCTTGCTCATGCGGCTTCCCTCTCAGCTTGATCGACAATGTAGGAGACGACTTCGCGCAGGACCGGCGCGCTGCGGCGCGTATCCTTGGCAAGTCGCCACACGGGAATTTCGAGAAGGGCCGCCTCGCGCATATGCTCGCGGTGCGGGATGGTATGCGGGACAACATTGGCGGGTAGCGCCTGCCCGATCCGCTCCATGAGCATTTTAGACACTTCACTCGTCGTCTGCACACGATTGAACACGATCCCGAAGCGGGTTTCGTTGCCCTCCCCCCGAACCTTATTGGCAAGGCTGATGCTTTGCGAAATCTCGTTGAGCGATTGCCGTGCGGTTTTGTCGGGGTCTAAAGGCACCGCGACATAATCGGATGCGATCAGCGCCATAAGGTTGCGGCCATCCCAAGCCGGGGCCGTGTCGATCACGCAATAGTCGTAGTGCTTGGCAAGGCCGGCACGAATGGCGCGAACATAGGCGGCGATGTGCTGGCCCTGCTGCGGGCCGTCAGTCGTCAGTTCGACCACTTGCCTCGTGTTCTTGAAGCAAGCCAGCGCCGGAGGTTCCTCGCCGGGGGCGAAGTCGAGTATCGACTGAACCGGCCCGATCTGCTCGAACTCGGCTTTCAGCATTCCGGCACTGTGGCATTGCTTGTCCAGGTCAAGGACCACGACACGCTTGCCCTGCTCGGCCAGATGCCACGCGATATGACAGGTAAGCATGGTCTTGCCGATGCCACCGCGCTCATTAGTCACTACGATTGTTCGCATTGAGAATCCCTTCAATGGCTGCGCCACGGGCTACTTGTGCCAGCGGTTATGGGCGGCGCTATTTCCCGATCCGAAGCGATACTGCGACTGCATATACCATGGGTTCGGATCGTCATTCAGGTGAAGGCCCTTGCGCTTGCGACGCGGGCTGGTTGGTTCGGTCGGTGGATCTTTGCCGAAGATAGCCGCCAGCACGAAAGCTGCGACCACGGCCACGCCCCACCAGCCAAAGGCAGCGTGGGCCAGCGTGGCGACAATAAGAGCCACGATCAGCATGAGCGCGCCAGCTGCGATCAGCAGGATAAGCCACGCCAAAAGCATAGCCGTCCGTAGCGCGCTTGCTGCACGCCGGAGTTTGCTGACGATCTGACGGCGCATAGTGACCTCCTAAGCTGTGCGGCTCTCGCCTCGATCGGAGCCGATCAGCTTAGGGAAAGGCTGCTCCCTAAAGATGTTCGGCACTTGAGTTCGCAGTGCGTGGGACATTCGGAGCGCCGTTATCAAAGTGGCGTCCTGCCTGCCGTTCTCGATGGCGGCGACTGTTTCAGGTGAGACGTGAATCCTCGCCGCCAGCTCGGATTGCGTAAGTCCGGCAGCGATGCGCAAGCTCGCTACACGATTGAACAGTTTGGCCGCCACAGATGCCTCGCAAAATTAGACCCTATTATCGTTAGGGTCTATGAGAGGCATTGTCCACAAAAAGGGCGGCCGCTAGGCCGCCCGTCTTATGGGGAAAGGGAGGGGCTTAATCAGCCCCGCCCCTCGTCAGGATGCCCAGCCCCTCAGCGATCAGGTCCACCGAGTAGCGGGTTTCGCCATTGCTCTCGTAGCTGTTCTGGCGGACCCGTCCGGTGATGTGAACCAGGTCGCCCTTGCCCAGATCAGCGGCGCGCTCTGCCAGCTGGCGGAAGAACGTCACACGGTTCCAGTGCGTATCGGTCTTCCATTCATCGCCATCCTTGCGGTTGTAGTTCGCGGCGACGGAAACGTGGGTGACTTTATCGGTCGTATCGACACTGCCAACGCGGCCGATGATCCGAAATTCAGCGATGTTCTGCATGGTAGTCTCCTTTGGATAAGCGTTGCTGACGGATTTTTTGCGGCGGAGCTGAGCCACGCGGGCAAGCTGAAAATGGGAGGGTCCGCTTGCGGAAACCCAAGGCCGAAGGCCGGTTTTCTGCTTGCCCGCATTAGTGGCGATGCGCAGTTCGTATCCGTCAGACAGCAACGCCCAAAGGAAACCGCCCGAGTAGATGCAGCAATTTGGACTGGCGGTGGTGGCAGCTGCCACCGGCCATTGGCGCCCATAGGTCGCTGCGCTCGATCGGCATGGGGGCGATTGGAAAACCCTGTCGCGGCTCCGCCGCTCTTTCCCCTGGCTGGCAGTCCGTTGACGCGGGCAGGGGACTGCCGGTGGCAGCTGCCACCGGCGCGAAGCCGAACAGAAAGGGCAATCAGCGTTTCCGCTCACGGTGATTTCGCTGAGGGCTGGGTTCTTGCACCTGGGCGGCGCGATGCGCCGCCCATACTCGCTTGACTGTGCTGCGGTCGCAATCGGCCAGCTCTGCCGTTTTGGCAATGCTCTTGCCCGCCTCGCGCAATGCCACAATGCGGGCGTGCGTTGCCCGATCGCCTTTGCGCCCTCCGCTGCGACCTGCGGCTTTTGCCAAGGCGATACCCTGGCGCTGTCGCTCGCGGCGATCGGTGTAATCGTCGTGGGCCATCTGTAAGGCGATCTTCAAGAGCATCGCCTGAACAGATTCGAGCACGATGCGGGCGATGCCATCGGCATCGGCCGCGAGGTCGGACAGGTCCACGACGCCGGGAATGGCAAGTCGCGCGCCTCGCGCACGAATTGTCTCAACCAGCTGCTCAGCCTCGGTCAAGGGGAGACGACTTATCCGGTCGATCTTCTCCGCGATCACTACTTCGCCGGGTTGAAGATCGGCAATCATGCGCAAAAGCTCGGGGCGGTCGGCGCGGGCACCCGATGCCTTCTCTCGATAGACCGCCGCGACATAGTAGCCTGCGGCCTTTGCTTCGCCCACGATCGCGTCTTGGCGACGCAAATCCTGCGCGTCGGTGCTGACGCGCAGATAGACGCGGGCAATCTGTGGGGCAGGGGAAGGAACGTTCTCAGTCAGCAAGGTCAGGCCCCTCGGGCGGCGATGAGCGAAGCTTGGCAATGCCTGCGTCCGCTTGTGCGATTTCAATTCCGCACTGGCGCGCTCTTGCGCGCAATCGCTCAAGCTCAGAATTGCGGGGGAGAAACATGCGAATGACCCGGTTCCGTCCTTCTAGCGCGATTATGCGCTGCGCAAGATAAGCCGCCTCATCATTCAAGGCCTGGTGCTGTTCCTCCGCCTTGCGTAGCTGGCGCTCCCACGCTCGCTTTCGAGCTTTCGCGCGCCGCCTTTCATCGCGGTGTCGAGCATCAATCCTTTTTTGGTCCTGCTCTCTGGCCGCTGCTTCGGCCGCGCTAGCGGCAACTTCCTCTTCCCGCGCCCTATCAGCATTTCGCTTCGCAATGAGCGCATCGAGCACGGCCGCGTCCGTGCCGAGATTGTTCATCACCCATCGGGCTCTGTTGCAAAGATTGGCGGCAGTCAGAGGTAGGCTGTCGCTCTGCGCCGATCAGGCGGCTGCTGCGAAATGGTGGTTGAGCATGCCCATGGCCTCCGTCAGCGCCGAGGGCCCAATGCCAAAGCTCTCTCCACAAGGCGCACCTCGCCCCTGATGCCGGGCTGCAGGCACCAGGGGCGAGCCTGTCCTTGCGCAGGGCTCGCATGACTTCGAATCCCTTGATCGTGGCATAGGCCGTGGGGATCGATTTGAAACCGCGCACCGGCTTGATCAGTATCTTGAGCTTTCCGTGATCGGCCTCGATCACGTTATTGAGATACTTCACCTGCCGGTGGGCCGTCTCCCGGTCCAGCTTTCCTTCGCGCTTCAATTCGGTGATCGCTGCACCATAGCTCGGCGCTTTGTCGGTATTGAGCGTGGCAGGCTTTTCCCAGTGCTTCAGGCCTCGCAGGGCCTTGCCCAGGAACCGCTTCGCTGCCTTGGCGCTGCGGGTCGGCGACAGGTAGAAATCGATCGTGTCGCCCCGCTTGTCGACTGCCCGGTACAGGTAGGTCCACTTGCCCCGCACCTTGACGTAGGTTTCATCCAGGCGCCAGCTCGGATCAAAGCCACGCCGCCAGAACCAGCGCAGCCGCTTCTCCATCTCCGGGGCGTAGCACTGGACCCAGCGATAGATCGTCGTATGGTCGACCGAAATGCCGCGTTCCGCCAGCATTTCCTCAAGGTCGCGATAGCTGATCGGATAGCGACAATACCAGCGCACCGCCCACAGGATCACATCACCCTGGAAATGGCGCCACTTGAAATCCGTCATCGTTCCGTCCGTCCAATCTCCGCCAAGCATGCTCAAGCTTCACGATTTTTTGCAACAGAGCCCTCGAAATAACATCAGTAAACAATATCTACTTAGAAAATGGTTTGTGCTCGGTTGTCAGGTTAGGCCGAGGATATGGCTGGTTTGATACAGGAACACACGCTTCCTTGCTTGAGGCAAGTGAGTTTGTCCGAGTAGTTCAAGACCGACAAAATCTCCAAGTCGCATGCCCCGAAGAAATTGCCTATCGGAAAGGCTGGGTGACGCCAGAGGTCATCGAGAAAGCCGGAAATCTACTAGCAAAGACGAATTACGGCCAATACCTTTTGAGCTTGGTTCACGATGACAGCTACGCCTTGATATAAAAATATGATTTTTAGGGCGTGAACATCCTAGCTGTCTGGCAATATTTGCCGCTTTCCATAGCGAGAGAGGAACATGCTCACGCCTTCGGCAACCACTTTCTCACGTCGCTCCTTCGATGGAGCATCCCCAATACCGATAACTCGTAGCCAAAGAAGGGGCTCGTTCAGCAAACCTAAGAACTGTGAAGCTGCAAGTTCCGCATCTTCGACATGAAGCACGCGGTTCGCACTTAAGGTTCTCAGGTACTCTACCAGAGCTCGCATTGCCGGCGCCTTCCCTGCTTCAAAGAAGGTTGTTGGCAGGTCGGGAAACCGGGTTCCCTCACTAATAACCATACGAAGAAAAGCCACAGCAATCGGCGGTTCCCAAAAATCCACAACGGCATCCCCAATCCGCTTCAGACCAGCCGCCGGATCGCTTAGAACAGACTCATCAGCGGTAATTTCCACAACGGGAAATTCACTCCATACTCGCTCTACGGATGCGATAAACAGCGCCTCCTTGCTTTCGAACTGGTTGTAGACAGTTCGGCGCGCAACTGAGGCCTCCCGCGCAACCAGGTCCATGCTCGTGTCTTCAAAGCCTCGCGCGAGGAAGACGCGCGTTGCGGCATCCAGGATCCCTCTCGTTTCGGTATGTCGCTGCGAGTTGAGGGACCGGCGCTGCGGGGGAATCGCTAATTTCGTTCACGATGATCATCACCTTCCTTGACTGCACTGCACTGTGCAATGTATGTGTTGGAGACTGCACGGTGCAGTGCAAACGAGGAGATAGAGCATGTCAGTCGTAAATTCCAGCGTCGCTTTGCCTGCTGAGGTCTCAAAGGACCGTTTCGCCAGGGGATCTGCTACATTCGCCGCAGTCACCGGCATTCCCACGGAGGCATACCTTGATGGATTTAAGGATAGCTCGCCTGATTTTGGTCGCTATGTGATTGAGTGGGTCTTCGGCGATGTATACAGCCGCACCGATTTGGATTTGAAAACCCGGGAACTCGTTATCATCGCAGCCGGCGCGGCGTTGGGCGCAACGGGAATTGATGTCATCAAATTTCATGTCCCCACTGCGGTACGCGCGGGTGCAACCCGAGACCAGATTTTCGGCGTTCTTACCCAGGTAGCGATTGTTGCAGGTGTTCCCACAGCACTCGCCGCAATTTCGGCGGCGGCACAAGTCTTGGGGCCACACTCTCAGGTCGCTGATGGTGCCAAGGCATGAATATCAGGTCCGAGGATCAGCTCAGCGGATTAGCGATAAGCCTAATGGCTGTCGCGTCCGCATTGACTGTGGCAAACGTGGGCTCTGTTGCAAAGATTGGCGGCAGTCAGAGGTAGGCTGTCGCTCTGCGCCGATCAGGCGGCTGCTGCGAAATGGTGGTTGAGCATGCCCATGGCCTCCGTCAGCGCCGAGGGCCCAATGCCAAAAGCTCTCTCCACAAGGCGCACCTCGCCCCTGATGCCGGGCTGCAGGCACCAGGGGCGAGCCTGTCCTTTGCGCAGGGCTCGCATGACTTCGAATCCCTTGATCGTGGCATAGGCCGTGGGGATCGATTTGAAACCGCGCACCGGCTTGATCAGTATCTTGAGCTTTCCGTGATCGGCCTCGATCACGTTATTGAGATACTTCACCTGCCGGTGGGCCGTCTCCCGGTCCAGCTTTCCTTCGCGCTTCAATTCGGTGATCGCTGCACCATAGCTCGGCGCTTTGTCGGTATTGAGCGTGGCAGGCTTTTCCCAGTGCTTCAGGCCTCGCAGGGCCTTGCCCAGGAACCGCTTCGCTGCCTTGGCGCTGCGGGTCGGCGACAGGTAGAAATCGATCGTGTCGCCCCGCTTGTCGACTGCCCGGTACAGGTAGGTCCACTTGCCCCGCACCTTGACGTAGGTTTCATCCAGGCGCCAGCTCGGATCAAAGCCACGCCGCCAGAACCAGCGCAGCCGCTTCTCCATCTCCGGGGCGTAGCACTGGACCCAGCGATAGATCGTCGTATGGTCGACCGAAATGCCGCGTTCCGCCAGCATTTCCTCAAGGTCGCGATAGCTGATCGGATAGCGACAATACCAGCGCACCGCCCACAGGATCACATCACCCTGGAAATGGCGCCACTTGAAATCCGTCATCGTTCCGTCCGTCCAATCTCCGCCAAGCATGCTCAAGCTTCACGATTTTTGCAACAGAGCCGATTTCCTTGACCGCGGCATGAAGATGTTTGGTGATGACGGCCAGAACATCCTTCAGCCTGGGTTCGCCCGCCTCGCCCATGCGGGAGTTGACGACGTCGACCGATCTCTCTTCTTCGAAGTAAGCGCCATCGAAGGATTGATTTTCATTCATTCAAGCGTCTCTCCAATTTAGGTTGAGCGACTCTTCTGGTGGAGCGTCTTCGATCCACACTATATATTCCTGAAAAGTGATGAGAAGATCCGGAACGGGGAAACTCATTTGCAAATATCGGGAGAATGGCGCTGCCGAAATCGGTGCCATACCCAGCTCCTGCAAAGGCATGTTCCGGCGCAATTTCAGATACTAACGGGACTTCGTACAGGGACATGACGCTATCTTACCCCCTGCAAACCGAGTTCGACGGAAATTTGCTGCAGTGCGGGAAGATAATGATCGAGAAGCTGTTCAGGCGATACGCGCACCGACTGGGCGCCGACATTCAAGGCGCCCAAAAGCGTGCGGTCCCGGCCGAACACCGGCACGGCGATCGAGCGTAGCCCGATCTCGAGTTCCTGATCGACCAGCGCATAGCCCTGCTCCCGGACGGTCCGCAGAAGCGCCAGCAGCGCTTCGGGGTCGGTCACCGTGTCCGCTGTCCTGGCTGTCAGGACGGTGCGGTCGAGATAGGCCTTCTGCTCGGCGGGCGAGGCATGCGCCAGGAGCACGCGCCCCATCGATGTGCAGTAGAGCGGCAGCCGGCTGCCGACTCTGAGCGCGATCGACATGATCCGTGAGGCTTCGGCGCGCGCGAGATAACAGACCTCGTCGCCATCGCGGATGCCGAGTGAACAGGATTCGCCAAGATCAGCAGCGGCGCGGGCGAGAAGCGGCTGCGCCACCGTCGCCAGTGCGTCCGAGGACAGAAACGCATAGCCCAGCCGAAGTACGCGCGGCAGCAGCATGAAATGAGAGCCCTGGCCTCGGCAAAGCCGAGACATTGCAGCGTGTGCAGGCAGCGGCGCACCGATCCCCGGCTGAGCCCTGTCAACTGGCTCGCGCGCGCGATCGACAGCGGGCCTTGCTCCTCAGCGAAGCATTGAAGGACCGTGAGCCCGCGCGACAGCGAGGTCATGAACTCGGGATCGGCCTTCGCGCCGATATCGTCCAATTTCGAGAGACCTTCCAAAGTCTCCAGTGACGCGTCCATGCAACCTCCTGTTCGATTATCGGATCAACTGGACAATAATCGACGTTGACAGGAATCGGAAGTGGAGAGCACAATGGTCGATATTCGTATCAATATCCGATAATCGGACATGTCTCTCATCCAGGCGAAAGGGAGGATCAGGTGATCGACAAGAGTTTTGCCACGCCGGCTTTGGCGGTAGGCGACATTTTCGATGGCGCGTCGGTCATGATCGGCGGGTTCGGGACCGCGGGCATGCCGGACCAGCTCATCGATGCGCTGATCGCCCATGGCGCGCGCGACCTTACCGTCATCAACAACAATGCCGGTAACGGCGAGACCGGGCTTGCCGCGCTGCTCAAGGCGGGGCGGGTGAAGAAGATCATCTGCTCGTTTCCGCGTCAGGCGGATTCGCACCATTTCGACGCGCTCTACCGCGCCGGCGAGATCGAGCTTGAGCTGGTGCCGCAGGGCAACCTGGCCGCGCGCATCCATGCCGCGGGCTCGGGTCTCGGCGCGATCTTCACGCCGACCGGCTATGGCACGCAACTTGCCGAGGGCAAGGAAACCCGCGAGATCGACGGCAAGCACTATGTGCTCGAATATCCGATCCACGCCGACTTCGCCCTGATCAAGGCGCAGGCCGGCGACCGCTGGGGCAACCTCGTCTACCGCAAGACCGCCCGCAACTTCGGCCCCATCATGGCGATGGCCGCCAAATGCACGATCGCCCAGGTGAACGAGATCGCGGCGCTCGGCGCTCTCGATCCCGAGGCGGTCGTCACCCCCGGCATCTTCGTGCAGCGGGTCGTGCAGGCGGCCATGCCCACCGTCCTTGCCGATGCAGCCTGAAGGGAACCGCCGATGAACCGCATGAATCGTGAGGACATGGCCCGGCGGGTCGCCCGTGACATAGCCGAGGGCGCCTATGTCAATCTGGGCATCGGCCTGCCGACCCGGGTCGCCGACTATCTCCCCGCCGACAAGGAGATATTCCTGCAGAGCGAGAACGGGCTGCTTGGCATGGGTCCGGCGCCTGCACCGGGAGACGAAGATCCGGAGCTGATCAACGCGGGCAAGCAGCCGGTGACGCTGCTGCCGGGAGGCTGTTTCTTCCACCATGCCGACAGCTTTGCGATGATGCGCGGCGGCCATCTCGACATCTGCGTGCTGGGTGCCTTTCAGGTCGGCGTGAATGGCGATCTCGCCAACTGGCACACCGGTGCGCCCGATGCCGTCCCGGCGGTCGGCGGGGCGATGGATCTCGCTATCGGCGCCAAGCAGGTGTTCGTGATGATGGAGCTGCTCACCAAGTCGGGCACGAGCAAGCTGGTGAACGCCTGTACCTATCCGCTCACCGGGCTTGGCTGCGTATCGCGCGTCTACACCGATCTCGCCGTCTTCGACGTGGGCCCCTCGGGGGCGGCCGTAGTCGAGATGGTAGATGGGCTCACGCTCGAGGCGTTGCGCGGTCTGACAGGCCTCCAGATAGATATGGCCGCGACGCCGGCCGCCGTCTGACAGAATAGGATAATCGACATGACTGACGCTTTCATCTGCGATGCCGTTCGCACGCCGATCGGCCGCTATGGCGGGATACTTGCCGGTGTTCGGGCCGACGATCTGGGAGCGCTGCCGATCGCGCAACTGCTGGCGCGCAATCCCGGCCTCGATCCGGCCGCGATCGAAGAGGTGTTCTACGGTTGCGCCAACCAGTCGGGCGAGGACAATCGCAATGTCGCTCGGATGAGCCTGCTGCTCGCCGGGCTGCCGTCATCCGTGCCCGGGGTGACGCTAAACCGGCTATGTGCCTCCGGCCTGGAGGCGGTCGGCGCCGCGGCGCGCGCGATCCGCACGGGTGAGATGTCTCTGGCGATCGCAGGCGGCGTCGAATCGATGACGCGCGCGCCCTATGTCATGGGTAAGGCTGGCGCCGCCTTCGGGCGGGGGCAGACGCTTGAGGACACCACCATGGGGTGGCGTTTCGTCAATCCAAGGCTGGCGAAGCTTTACGGTGTCGAGGCAATGCCCCGGACCGGCGAGAATGTGGCCGAAGATTACAAGATATCCCGCCTCGACCAGGATGCTTTTGCCGCGCGCAGCCAGCACCGCGCTGTGGTCGCGCAAGGCAATGGCTTCTTCTCTTCGGAGATCATTCCCGTCACCGTGCCAGGTCGCAAGAAAGGCGAGACGATGGAGGTGTCGGTGGATGAGCATCCCCGCGCCGACACGACGGCAGATCTGCTCGCGACCCTGAAACCCTTGTTCGGGCCCGAGGGTACGGTCACCGCCGGCAATGCGTCGGGGATCAATGATGGCGCCGCCGCCATGATCATCGCCAGCGAGGCGGCAGCGAAATATTACGGCCTTGTCCCGCGCGCCCGCATCCTCGGCATGGCGGCGGCGGGCGTGGAACCGAGGGTGATGGGGATCGGCCCGGTAGCGGCAACGCGCAAACTGATGACACGCCTCGGACTGGAGATCGTTGATTTTGACGCGATCGAGCTCAACGAGGCGTTCGCCAGCCAGTCGCTTGCGGTGTTGCGTGAACTCGGTCTCCCCGATGACGCTCCGCATGTGAACGCCAATGGCGGCGCGATCGCGCTGGGCCATCCGCTCGGCATGAGCGGTGCGCGCCTGGCTCTCACGCTCACCCATCAATTGGAGAAGCACGGCGGCAAACTCGGTCTCGCCACCCTGTGCATCGGAGTGGGGATGGGGCTGGCTCTGGCTGTCGAGCGCGTATGATGCATCACCGTCCGTGTTGGCTGGCTAAACCACTCTCAGATGATGACCGGCGCAGCCGTTCTGGGTGGCGTTCTTCTCGTTCGACATGCGGCAGTCGCTACGAGCAATGCGTTCGATCCCTCTATCATTAACAAGGCGGCATTCGGGATCGTGCCCCGCGGGGTGGTGTAACGGCGCGGTTCATCGGTAGAGAATCGGCCTGATTAGGCGGACACGACGGACAGCTAAAATAGCGGACTGTCGCTAACAGGGGCGAGACTTTCGAGCCTCGTGTATCTTCGGGATATGGCGCATTCGTCGTGCTCTTCAGCTTCTCTCTCAGGCGTTGAAGCTTCCGGAAAATCCGGGGCGGTTCACGCCTAGGATGTCTTTATGCCGCGCGACGCCATCACGGTCCAGGTCGAGAAGGGATGGATCACGTTGACCGGCGAAGTCGACTGGCACTATCAGAAGGATAACTCGAGGTATGCGCTCCTGCGGCTGCACGGAGTTATCGGGATATCCGATAGGTCGCTATCAAGCGCAAGGTCGACGCCAGCAATATCGATGACGAGATCATGCATGCGCTGCATCGATCGTGGTTCTTCGATCCAAAGACGGTCTCGGTGAGCGCCCACGATGGCAAGGTCGTTCTGGCGGGTACGGTCACATCGCCCCATGACAGGCAGGTGGCTGCTGCAACCGCCTGGGCCGCGCCTGGCGTGACCGATGTGCGCAACGAAATCACGGTCGCTTAAATTCCTCAAAGCGGCCCGGTCGTCCGCGAGTGGGCGATCACGGGTAGCCGGGCCGGCCGGGATCCGGCCCGGGCACGCTATGGGACGAGGACGGCGGCGCCCTCGAACCGTCCTGCTCTAAGGTCGCTCAGCGCCTGATTGGCCTGATCGAGTCGATAGCGGTTCGTATGCGTGACGATGCCGATTCTCGGCGCCAGCCCGAGGAAGTCGAGACCATCCTGGCGCGTCAGGTTCGCGACCGACATGATCTGCCGCTCTCCCCATAGCAGATCATAGGGGGAAGCCTGGAATTTCGCTCATGTGGATGCCGGCGCAGACGACGCGCCCTCCTTTGCGGAGGGCTCGTAGGGCAGCGGGGACGAGTTCGCCCGAGGTTGCATAGATGATGGCCGCATCGAGCGGCTGGGGCGGCTGTTCGTCTGAGCCGCCAGCCCAGGTGACGCCGAGGGATCGGGCGAAGCCCTGCGTGGTGACATCGCCGGGGCGGGTGAACGCAAAAACGGATCGGCCTTGCCATCCTGCCACCTGTGCGACGATGTGCGCGGCAGCGCCAAAGCCGTAGAGCCCGACACGATGACCTTCGCCGGCCATGACCAGCGAGCGCCAGCCGGTCAGGCCGGCGCAGAGAAGAGGGGCCAATGACACATCGTCGCCGTTCTCGCCGAGTGGAAACGCGTAGCGCGCGTCGGCGATCGCGGCCGTCGCAAAGCCGCCATCGCGCGTGAAACCGGTGAAGAGGGGGTGGTCGCAAAGGTTTTCGCGCCCCGCCGCACAATAGGAACAGGCTCCGCAACTATGGCCAAGCCAGGGGATACCGACCCGCTCTCCCAACTGCAAACCCTCCACGCCCTCACCGAGCGCATCGATCCGGCCGACAATTTCGTGACCAGGAATGACGGGAAGGACGGGGTTGGGTAGATCGCCGTCGACTACGTGGAGATCGGTCCGGCAGACGGCGCATGCCGACACTTTGACACGAATCTCTCCCGGTCCCGGCGAGCGGTCCGGAAGGTCCGTCCAGACAAGGGGGCGGCCGAGCTCTTTCAGCACCATTGCCTGCATGGCGATGTCAGACCTTTGCAAGCTTTGTCATCAATGGGCGAGGAGCGCGCACCGGTTGGAAGCGAGAAGGAGATCGGCGGTCACTCCGCCCAACACCCATTCGCGCAGCCGGCTATGGCCGTAGGCGCCGGCAACGATCACGTCGGCGGACTGCTCCCGCGCAACTGCTTCGATCGCGGACGCATCATCACCTGTGGCACGCACCACGAACGGTTCGGCCGCGATACCATGGCGCTTGAGCCAGCTGGAGACATCATCGAGCCGCTTGCCCGCCCCCGCCATCTCATCTTCCGCGGCGATCTCGACGAGCGTGACACGCGATGCCATTTCAAGGAAGGGCAGGGCGTCGAGCGTAGCCCGCCTCGCCTCGCGGCTATCTTTCCATGCGATCATAACGCGGTCAGGCGTCAGTCTGGTCGCGCCGGCAGGGACGAGAAGAACGGGCCGGCCGGCGCGGATGATCAGATCGCCCATGTCGACGTTGCGCGTACGGTCGAGCATCGAGCCGCCCCGATCCGGTTTGGTGATCAGAAGATCCGCGCTGCGGGCCTCTTCGCCGATATAGTCGGCAATCGATGCCCCGGTGATCGCAAATCGCCAGTCGAGACCGGAGACTCTGCCGCCGAGCACCGCCCGGAATTCCGTTTCGGCGGCGTCGGCCTCCCGTTGAATCTCATCGCGATTCTGTTCCATCACCTGGCCGGAAATGAAGCCGTCGCCATAGACATACTGGATTGGCTGGCATGCCGCGATGCCGATCACGCTCGCTTGAAATCGCTGGGCGAGGTTGGCCGTAATCTGGAGTAGATCGGCGTTCGGCTTGCCGAGTTCGAGGTGGACCATCAGCGTAGCATAGGTCATCGGATCATCTCCTGTAGCTGCCCACGTTCGAGCATCTGGCGGTTCGGCATCAGCATTGGATGCGCACTAGATCTACGGCGCTCCTCCGCGGCCAAATATCGGGTGATATACTTATCTGCGCGCCAGCCACCCGATCGCCAGCGCGGCGTTCAAAGCGCTCTCCGCCCTCCCGGGAAGATCCGTAACCTTACCGATTTGAAGGGTGCCTGCGCGAGCATAGGAGAGAGAATCACAAGGTATAATTTTCCAGCTCGGGAAAGTGCGCGTGAGAAAGCTGCATGGTCGACCACAATCTGGACGTAGCGGCAGCGATCGTGTCCGTGGTGATACTGTGGGTCGTGATACTTCTCACCGTAAGGGAGAAGATGTGAGTGTTTCGAGGATTGCTCGGTGCGCCGTATTGGGGATCTTCACTGTAGGATTGTGTAGCATACCGGGTGCGCTTCTTGCTCTAATCCCCGAGACCGCTACAACTATTCCTACAGAAGTACCTCTCGGCTTCACACCCGATGCCGACGTGCTGATCCACACGGCCAGTGGGTTTCGCTTTCCAGCACAGGTTGCAGGGTTCACACGGATGAAGGAACGCGGGTCAGATCCGAGCGGCGAATATGTCGCGATCGGATATGAACGACAGATCGGCCAGGACGACCAGATCATCGTTCGGATAGCGATCGTCCATCTGGTGGATATGACGGCTGCAGAGCATTACACCATCATGAAGTCGGTCGCCATGTCACATTTTTCTGCGGTTTCGGTCTTGTCGGAGACCAGGTTTTCGATCGGTGGACAGCCGGATATTCCGGGATACCGCGGAGTATTTGCGGGCGAGCGAGGGGATCATTCCTGGCGCTTCAGCCTGACAACCGTGGACTTCGGCTTCTGGGACGGGCGCTTGGCGTCAGCCTATCCCGCAGGTCGGGCGCGGGAGGCGGAGAGCGCATTGGACGGGCTCCTTTCCGCGTTCCGCTGGCAGCGTCCTGTCACGCGCGTTGAGTGAGGCGCGCCCCGCGACCTAGTGCGGCCGAATTTACCGCTCGGTGATGAATTTTGGGCTTTTCGGGTTGGGAAGGGCGGCGCCGGCATGAACACTCAGATAGTCGCCATCGTCGACACGAGTGAGCGGGACGATCAGTTCAACATCAACGCCATCAAACTTAAGATATAAAGCAGATCCCTTGCGTCGAAAGCCGGGTCGCACCTCGGGTTTCGTTCCGTTGGTTAGCGTGCAAAATCACCTGGCCGCAATTTGGACATTGAAGCCGGCGTAGATCTGCCATTTGGGCGCGGCTATTCCCTTGTGGATCACAGAATATTGCGGCTCGACGAAGGTGTTGAGCCGGACCTTCTTCGAGAGTGCCCATATCTTGCCGATGCCCGCGCCGACGGGAAGATAATGATCGCCCGATTTAAGATCGAAATTCCAGATGCCGCTTGATCGCAGATACAGTCCTTTTGACAGATTGTAGAACGCGATCGGTTGAACCGTCAGCAGGCGAACATCCCGGCGGTCATCGTCGCCAGCAACGGATTGCTGATAGATGGCCAACCCACCGAGCAGGCCCCATTTTTGTGGTGCGACGACTGCGCCCGAGGCACCGAGCTGCCACTTACCGGCTCCCGAACCGCGCGCTGCTGGCTGTGGGTGCAACCACGACTGGACCCACGCCGAGGGAAACCGATTTGCCAGGAAACATCACCAGGTCCATGAGCAAAAGGTCGCCGACGCCGGTTTTGCTTCCGGTCGGGAACGTTGGCGTGGTCGACACCGGAAGAGTGAAGCGGAGAAGCTGGGGTTTGCCAAGCGTCATGTGGGGCAGGAGGCCACGGAAAAGGGTGACGTCCGCGTCGCGATCGGGCAGCTCATTGAGCGAGGGAATATAGTAGTTGTGCACGCTTAGCATGATCGTCGGCGTGAGCGGGCTGTTGGCATCATTGGCGGCTGTCGCATCGCTCGATACAACTTCCTGCGCTGCTGCGGGTGACGCCAGCCACATAGCGGCGCACAGGGAGACGGCATGCAACATGGATGGTCGAGGCATGGAAGGTTCCTTAGCTGCTGAGGTGCGTCGTAGGCGCCGTTAGATGACGCTCTCGCTTTGGCCGACCTCGATGTTTGCGGGAGCTCGCCCGGTAAGGCGCCAGCGAAAATGAAGCAGTGCGTATCCGAGATTGAAGCCGAGACTGAGAAGAGCGGCCGCAAGGGCGATGCCTTCACTACGCGGGAACGGCAATGATAGCTGAAGCCCGATGTCGCGGCTAAGCAGCACTTCGAAGCTGAAGATATACATCATGTAGATCGCCAATGTGTAGGCGCGGGCCTGCATCCAGGTGCCTCGCTTCACAAAGATCGCTGCGATCGTGGGCGCGATGACGATTGCAGCCGTGAAGAATACGGTGTTCGGGAAATTCAGGTAGACGAACGTGATGTTCCAGATGTCATAGGCGATGATCCACCCCACGGTCATGCCCGGCCACAGCATGTCATGGGGGGCCTCATCGTCGCGGTGGATGCCGAGCCAACGATGTATCGTCACGATATTGAGGACGCCGGCCGCTGCGTTGAGAAGGTTCGCCAGTGCGCCCGAGGCGACGTCCTGACTGACAGCTTCGGCGATATTCACCGCCAGGACGGCCGCGACGAGGATCTTGATCCAGTTATAGCGGTGGAGCCCATGAAATCGAAACAGCGTGAACAGGGCTGCGCCCGCTATTGCTGAATATAGCTTCACCCATCGAAACACGGTGTCGAAGTCGGAATGGAGCCACAGCGGCAACAGGACGACCGGGAGTATGAGGAAGAGGGTATAGGCTGCCGCCTTGGAGCGACGAGCAAGCTCGTTTCGAGGAATATCACGACGAGGACAAAGAAACCGAAGTGGAGCCAGGTGATCCATGCGACAGACGGGCGCAGGCTCAGGGTTGGACCACGCGCTAGTCTGGTCGACAGATGGCGCTCATCCGGGTGAGCGAAGACAGACCCGTCGATCTCGAGGATCGCGCCTTGCCCTCCGGCAATCTTGAAAGTTTTGTTTCCGCCGTCCGACCAGGATGCGCGATCCTTGATGAGGTGTACGCCCTCTGACTTTTCAATGGCCACGGTGCCATCGGACTTGAAGGTCAGGTCGTACCGGGATCGCGCCCTCCCGATCCGGTCCCCTCCTTGCCCTTCTAGCGCACCAAGCCATCGTTCATAGCCGCCAGGGACTGACGTGGTGCTGGCCGCGCCCCATGCGAGCGATGGGCCTATCATTCCGAAGACGAGCAGGAGGGCGGCCAGCAGGCCAAATCCCGTCGGAATCTGCGAGTGGGGTGCAAGCCGGCTATCCGAAGTCGCTTGATCGAACCTATGTTCATGCGTTTTCCATCATATTTGCCGGCAGCCAATGGCGCCTCGCGCCATCTCGATGGATGGCCGGCCGGGGAGCTGTGGGTTGGCATAGTGAGGCGCGCGCACGCGCAGCGCGTTACCGCTGCGCATCGACTTGCATGATCTGGATCATGTACTGTGCTGACCGCACGGGACATTGATTGCAGGAGCGCCGGTGGTCCTGCATTGAACGACGACCGGTCTCACGTCAGAGCGAGACAGTTTTTCGGAAAAGCGGATTGCTCGATGAGGATTGAGGCAGTCGGCCTACGGACCGCTGTGCATCCCATATTGGGAGGGGTCAGCTTGCTCCCGCAAGCACGGTCAATGCGCTTTTATCGAGAATGGCAATCGTGCGGCCACCTGGGAGGGCGATAAGACCATTGTCTTTAAGACAGCTGAGTCCGCGGCTTACCGTTTCGCTGGAGAGGCCGAGGATCTCGGCGAGCTGTCCTCGCGAGAGGCCAAGGTTGAAAATCTGCCTCTCTCGCCTGATCGTTGTGCAATCGCCATCAATTGATCGAGATGTCAGGTCGAGCAGGAAGGTTGCAATGCGCGCTTCGGCGGATCGGTTGGCCAGCAACAATATCCGTAACCGCGCATCCTCCAATGATGCGTGTGTCCGATCCAGGAGCAACCTCTCCATCTTGGCATGTGCGCTCATGAAATTTTCGAGGAGTTGTCGTGGAATTACGCAGATAGTGGGATCGGTGAGCGCGGTGATGGTGAATCTGTTTGTCGATGGAGAGGGATTTCCAATGAAATCACCGGCATGCAGGAGACCCACGATCTGATCGCGGCCGTCAGCGGCGCTGGCGCAGACCTTGAACATTCCTGTTACGACGTTCGCGCAGATCAGCGCCTCTTCGCCTGCCCAGCAGACAATCTGGTTGCGCGTGACCTGGCGTTTCCGAGGCGATCAATCTGAGCCCGCACAGTTCCTCGTCGGCAAGGCTTACGCAAAGCGCACGGTCCCGCACCGGACAGGACCGGCAGACATGATTTTTCGCTCATCGTCGCCTCCCTGCGTGGCCTACAAATCCTGATGATGCAGCGTGCGGCACTGCGTAAAGACTGTTTCCTCGCCCTGTGGACGCCGGGCGGATTCTATCTGGCCCGAACCCAGTCCTGGGACTTGCAGGCGATCCGCCCCAGAAGGCAGCCTGCGCCGCGGCAGGTGCTTTGGTCCAACGCTTCCACGGTGCCTGACAATGTCTTACCAAGGTCCCGGTACAAAGACGCGTCCATGCCAAACGCCTTTGCGATCCTGAACAAAATCTCTGAACAATTGCAGCCCGATGAGCTTTTCTGTGCCGCCGCGCCCGGCGTCCGCGATGGCTTTCTCATTGGCCCACACCACCGTTCCGCACATCCCCGTGCCGCAATGCCGCACTTCGACATGAACGCTGTTTTGCGGATTGCGCCACACCCCTCCGCCACCGTCAGCCGATGCCCCGAAGAGATCCCGGGAATGGAAAGAGCCAGCAAAGGGCAGCGGTCTTCAGGCCGGTCATACGCACCTCGTTAGGGGGCATGGATCGTCTATACTTACGTAGTCCTCCATCCGTTACCGGGGCAGTGAGCTGCTGTTAGCAAGAGAGGGAGCACTGGCCGATGCTGTCCAGTGGACGAAGACAGCCGAGCGAACAGCGGCGATGTCGCCCGGTAGCCAGCCCGCTCTCACAAAATGCTCTTCGACGCTGCCGGGTGCCTCAGAAACGCGACCGGAATGGAAGCAGGACGCCAGCAATCGCAGGGCCTCCAGACGCGGGTTGGCGAGAGGTTTCACCTCTGAGCGATAGTGCAGCTTCCAAAGGAACCGGGCCATTCGCCCTTCAGGACGAGGCCACTCCCGTGGATGCGCCGCGAGCGTGATGACTGTTCGTTCAAGCTTTGAAAAACATGGCTGGGAACGCTCAGACCGGACCGCCATTTGAAAACTGTCGTGGCGCAGGATGGTTACGCGTCGCCGAAGCGTTTGAGCTCGGTGCGACACGTCTCACTAAATTGACGAAGCGGGTCCATCCCGCCCTCTCTTGCAAATTGCCGCAGTTCATGGAGCGTGCGGTTCGGCCCCAGATAGGCGCTGACGATGGCATCGAGAACAAGTTCGGCGCGCTCGATCACGTCATTGGGCGCAATCAGGCGCATTTTGGCGACCAGCGCATATAATGGCACAAGATCGGACACGTCTTCACGCTCGTGGCCGAGGGCGTCGCCAGGTAGCCCTCGTGGCTTCCTTTATGAAGTCGGTATAGACGTCCTCGCGTCGGCTACGGGCTTCGGATTTGATCTTCTGCGAGATTTGGGCGCGGACCGTGAGCCAGGACGTCATGGACGACCCGAAGCCACCGAGCGCAGCACCGGCCAGGCCCGCCATGGCGGTGAGGATTCGGATCCCGATCCGTCCTGCTACTCCTTGCGGCTCAGGATCAGGCTGACACGCTGGTTCTTTGAGCGACTCTGTGCGGTGTCGTTGGACGCGATCGGATCGGCCGAACCTTGCTGTCCGTCGCGATGCGGGCCCTTCGATACGCCTCCTTCGCGCCAGGCGTTGTGCCAGCGCTTCCGCACGCGCGATGCCGAGCGCATGGTCAGCCTCCTTATCACCCGATGGGTCCGTATGGCCGATGATCGTAACCCGGACGTCCGTGTTGGCGCGGACGCATCCGCGACCAGGCAGGAAGCCCGGCCGATCGATTCCGGTGTGGGCGTGGCGGAGCGTCCCACAAACTCCTGCCCGCCCAGTTCGGAGTTTTCTCGCCCGGTCCACGCGCCGAGAGGCAGTCGACCAGTTGGCGGCCAATGCTTCCTTGCTGCGCCATCATCGTCGAGCCATCGCGCAGAGCGATCAGCGCAGAGCCATCCCCAGTGGAGGGCGTCGATGGCGGACGGCCTCGATCCGAACGGGATTTCACGGCTAAAGATCCAGTGATGACGAAGGTCACGAACAGGAGAAATAGGAGAAGGCGGGCCATCTATCGCCACTCGGACGTCGGCCGATGGCTGCCAACCGCCGCCGAGCGCCTGATAGAGGGGAAATTGCCGCGATCAACCGGTCGCTGAGTTGAACGAGGCCAGGTCCGACGACAAGAGGCTGCGTTCGGCGTCGAGCTGCTCTAGATGGGGCGAATAGCCTTCCTTATATCGCCGAAAGGCGAGCGACTGTGTACGGGCGAGCGCACCGCGCTGCCGCGAGAGCACTGCTTCCTGTTCCGCCCAACCGCTGGATCGATGCCATGCCGTCCTCGACCTCACGGAAGGCCGTCAAGGCGGCCCGGCGATAGGCGAAGGCTGCCTGATCCCCGACGTGCGGCGGCGCCATCGGCTTGCGCCTTGATACGGCCGCCGTTGAAGATGGGCGCAAGGATGCTGCTACCCAGCGAATAGATGGACAGCGGATCGTCCGGGAGCAGCGAGGAAGAGACGAAGCCGCCTGACGCCGACAGGCTGTGTTGGGCATGAAGGCGGCGCAGGCCACGTCGAGGGCATGGTCGGCAGCGACGATCTGCTGTTCCGATGCCGCGAGGTCGGGCCGTCGGCGCAGGGTCGCCGCGGACAATTGGACGGGCACGACGGGCAGAGTGATCTCGTCAAGGCTCTTCCCCCGCGCAATCGGCGCGGGCGCTCGACTAAGCCGAATGCTCAAACCGTTCTCCAGCCTGGCTATCGCCAGTTCGACCGGCAGTATGGCCTGCGCCGTGGCCTCATATTCCGCCTCAGCCTGGGCGAAGTCGAGTTGCGATCCATAGCCGGCTTCGGCGCGCCGGCGGATAAGCCTGAGCGTATCGCTGCGCGCGCCGAGCGTTCGCTTGAGAATATCCAGGCGGGCGTCGGCCGTCCGAAGCTGAATATAGGTGCTGGCGACGGCCAATGCGACCGGCGAGCCTGACCGTGTGGCGGCAGTAGACGGTAACAAGAAGGCTTGCGCTCGCTGCGGCAGTGCTGTTTGCGAGGCGTCCAAACAGGTCGAGATCGAACGATGTCTGCAGTTCGCCTTGCGCCGCCCGTTGTTTCACATCCATCCCGAAGGGATTGACGCTACGGGTCCGTCCGCCCGCGCCTGCTGCTTGAAGGACAGGGAGTTGTGCGCCACGCGCGGCCGCCAGTTGCGCGCGCGGTTAAGCGACCCGCGTGGCGGCAATTTCCAGATCGTCATTCTCCTTCAAGGCCCAGTCGGCCCCAAGCTGCGATTTTGGCCAAGTCGGAGAACGTTTTGGGAACGTGGCATTCGGTATTGACGATGGAAATCATAGAAGAGGACAGTTCGCTCCATCATAGGGAGTGGGTTGATGGATCGGAGTATTCCGGGCAGGGATTTGATCGGACGATGGAGCCTGAGCTTTGCCGATATTGATTTTGTAAATTCGAAGCCGGCCCTGACGCGCCTTGGCCTCGCCGCGCAGCTGAGGTACTTCGCTTCCCTGGGGTTTTTCGCGATCGATCCCGGCTCAATCCCTACCGATGGCCTCTCGTACCTGGCCGAGCAACTCAGTGTCGAGGCTGGCGAGATGGCCGGTTATGTGAACACCCGCATGCTTCAGACCGTACTGGGTTGAGCCGAAGTGGGCGGGGCGGATGACGCCGGAAGATTATCGTGGTCTCACGCCGTTGGTCTACAGTCATGTGAACCCTTATGGCCGCTTCGACCTCGACCTGAACGACCGGATTGATTTTGGACGGCATGCAGCGTGAGGCGGCTGATCGGCCTATAACATTTGGGTACCCCCAGAGTGATAGGGCCGAGTGACACCATTCGTCTGTCACAAAAGGGTGGGTTTGCGCTCAATGTGACGATACACTGCAAGAGCCACCCTAATGTGACGGATTTTGCACTTGGCTCGTATCGGATATGCCCGCGTCAGCACCACGGACCAGGATCTGGATATCAGTTGGCCGCCTCAAGAATACAGGTTGCGAAATTATCCGTTCCGAAGATCGGATCGGGGGCCTCGCGGAGCGGGCGCACGGAACTGGAAACGATCATGCAGTTTATGCACACCGGCGACGAGCTGGTCGTGCTGCGGCTCGACCGGCTCAAGCCGCTCCACTCTGCACTGTCCTGAACCTGGTGCATGAGCCAGATGAAAAGGGAGCTTCGCTGCGCATCCTTGAGCCAGAGGTGACGACGGCGGGCGACATGGGGCGAATGGTCATCACCATACTCGGCATGGTCGCCGATGTGGGCGGAGGATTCATCAAAGGATAATCAGCGCGCCGGGATCGAAGCGGCGCGCGCCGAAGGCGTTTACAAAGGCCGGAAGAAGAACGTCGATGACGATGAAATCCGCCCGTCGCCTTGCCGCCGGCGCCAGCAAGGCCCGGCTTGCCCGCGACCTGAAAGTCTCACGAATGACCGTCTATCGGGCGCTCGACATTATTCCGTCACAGACCAAACTGCCGGAAAAGCCGCCCACTGCCAGCATCGCCCTGCATCTGATTATCGAGAACTTCAACAAGCGTGGAGGAGGTAGAAAACCCGCTCGGGAGCGGATTGAGGCGATGCTGGAACGCGACTACGCCATGGTAAAAAACGGCGGTTGTGGGTGCAAACTGACCGTCGCCTTTGACTTTGATCCGGATGGCATTTCCCTTGATGAGGAAATCCAAAGCCTCCTCACCGAGATGTTCAACATCACCGAGAATGACTGTTCCTCCATGGAAGCCGATATCTACGAGGTCGGTGGTCAGCAACAGTCCTGGTAGAATCAATCAAGCGTTCAGTGTTCGTTCGCAAACCTGGCCAAAATCGCAGCTTCGGGCCGACTGGGCCTAATAGTCGAACTTCCGCATGACCGA
>NZ_JAHOOZ010000004.1 GCF_019075875.1 Novosphingobium sp. G106 | reverse complement strand
CGGGGACACGCTGGTGCTCGCCGAGCCGATGCGGTTTTCGGATGGCTATGAGGGCCAGTCTTTCGCGGTGATCGAATACCGCAAAGGCATCGCGCTGAAGGGCCGCAACGGCGGCTATTACCGCATCTCGCGGCTGATGGAGCGGGCCTGGACACTGGTTCCGGCGAGCGCGGCAGTGGGAGGCGTCCCATGACAGACACGCGTGTTCATGCCACTTTCGAAAACGCATGGCGGCTCGCCGCGACGATGGCGGAGGTGCTGGGCCGAGATTTCGCCGTCGTGCGCACCGAGGATCCACAGAGGCCGTTCGTGCTTGAGGACGATATCGCGCATCTGGGCGTAGTTGCCGTGATTACTGCCCCGTGTGACGCTATCGGGAGCGTGACCTAGGAACAAACCTACATTTGTGGTAATGTGGGTTTGTAGTAGATTTATGAGGTTGCCAATGAGTCGCCTGACCATCGACATAACAGATCAGCAGCATCAGAGCCTGAAAGCGCTGGCCGCCCTGCAGGGCAAGACGATCAAGCAATATACTCTGGAACGCCTGTTCCCCGCAGATGCGTCCGGTGATGAGGCCTGGCAGCAGCTGAAAACGCTGCTGGGGGAACGGATTGCGCAAGGCCTTGCAGGAAGCGTTTCGACCAAGAGCATCGACGACATCGTTGACGAGGAACTGGGCCGGGATCGTCTGTCTTGACCGCTGCCTACGTGCTGACGGATGCGGCGGAAACCGACCTGCGGGAAATCGTCCGCTACACGCGCAAGCAATGGGGTGACGAACAGGTCCGCAGTTACATTGCCAAGCTGAAGCACGGTATCGAACGATTGGCGAAAGGTTCGGGAGCGTCCAAGGAGATGAGCGATCTCTATCCAGGTTTACGGATGGTACACTGCGAACATCACTACATCTTTTGCCTACAGCGGGAGGACGCGCCCGCGCTTGTTGTGGCGATCTTGCACGAGCGCATGGACCTCGTGGCCAGACTGGCATCGCGGCTCCAATAAGCGGAAAAGCAATTGGCTTGAGATCCAGGCAGCCCTTGGCGCTGTCTGATCAGTTCAAACCCCACGACGGCGGGTAGTTTGGCGGAAAATCGATGTTCAGCGCTTCGGCGGCGGCAGATAAACGCGGCTCTGTGCATCGGGCAGGCGGTCGCCGGGCCGCCAGGTCACATGGGTCACGCCCGGCGTGCGCATCAGCGCGGCTAGCGCCTCGTCATAGGCGGGGTCCGGCATGTTGCGCGCGAGGTGTATCGCGGCGGCCTCGGCGCCTGTGTCCTTGAGCGCGATGCTGGCGATCGGCGCCTCGAGGCCAAGGTTGACGCGCAGGCCTTTGACGAAGCGGCGCTTCTCCTGGACGGCCTTGGCAACCAGCGCGCGTTCTTCATGGCTTTCATAGGGAAGCCAGTGCCGGTTCACTGGCATGACCGCGATTTCGAAAAGCTGCGGCAGGCCCGAAGCGCCGACCGCGAAGCTTGCCGCCATGACCAGATGGCCTTCGGCCTCTTCGGAACGCCAGAGCTCTTCTTCTACGGCGAAGCGCTTGTGGAAGCGCCGAGCCATGTCAGCATCCATCAGGAATGGCCAATCCGGCAGGTGCCGCACCAGGATCTTCTCGCCGTAGCGCGCGGGCTCGATCGCTTTGACCTCGCCGATCACCACCATGATCGCATCGGGCGAAGCATAGGCCAGTTCCAGCTCCGACAGACGCCGGCCGGCGATTTCGTCCTTGTGGTCGAGATTGAAGGTCTCGGGGATGAACACCGCGCGCGCCAGGCTGTCGCCGCGCACCTTGCAGCCGAGGCGCGCCTGGATCAGCGCGCGGCGCACGATGAACCAGTTTCGCTTGCCCGCCATCTTGGGATGCCAGTGGGTGAGTTCCGCCTTGTCCCAGAGAAAGTGCAGTAACCCCCGCATCGTCAGCTTCTGCCCGTTGGTCTTTACCGACGGCTTGTCATTCGTGAACGACGACGGCGCGGCGCGGGCCGGGCCTCGCGACAGCGGGAAGGCGAACTTGAGCGAGGTTTCGCCGCTCTCCTCATCCTCGACGATCGCCGAGCCCCGGACCTGGCCAAGCCCTGTCAGGAAGTCCGGCGCTTCGTAGTGATCGCAGGTCGGTGCATGGCGCGGGCCGGTGCCGGGCCAGCGCGCCAGGTGGTGGCTGTTCTGGCGCCGCGCGATGTAAAGCGGCAGCGGGATGTCCCGGCGGCACAGGCACTGCGGCTTTTGCTTAAGCGAATAGGCCCGCGCGAGGACGGTTTCGAAGCCGTCTTCGTCCGGCCCGATCTCGACATCGAGCATCTGGTATCGCTGCATTGGAAGAGCCCGGTTCTAGCGGCGGTCGGCGATGCCGTCCCAGTGCGCGCCGAGCCGGAAGGATGCCTGAAACTGGCCGACAGGTCCTTCGGGACCGTCGGTCACGTAAGGATCGGGCCGCTTGACGACATTTTGGTCCTGGCCCCGGCGGCGGAGCCACAGTTCTGCGCGCGTCGCGAGGATCCCCGTGAGCCAGTGCAGGTCAGCGGCGACGCAAAGCGCGCCGCGGCCTGCGACCGCATACCAGAGGCTGCGCTGATAGTCGTTGCCATCCCGCCCGAGGATACGGGCAAGGCCGGCTTTGCCTTCAAGGTTCCCGCCCACCATCAGGCGGACCGCTTCGACCAGCTCTTGCGCGCCTTCATAGGCGTCCATCGGATCTACGCCGACGCTGGTCCCAGCGAGCGCGCGCCGGGTCCATGGCTCGTCGGGATCGTCACGTGTTTCGAGCAAGGTTAGATCGACGTCGATGCCGTCGAGCCAGCGTTCCATCGTCATCGAAATCCCCCTGGTAGTAATCGCGGCGTCATACATAAATTGATTGGCTGGCGGCCCGCAAGGCGCTGAGTTGATATCAAAGTCCAAAATGACTTTTTACTACCAGGATAACTGGTCTTTTGGCAGGCGTCCGCCCGGATCGAACACGATAACGCGGGTCGGAAGGTCCGGTCCCCAGCTCCAAAGGATGAGGTTTTGGTTATCTGCGGTTGCGCCGGGCGCGAAACTGGGCGCTATCAGCCCAGCAAAGCCTTCGGCTTTGAGTCGATCGGCAACGAGCCACGAGGGCGCGTCGCGTCCGCTGCGCTGATAGCGCAGCCATGGGCAGGCGAGATCTTCGAGCGATACGCCGTGCGCTGATCGGCCATCATCGGTGCGCAGGTCCGCAACGGGCTCGCAGTCGACGTCGTATTCGCACATGGTCAGCGGGTGCAGGCGCTGGGTCAGCCCCTGCGTGCATTCGGCAAACGACGTCATGATGTCGAGCGAGAGGTAGAGTGTGGGCTCACCCCTGCGGTTGAAGCGGCCGCCGGTCTTGGCCGCGCCATCTCCCGACAGCGGCGAGAACGACCACATCGGATCGTGGCCGCGGTAGCACCTGTGAGCAAATCTCAAGCAAAGCCGCCCAGCGCCAGATGATCGAGATAGTCGCGGACCGCGCCCGCTTCCCCGGCCTTGACCAGCGCCTCCGGGGTTCGACCATCGAGCGCCGGGATCGGCTGCGCGCGGTACCAGGCCATCGCCTGGGTCTCGCCGCCAGCCCATTCGCGAATGCGCGAGAGGATCTCGAGCATCTCGCGAACGCGGGACTGCGTCCGGGGTGCGGTCCGCCGCTCGGCCTTGCTCATGGTGGCGACGCCGAGGCCAACTGTCTCGGCCAACTGGTTCTTCGTCATGCGGAACGTATCGGCGACCTGGTCGACATCGACGATGCCGCTCTTGTCGATGAAGTGGGTTACGAAAGCCGCACCGGCCGCCATTGCTTGAGGCGGCGCTTTCGCGGCGCGAGTGCGGGCCTTGGTCATGATGCCGGTCGCCTTACGCTTGGCAGTGGTTCCGGGGGCAGTTGGCATGTCCCATTGCTCGGACGATTTGTGGACATAATATGGGACAGTGTGCCCGGCTTGGCAAGGAGCCGCTTGACCGATGTCCACGTGCCTCCGGTTATTTGCGGGTCTGTGTCCAGAACGATGTGCGCGCTTGAGCCACTTCCTCATCGATGAGGCTTTGGAGCTCATCCAGATCGACATCCGCGTTGCGGGTTTGCACATGACGGATGGTCGCCCGCAGGGAAGCGCGGCCCTTCGTCGTCATGCCAGTGGCCTCACGCCTGGCAGGCGGTTCGTTTTGCGTTGGCATGGCCCGGTCTCCAACCATTCGAATACAACATGGTTCGCGGCATCTGGTCTGGCAAGCGCGGGTAAGGGAGAGGGATGGCCTCTCCCGCCCGGCTGCGCCGGCCGGGACCGCGCTCTATTCGCTAAGGCCGGCGCCGGCCATGCGGCCGACCCCGACCTAAGCTCACGAAGCCAGCCCTGCGGTCTGTCTTCGCCCATTCGGGTCACGAACGCATGAGGGAAGGGGGAAGGGGCTCCGCCGGACGAGGACGTCCGGCTCCGCGTGTGGGCGCGCGCAGGCTTATCCATCCCCTCCTACGCCGCCATCGCAGTCTCCCGGCGTCGCACGTGCGGGCGCAAAGTCAAAAGCTGCCTCAGCCCAAGGTCCGCTAGCCCATCCCCCGCCGGCCGGCTTTCGTCCGCTTTGGCGGACGGCCGGCGGGGGATGGGCTAGCTCCCCTAGGGCTCAGCGCGACGTCTTTTGACTTCGCTCATCCCGCACGTGCTCCTTGGGGACTGCGACGGCGGCTCCGGAGGTGATGGACAAGCGGGCAGGCGTTTCGCTTGTCCGCACCAGGGCGGAATGGCCTTGCGGCCATGCGTGGCTTGTTTGCGCGCTACCGCACGCATTTTGATGCTCCGGCTCACCAGAGATGATGGGCAAATCTGTCAAGAAATCAATGAGATAGACCCAATTTGAGGGCGGCGCTATTAAGTAATGGTCAAGACGGAAACGCCGCTTGGCAAGTCAAACGGGCACCGCCCTAGTATCTGGAAAGTGAATATCATGGCTAACATTGGTTATGTTCGTCCGAATGCAAATGGCGCTCTGATCGGCAAGATCGAATGCCTCGCCTTCAACAATGTGATTGGTCTCTCGCCCGTCGAGAGCAACAACCCCCGCGCGCCCAAGTACGAGATCATGGCGCGCAGCGGAAATAGCTGGGTTCGGGTCGGGGCTCTGTTCGAGCAGACGGCGCGCACCACGGGGGAGGTTTTCTATCAGGGCCGCATTGACGATCCCAAGATGGATAAGCCGCTCGATGTTGCCCTGTTCGGCAACTCCGGCCCCGAAGGCGGCTACAATGTATCGTGGACCCGTCGCCGTGCGCGGCAGGACTTCGGACAGGCCGCGCCGGTACATGGGGACGAGGGCGAAAGCGAGGGCGATGGCCTCGGGGAAAGCACTACCGGCCGCGAGATCGAAACCGATCCTTTCGCCGGTTTCCCGAACTGAATGGAGACGAGGCGGGGAGGGTCAATCTCCCCGCCTCTACCAAACTCGGCTAACGTTGGTCCGCCTCTTATAATCGGTGCGGACCTTGCCAGACAAGGGCAACCCCATGCGCAGCTTTTCGAATTTCCCCCGACTTCGCCGAACACTATGCGAGCCTTACCAGCGCCGACACTTTCGGCCAGGCATTCACCGCAGAAATCGAGGCGAGCCAGCTTTCCCACCACGAGGAACCGACCGCCGCCGATATGCCGGATAGCGAGGCCGCGCGCGGCTGCGTCGAGCAGATGGTCGGCGATCTGTTCGCCCTGTTTTGCGATACCCGCCTCGCCCCCATGGCGGCGCGCGTTGCTTGGGGAATGGTCAACTCCTTCCACAAGGTGGCGCAGCAAATCGCGCGCGAAGAGGACAGCGCCGCGCGCGAACTTGGCGAGCTGGCCCGGATCAATGACCCTTCAGAAATCCACGCGCTCGAAGTCGAGGAAAAGCAGCGTCATTGCCAATCGCTGCACGAAGCGCTCGCCGCCTTGGAATGCATGCGCGATCATGCCGCCGAGGTTTACCGCGTCGAAACCGGCCAGCCTTGGTCAGCCGTCTATGGCAGCCGCACCTCCAAATCGCTGATCGCCTCGCAGATCGAAGCGCGGGACTTTCTCGCCGCGCGCGCAGCATCGCGCCGCGAAGCCCATGCGCCCACCGGGCCCGTCGTCGTCGTATCGGGCGGGGCAGGCTGGCAGCATCATGAACCGATCTGGACCCGGCTCGATTGCATCCGGGCGCGCGTCCCATCGATGACGCTTGTCACCACCGCGCAGCGCAGCGGCACCGACGCAATCGCCGCCGCATGGGCCGCCGCGCGGGGCGTGCCCACCGTGAACTTTCGGCTCAATCGCAGCCTCGGCAACCGCGCCGGTTTCGATCGCAACAAGATGCTTGTTCGCCTCGCCCCCGTCGAGGCGATCATCTGTGAAGGCAGCGGCCTGCAGGTCAATTTGGCCGAGCGTTGCCGCGACGCCGGCGTGCCTGTCACCATCATGAGGGACAGGGATTTTGCGAGCTTAGCCCAAGCGGCCGGCTGAGAGCTAGCGCGGCGCCGGCCGGACACGTCCGGCCGGCGATTGCCCCCGCGATAAACGATCGTGATGCAGCGCAAAAATCGCGCGGCCCGGCACGCTAAAGCGCGCCGGGCCGCAGGTGTTTTCGCGTTCGGTGTCCGCGATCAATCGCGTTCGACCGGCTAGGCTTTGGCCGCCAGTAATTTCGCCGCCTGCGCGCCGCCCAGCTTGCCGATTGCGGCGGCAATCGCTTTCGCGTCCTGCCGGTTCATCTCGCCGATCTTGACCTTGCACAGCGCACCGAGCAGCACCGGGCGGCCCGCATCGCGCGCCGCCTCAAGCGCTTCCTTTTCCCGCGCCGCCAATTCCGCAAGCTGCGCTTCGAGCTTCTCGCGCTGCGCGCAAATCGAGGGCAGATCGTTTCCAACTTTTTTGGGCCTTGCCACGTCTTCACTCCAGTTTTCGTCTGACCGGCGCAGTGGTAGCCAAATAGAAACAGAGTTCCAGAGCCGCACTCTCCAGCCCGAAGCGGGCAAGGAGCCCTACCGGAGCCCGAGGAAGGGCCACGCCCGGTGATCTCGGCGCCAGATCGGTCAAGGGTCATCCATGGGGGAGTGACCCTATAAGGTCAGCACACCGTATGCACCGGTGGCGCGGAGCCAGGATAGCCCTTTGCCAAGCAATATCGGGGATTTGGTCGGTCCTAATATCGCAAACATGGGGTTTGCGATCCAATGAGCGTCCTAGATATATTATCGCAAACCAGTTTATGGCCTGTATTACGGCGCTATGCGGCGACAAAAGCCGTCGTAAGATCGCAAACGCCAGTCTTTGGGCGATCGCTCCGGCTTGACAATTGGAGCCCTTTGGCTAGGTAGTTCGAACTCGCTTTTGCCTTGCGAAGTACCCGCCTCGACCCGCCCCCAGCGGTGAGGCAAATGGCTGTACTTTATTCACTGAAATTTCCCGAGGACGTTCTCGAACGCCTGACGGAATTCTCCGCCGGGACCGGCGTCACCAAGGCCGAGCACATTCGTGCGGCCGTCGTGCAATACCTCGATTTCCATGCGGGCAAGGCGGCGAACCTGCAGCGGCTCGCCGAACTCAGCGAGTTCAACCAGCTCGTGCTCGACCAGCTGGTGCGCCTGCAGTTTCCCGATCTGCGCGACAAGATCCTCGATGCCGTCGACGAGCGCATGGAGAAGTTCCATGGCAAATGAACGGACCAGTAATCCGAGGCCGCGCAATCCCAGGCCCTGGTCGGGGCACGGCGATGCCAAACGCAATGCAGGCCACTTCACCCGCGGCTCGCAGCTCATCGGTCATCAGTGGTCGATGTGGCTGCGCGGTGCGCGCGTACCGTTCTTCGTCTGGGCCGGTCTATTCGCGCTGATCCTGTGGGCGCGCCTCACTGTCGTGCTCGACAATTACGAGTTCCAGATGATCAGCATGAAGGCGCTCGCCGGCGCCTGGGACTATATCGGGCTCTCGGATATGAAGCCCGTAAACGTGACGCTGAAAAGCGGCGCCGTGCTCCACACCTATATGGGATACGTGCCCTATATTGCCGACGTCGAGATTGCCTGGGCCAAGCTCATCCGCTCGCTGATCGGCAGCTTCCTGTTCGCCTCTGCGCTGACCGGACCCTTCACATTGTGGTTCGTCAAATGGGCACGCCACCGCGGCGAGGCGATCCTCGCCGATCATCACGAACGCGGCGTCGAGCTCGTCGAGAGCGATGATCTCAGGCGCATGATCGAGCGCCACAATGCGGCGCGGCTGCGCGAGCGCGCGCATGACAATTGCCCTGATCTGAGCGTCGCTGAAGCCATGGCGCTGCCGTGGATCGACCGGAAGAAATATGGCCTCGTGCCGTCCTATTCGTTCGGCACGCTGCCCTTTCCTCTCGGGCACGAACAGAGCCATGCGATGGTCATCGGCACGACGGGTTCGGGCAAGACCACGGCGCTTCGCGGGCTCGTTAAACAGGCGATCGAGCGCGGCGACAGCTGCGTCATTTTCGATCTAACCGGCCACTACATGGAGGCGTTCTACGAGCCCGAGCGCGACCACGTTCTCAACCTAAATGACGCCCGCTGCGAAACCTGGTCGGTGTTCAACGACTGCGACACCCAGAGCGAATTCGTATCGGCCGCCTCCGCCCTGATCCCGCCCGAGCATGGCAGCGATGGCGGCTTCTGGGAGAAGGCGGGGCGCATGCTTTTCGTCGAGATGTGCGTCAAATTGAAGGCGCAGGGCCTCGGGACCAACAAGGCGCTGTCGGACGAATTATTGAAAGCCAGCCTCAAGCGGATCTACGCACGGCTCAAGGGTACCGTCGCCGATCCGCTGACTTCTCCCGACGCGGCGCGCATGGCGCAGTCGATCCGCGCCGTGCTCAATGCCCACGGCGAAGCGCTGCGCTTCCTGCCCGAGAACGGCTCGCCGTTTTCGATCCGCGACTGGATCCGGCGTGAGGAAAAGGCGGGCTCAATCCTCTTCATCACGGCGCAGTACGTGCATCTCGACATGACCCGTCCGCTGCTCACGCTGTGGATGAACATCGCCATCAATACGATGATGACGCTGAAGCACACGCGGACCTTGCGGACTTGGTTCGTGTTCGACGAACTCGGCGCGCTCCATCAGCTCCCAGCGCTCACTCGGGGCTTGCAAACCGCGCGCAGCTACGGCGGCGCTTTCGTGCTCGGCGTGCACAGTTTCGCGGGGCTTCGCGAAGTCTACGGCGAGAACGGCGCGCGCAACATCATCAGCCTGACGGGTTCGAAATTGATCCTCAGGACCAGCGACCGCGACACTGCCGAGGAGTGCTCGAAGCTCATCGGATTCCAGAAGGTGCGCACGATGGATGAGGCCTATTCCTACGGCGCGCACCAGACCCGCGATGCTTCGACGATCTCGCCGACGACCAAGGAGGAGGCACTGGTCATCGCCGACGACTTCACCAGCCTGATGAACCTTCACGGGTATGTCCGCTTCCCTGAGCGCTTCCCGTCGGCGCACATCAAGATGGATTACGTCCATTACCCGTCGATCGCCGAGGGGTTCGAACCGGCTCCACTGCCGTCGGTCATCGCGCCTTCACCCGATGACGGCGATGAGGATGACGATGAGCCGGCCGAAGAGGGCGGAGGCCGTGACGGCGCCGAGGCCAAACTGCGCGATGGCGAAATGCGCCTGGTCGACCTGGAGCAGGAGGGCATCCTCTGGCGGCCGCGGGAGGAGGGAGCATCCGAAGCCGAGCCCCGTATTGAGGAAGCGCTAGCCCGGCTCCCTTCCGTGAACGAGCGAACCGCTTCGCGATCTCCCCCGGCAGGATCAGCCAGGGAACTCCGATGATGCCCGGTCAGCCGATCGGCCGGGACGCGCCCGCACGTCGCTGCGCGATAGCGGCGGCCTCGAAAACCAGCGCTGGCCCGGTTCCGACGCGGACCGGGAGCTGGCGAGGCAGAGCGAGCGTCCCGCAGAAACCCGGTCCAAGGTGACCGGCAAGGACGACCGGTCGGGCGAGCCGAGTTCGGCGGCCAGGCAGGTTCGGCGCGAGTTGCAGATGGATTTTGGTGAAGATGAGCATCGCCGTGCGGGCGGAGCTGAACTCGAGGCCGAGGCCCCAGACATCGATGACGGCCTGGGACTTGAGCCATGACCGTGTCGATGGGCGCCGTCCGGTCGGCAGGCGGTGCTGCAAAATACTTTGCCTCCGACAATTACTACACGGCTGAGCAGGCTGAGGCGGCGTCTGAATGGTCGGGCGGCGGTGCGGCCGATCTGGGGCTTGCCGGGACTGTCGATCGCACCGATTTCGAAGGTGTGCTTGGCGGCAAGCTTCCGGGCGGCAAGCAGGTCGGCGAGGAGGAAAACCGGGCGCACGGCACCGACTTTACCTTCTCGATGTCGAAATCCGCCTCGCTGCTTGCCTATGTTTCTGGCGACAAGCGCCTGCTCGCGGCCAACATGGCCGCGGTCAAGGAGACCATGGCTTGGGCCGAGGCGAACCTCGCGGAGGCCCGGATCAAGAAAGATGGCAAAGCCGTCCCGATCCGCACGGGCAACCTCGTCTATGCGCTCTTCCCGCACGACACGAGCCGTTCGCTCGATCCCCAGGCGCATATTCACGCTGTCGTCGCCAACCTGACGCGCCTGCCCAAGCAGTTCCGCAATCCTGACCGATTGGGGGCAAATGGAGAGGTCATTCGCGATGATGGCTGGCGGGCCTGGCACAACGGTGAGATGTGGAAGGCCAACGCTGTGCTGGCCGCGATCTATCATTCCGCCCTGCGTGATAAGATCGAGCAGCTGGGCTACACCACGCGGCTCGCAGGCAAGCACGGCGCCTTCGAGATAGTCGGCGTGAACCGCGAGGCGATCGACGGTTTTTCCAAACGCCGCGAGGACATCAAGGCCAAGGCCGAAGCGCTCGGCATCAAATCGCGCGAGGGCCTGCTCGAGGTAACGCTGCGCACGCGAGATCCCAAGCTCGATGCCGGCGACCGCGCGGCGCTTGGTGCGCGCTGGCGCGAAGAGGCCAAGTCCTACGACTACAATGGTGACAAGGTCTTTGCAGCGGCGCTCGACCGTTCGCGCGAGCGGAGCGGCATGATGGAACGCGGCGCGATCGCTGTCGGCGCCGCGGTCGTCGATGCACGCTCGCGGCTTGCCGACTTCCTGCGCCGGCCGCACGATCCGCTCGTCGACCAGGGGCTCGCGCGCATCACCCTGCTGCCTTCGACCGCGCGCACCCAGTTTGCTGTCGCCAGCGCCATTCGCATCCTCGCCGAGCGCGAAGCGGCATTCCGCAGCAATGACGTATTGAAGACCGCGCTCAATCTTGGCCTGAAGGGTGTGACCCACGAAAAGGTCGAGCGGCGCATGGCGCAGCTTGCCGAGAAGGGCGAACTGATCCCCGAGAAATCCGAACGCTACGACGGCGCCATCGATCTCGTGACGACGCGCGAAGCATTGCGGCAGGAACGGCGGATCCTGCTCGCGATGGATGCCGGCGTGGGGCAGGCGCGGCCGCTGATGCAGGCCGATGCCGCCGCCGCCAAACTCCAGGAGCTAGCCGGCGAGCGGAAGCTCAATCCCGAGCAGTTATCCGCTGCGATCCAGATGGTCTCGTCTGAAAATCGGATCGTGCTGGTCCAGGGGCGTGCCGGAGCGGGCAAATCGACGATGCTCCAGCCGGTAGCGAAAGCCGAGGCGCTCGATGCCGCGGCGCGGCTGCTCGCGGCGCGTGGCAAGAAAGCCATGCTGCTCACCGCAGATACCAAAGGCGATGCGAAAGCGCTCGCCTTCCAGAACAAGATGGTCGCGGATCTGAAGGCTGACACGGGCCTTGAGGCGCTGACGGTGCACAGCTTCCTATTCCGCAACGAGAAGTTCCTGAGCGGCCAGGCTTCCGCCGGCGCGTTTGCCGCGCGTAAGACCGAACTCCAGGGCACCTATCTCATCTTGGACGAGGCCTCGATGATCTCGAACGAGCAGATGGACAAGCTCACTGCCCTTGCCAATCTCATGGAGGTCGGCCGCCTCGCCATCGTCGGCGACCGCAAGCAGCTTTCGGCGATCGAGGCCGGCAAATCCTTCGCGGTCATGCAGGCGCGGACTGTGCGTGACGAATTGCCGCTCACCACCGTCAACACCAACATGCGCCAGCAGACCCCGCTGATGCGCGCCGTCGCCGATCTCGCCGATCTGGGGCAGGTGCGCGCGGCGATCGAGTTGCTCGGCGAACGCGTGGTTCAGTCCGATGATCGGGTGCTCGATGCTGCCCAAGCCTGGCTGGCGCTTGTCCCAGAAGATCGGGCGACGACGACGCTATTGCCGTCGAGCCGGGAAGGGCGGGGCCGCGCCAACGAGATCATCCAGGATGGGCTAAGATCAGAAGGAACGCTCACCGGTGAGGGCCGCGTGCTTACGGTGCGTGAGCGCGTCAACGTTGCCCACGAGGAGCTGCGCTATGCGCATTTCTGGAAGGACGCGCGCATTCTTGAGGTAGGGGATTCCCGGAATAGCCTGGGCCTGGATCGTGGCGATTACCGGATCGAGCGGATCTACGCGAATGGCAGGATTGGCCTGCGTGATGAACGCGGCCGCCGGAACCGCATCGATCCTGCAAAAATCGATCCCATGAACCGGCGCGACGGCCTGCAGCTCAGCAATGACAAGACGATCCGCGTCCATGAGGGTGAGACAATCCGCTGGACCGCTAACGACAAAAGCCGCGAGATGTGGAACGCGACCATCGCGCGGGTAGAGAAGGTCGACCGGGACCAGATCGTGGTGCGACTGGCGAGCGGCGATCAGCAGACCCTTCGCGCAGGCGATCCCATGCTCAAACGGATCGATCTTGCCTATGCTATCAACACGCATATGGCGCAGGGCATCACCAACGAGACCGTATTCGCCGTCATGGGTTCGGCCGAGCGTAACCTGTCGAATGCGCGGTCCTTTTTGGTGAACCTTACGCGGCAGCGGTCCGACGTGCGGCTCTTCACCGACGACGCGCACAAGCTCGCGCGGCAGCTGGAGAGCAACCGCGGAAACAAGTCGTCCGCGCTCGAGACCGTCGGCGAACTGCGGGTTGAAGCTCTGTTGTCGGGGCGCGGCAAGGCCTTCGATCCCGGGCCGCTGCCTGACGATCTCGGCATGCCAGGTGAGAGGCGCGATGGCGATCCGTTGCGGGGCAGCGCGGCAGGCGAGTTTGCGGAGCTGGTCGCGGGCAAGAGCGCTGTAAGAGCCGGAACAGCCAAGCGTGATCATGGCCGTAACGATCTTGGTCTGGGTCCCGAAGGCGGCGGCCTGGCGCCCGGTACGAAGGCCCCGGTGCGGGATCAACCTGAACTTGATCGGTCGAAGGGTCTAGAACTCTAGCGCTGGCTCTGTCGGCCTAGAAATCGTCCGGCGGGATTTCGTCGGGATAGAAGGTGTCGTCTGGCTCGTCCTCGCAAATCGGCGCTTTTTCGGCCGGCTCGGGCAGGATCGGATCCTCGCCGGAAAAGCTCACCCGAATGAGTGCGCCACCTTTGACTTTCGACTGGAACACGGCGCGCAGGTCCTCGCCGTAACGAAGTTTGGCGCCGATCCATCCGCAGCGTTCCGCGCTCAGATAACCGATCTGGATGCCGCGTGCGCTCACCACCGCAACCGCAGAGGCGTCGTGCTTATTCTTCGGCTCGGGGAGCAGCTCAATCGCCTCGCCTGGAACGCAGAGGGCTATCTCGAACAGGCGGTTGCTGCCGTCACCGTTCGGATGCATCGCGCCTACCACGGACAAGGTCATGTCCGGCCGGCTCATTGGCTCCCGGACATGCAGCGGGGCTGGGCAGATCGCGGCGACATTTGCGGGTCAGGGGATGGGGACACGCAGCGCGATCTATGCCGAAATCGATCGACGATGAAGTCTAAACCCGCCGGACGGGTGCAACATCGACGTTCCACTTTGGCCCCATGTGGGCGTCGATGGACCGGGTGCCGGCGGTGCTGCAAAGGCTCTTCAAGTGGCTGCCAGTCCGAGTCTTTGCCGCGATATGATGCTGACACAAAAACGTTTCTTTCGCTACCGCGAGCTCTCGCGAACATTCGCCCGTTATGGCCCAGACAGAGACGATTTCGGGAAGGGTCGCCTGCCGGGGCCAGGGCAGAAGCTGTCTCAGTGACACTTTACCCGGAGCCCAACCGAGCCTTTTTCCCGTCGAGGGCCATAGATGCCTCCGTTTTGCGCAGGGCGGCAATGATAGAGCGGAGAGGATCCTCTGGCCTCAGCAGACCTGCTTCAATGACACTTTACCCCCGGGCAAAGTGTCACCCCCGACAAAGCGGAGAAAGGCGCAGAAATGCGGGAAAACATGACGATTTGGGATTCACATGATTCACTTTTCGTGCTCAATTTATCCCTGTTATGTTTGCCAGCAGGATCCAGCCCGCCCCCAGGCAAAACAGCGACCTTTCGCTGCTGCTCGATGAGCTCGCCAAAGTCAGCACGCGGCCGCGCTACGCCTTCATGTTGCTCAATCTGATCGCAGATGTCGCGCACGCTAATGGCAGTGCGGGCCCCTTCGTCCGTAGCGATAATGCCTTGGTTCCCTTGCGGGATTGGCTGAGCGACTCCCTGACGCCGATCGGAGCACGGGACGGCAAGCGCCAGGCGCTGGCTGTGAGGGTTCAGGCTGAGCTTGAATGCGAGGGCCGACTACCGGCCGATCCTGCAGAAGCGCTCGCAATGGTCGAAGATGAAGTGCGTGACCGGATCCGCGCCTCAGGAAAGACCAATCTCAGCCGCGCCGTGACCGAGCTGGTCAAAGCTGGCCTGCTGCGTCGGCACTATCAGGGCTTCGCCGTCGATCATCTTAACCGCGGTGCACAGCGCCATGCGGTTTATACGCTCATGGGGCGAGCCAAATGCCTGCTCGGCCGGCAGACGCCCAAATCTGCACGCGCGGCGCGGCAGGGTGAGCTGACTTTCTAGCCGGGGGCGTTGCGACTACCGGTAGATCCTGGCGAAGTCTCGTCATCGCGTAGTGTTCCGACCACCTTGAGCACTTCATCGAAAGTCGCCCGCGCGCTGGCGGGGATGCGCAGCGTCCGATAGCCCGCAGTGCCGGTCATGGCATCGCGCGCCCTGTCTTTGCTGGGATCATGGCTTCGGTCATCGACCTCTATCAGGGCTACAACCCGGCCCGTGGCAGGATCTTCAACCACAAAGTCGATGATCTTTTGAGCAAAGGCGTTGCGATCGGAATGGTGCGACCGTCGGCCCGGTCGTGCTGGCGCCTTCAGAAGTGCGCCCATCGCCACCTGGGCATGAATTCGATACGCCGGGAGAATGCGCTCGAGTTGAACGAGCACTGCTCGCTCGCGCTGTGTCATGAGCGGCCTGGCTACTGGCGCGAGAGGACCCGACCCCCCTGTGCTCCCCTTTAGCCAGGCCACAAGGATCGCTGTCACGCCGCCCAAAACAATCAAAGGAATTGCGCTGCCCAGGAAAGAGCTGAGCAGGTGCATCGCGTTCGAATTCATGGGAACCTCGCAACAAGCGACGATCGTTTTGCCGCAATTGGGCGTGGTCTGAGCGCCGGCGCAGCTTCGAGTTCAAGAGTTCGCCAGTTCACGAGGATCTGCCGCACGTAATTTTGCGTTTCAGTGATCCTCGGGATGCGCCAGGCCTTGCGAACCCGGGCTGGGCCCGCGTTGTAGGCTGCCAGCGCGAGGGGTACTTGACCAAATTCACCGATATGTTGGCGCAGGTAGCGCGCCGCGCCCGCGATATTGTCGCGCAGATCGTACCGATCGACGCCGAGCTGGGCCGCCGTCCCGGGCATCAACTGGCCGAGGCCGAACGCTCCCTTGGGACTCGTCGCCAGCGGGTTGTAGCGGCTTTCCTGGATCAGCAAGGCGTCCATCAGGCCAATCGGTAGGCCCGCCTCGCAGGCCACAGAGCGAACGACGGGATAGAGAATGCGGCGGCGCTCCTCCGCGCTCCGTCTCAGCAGGCTCGACGGGATGTAGGGACGAGGCGCACAGTCACCGTCTATTGCCAGCGCGCTTCCTGAAGCGCCCGAAACGCCCGCAGTTCGCGCGCCGCGCATCCAGGCGGGGATGCGAAGGCCGGGAACGCGAAGAAACGATCCGAGAGTGGGGTCGGTGCCATTAGAGCTGGCGTTCTTGTTGTCGCCCAAATCGGCGAATTGTTCTTCCAACTGCGACCCCAGTCCCGTCTCGCGCGCTGGTCGTGGATCAGGCACTGGCTCCGTACCAAACCGCGCCAGTAATATCCGCGGACGGGCAGGGAGATCTCCGGCACAGGCTGGCGACCCCGCCGCGATGCAGGCGGCGCCCACAGCAAGAACGATAGGACTGGTCGAACGAAGCATCGGGCTGCCCCTCACAGCCGCGGCAGATCAGTAAGCCGATCACGCCTGTCGTAAATCTGCTCCTGATTGCGAATGACGATGTCGGCTATCCAGCTTGCGAGTTGCTTCTGCGCCGCATTCGTCAGTGGTTCGATCGCCGCAGTGGCGCTTTCGTTGATCCGGTTCACCACGGGTTTGATCAGGCTCAGCGTAACCTGCAAGGTGATGTCATAGTAGAACTGCCAGTTGCCCATGCATTCGATGGCAAAGGTGGCGACCATTCGGTCGACACCGATCGCGGCGCAGATCGCAATGATGTCGCGCGCGCGCAGTTCCTGGGCACCCGTGATCATGCGCTTGAGGCTCCGGCGATTGTAGCCGGTCTCCTTGGCCAGCGCCGTGATAGTGAGTTTCCGGCGGTCGATCTCGTGAGCGATGAGCTGTCGATACGAACCAAGCAGGTGCCCTTCCATCATGCATACTTTTGTATGGAGTGAGCCAACAAGTTGACCAGCGTCGAGCATCTGTTTCCCCTCTGCAAAGATCCGGCGCGGCCTTTCAGGAGAGGGTGCATGTCCTTGTCAAGAAGGCGAAAAGCCCGGACTTGCACCGTTTTGGAGGCGTTACTCGCCAGTGACTATAAAGATGCATACTCGCATGGCTTCGGCCACGCTGACCGGACGGCCGAGCTGCGCTTCGGCATGCTCGCGAAATTCGCGGAGCAGGTCATTGTGACGAGATTCAATCCGAACGGTAAGATGGATACCACCGTTCACGTCATCGGGATTGCACAGGCGATCGAGAATCGCCGCGTCCGCGCGGTAAACCGGGGGTCCCGGGCTTGCTAATACATGGGTCAGCAGACGCCTGAAAGAATACAAATCGGACGTTCGTATCGACAGTTCAGAAATGGCACCGCACAAGGCGCGAAAGAACGCCTTGCTCACTCTTATATGGTGCGTCGCCGAGCGACTCTGGTCGCGTTCCTCTTCTGCACTCATCCCAAACAAGCCAACATCGCGAGGGCGTTTTGTTGCCGCACTTGGGCGGCGAGCAACCGCTTTGGGGCCGGGCACGCGCCGTCGTGGGCGGAATTCGCCCAAGCTTGGGCGCGATTGGCCCGCCTGTCATCATAATTGACAGTAATGTTCACATTTTCGGGCGCTGACCGCCCATTTTGCGCTTGGTTCGGAACCTTCAGCTTGAGCGCCGGAGCCCGATCCGCCGAATTCCCTCTCGGTGCTCGCCAGGAGCGCCGCCAAACGAAAGGGAACCACTCATGGCCACGACGATGGAAAGGGACGCGCGCCTCGCTGTGCTACTTCCCTACCTCCTGCTTGCTGCAGTCGCGCTGCTCGTCCTTGCTGGACCTGCCTTCGCCGGCACCGATACAACGTTCGATACCGCATTCCAGAAATTCAGCGGCTTCCTTGAAGGCTCGGGCGGCAAGATCATCACCCTGATCTCGCTCGCTGGCGGTCTCGTCGGCCTGGCATCGGGTCGCTTCAGCCTCGCGCAGATAGCGATCCCGGTTGGCGTGGGTGTCGGTGTCGGCACCGGCATTCCGATCGTCACCTCCGTGATCACTGCGGTGATCTGACCAAATTGATCTGAGCATCAGGCCGCCGCGCGCACCGTTCGTTGGGACCTTGCCGCGGCGATCAGAGGGGTTGGGGCGGTGATGGATCGCTACGTCATACCGGGCAAGTTGGATGAGCCCGAGAGGATCGGCCTTTGGACCATGGACGAGTTCATCGCCATGGCCGGGCCCTTCGTCATCGGCATTCTGACGCAGCATATCCTGTTTGGAATCGTGTTCGGAACCTTGGGTTGGTGGGTCCTTCGTAAGGCAAAAGCGGGGCGCGCCGGATCTTGGCTTCTTCACATGGCCTACTGGCATCTGCCGCCCGGCGTGACCGGCGTCCGCACCGTCCCGCCTTCGCATCTTCGACTGATGGCGGGGTAGGGCCATGGAAGTCGGTTATAGCCAGGCGCAGGCGCAGCGTGTCCTCAAGCAGCGCAACATGCTCGTGCTAGCCTGCGCGAGCCTCGGCGTCATCTCGCTTTTCGCGCTCGTCGGCGCTGCGTCGAAGGACCGCGAAGTCGTCCTGCAGCCGGTCCTGACGAACCCGCTCACAATCTCGAGCCAGGGCGTCAGCCGCCAGTATCTCGAGCTCGTCACGCGCGACGCGTCGGTGCTGATGTTCAACCGCACGCCGCAGAACCTCGAATACTGGATCGAGTCGGTTCTCAAGATCACGCACCCCTCTGCCTATGGCAAGCTCAAGGGCGAGTTGCTCAAGATCGCCAATGACCAGCGCGGGTCGAGCGTCGCCCAGTATTTTACGATCGAGGCGATGAAGGTCGATCCGGCAGGGCTGACCTCCGAGGTAACCGGCGTGCTCCACACACTGGTCGGCCGCCAGGAAGTTTCTGCGATCAAACGCACCTTCCGTTTCGACTGGACCTATTCGGGCGTCGAGCTGCGCCTCGTTGGCTTCGGCGCGGTCGTGCCGCCCGGCGAGGTGACCAAGTCAGCCGCTCCCACCCCCACAGAATCCACGGACGCAGTGCAATGATCATGGGCTTCACCACGCCGATGCCAGCAGCCGCGTGTCTTGCTGCGGCCTCAGCGCTCAACGCATCGGGCCTCCTCAATCTTCGCGGGAGAATGCTGACCGGTACTTTGTTCGCAGCTGTCGCCGCAGCGGCAGCAACTCCCGCCTATGCCGATCAGACCCTCATGGTCGAGGACAACGCGCGCGTCGATTGCACGGCCTCGGCCAAGGACCTGACCCGGATCAGCCTGGTCGGCGACGAATTCGCCAGCGTGTCCAAAGTCCAGGCGGCGAACGAGCTCGACGATTTCAACGTCGTCAACGAGCCGACGCGCGGCGACATCTATATCGCGGTGCCCGAGACCTTCCGGGCCAAGACACTCTCGTTCTTCGGCACGACCAAAAAGGGCTTCGTCTACAAGTTCGCCTGCCGGATCGAGGCCGTAGAAGCGCAGCAAGTGTTCCTGTCGAACCAGGCAGCGATCGCGAAGGCCGAGAGCGGGGCCGACGAGGAAGCGCCCGACGGCGACGAGACCGCGGTGCGGCTCGTCCAGGCCATGGCCTCGCAGAAGGTCGTGCCCGGCTATCACATGGCGCGCAGCGCGCTCGTGCCCGTGCGCGCAGGCGATCTCTCGGTCCAGCTCGTCTCCGAATACCAGGGCCTCGATTACGTTGGCCGGGTCATTCGCATCGAGAACCTTGGGTCCAAGCCGGCCCTGCTGTCCGAAAGTCAGATCGCGCCGACCGCTTCGGTCGCCGTCAGCATCGCCAACCCTGAGTTGCAGCCGCGACAGGTCACCGCGGCCTACATCGTGCTGCGCAAGCAAGGAGTGAGGCCCTGATGGCCGGCCTGAGCCAAATCTTCCGCCGCAAGCGGTCCGTCGATGCCGGTGAGGGAAGCACTGCGACGCCCAGCCTCGACCTCGGCGACAACGATGAGGTCCTGCGCAAACAGCGCCTGGCGCTCTACGCGGGCGGCTCGGTGCTGCTCGCCGGCGCAGTCTGGTGGATCTTCAGCGAGAGCCCGAAACCCGACAAGCTGGACGGCGCGGCGCCGACTTCTCAGGAGATCAAGGTTTCGACCGATGACCTGGGGTCCCGCAACCTCTCCGAAAAGGAGTGGATCGCGATGTCGGAGAACCGGCTCCAGTCGCAGGACAATCAGATCCGCCGCATGTCGGGGCAGGGCGATCAGATCCAGCAGCTCCAGTCGCAGATCGACGCGCTGCGCGCCGAGAACCAGTCGATGGCTTCGGACGGCTCGCGGGTGCTGTCGGCCTATGAGGACGAGAACCGCACGCTCAAGAACCAGCTCGCCGCCGCGCAATCCGCGCCAGCGACAGCCGCCGGTCCGCGCGCCCTTTACGGTGCTGGTGGGCCGGCAGCCTACCAAGGCGCGGGCGGCATCGCCGGCAAGCCGGTCGGACCACGCTCAGATCTCAAGGTCATCAATTTCACGACCGGCTCCGGCGCAGCTGGGCCCGGCGCTGGCGGCGGCCCCAAGCCTGCCGACCGCGGCAACACCGTCTTCACCGACAGCCCCAACTACCTGCCGGCGAACAGTTTTGCCACCGCGCGCGTGATCGTCGGCGTCGACGCATCATCGAACGTCCAGTCGCAGGCCGATCCGCTGCCCGTCGTACTGCGTATTACCGGCCCCGCCCGATCGGCCGCGGAGGGCGGCCGCGTGCTCACGACCAGGCTGCAAGGGTGCCTGGTCAACGGCGCGGCGCGCGGCGATCTCTCGTCCGAGAAGGTCTATGTCCGGCTCGCCAAGATGACCTGTCCGCAGCCGGGCGGTCGCTATGCCGAAAGCGAGGTCAAAGGCTTCATCGCATTCGGCGGCAAGACCGGGGTGCGCGGGCGCGTCGTCAGCCGCGAAGGCAGCCTTGCGACCCAGGCCTTCATGGCAGGGCTGGTCGGCGGCATCGGCCGCGGCTTCTCGGCCAATGCCAACAGCTACTTCACCGCGCCCACCACGGTGGTGAACGGCCAGCGCGAGAAGATTTCGACGAGCGACATCATGAAGGGCGGGCTTGGCGAAGGCGTGTCCGCGGCGGGCGACAAGGTCTCGCAATACCTCATCGAACGCGCCGAGCAGTATCAACCCGTCATCGAGATGCCGACCGGGATCGATGTCGAGATCGTGTTCCTCGAGGGCGCCTTCATCCGCAACTGACAGCCAAAAGGGTTCATTCGATGAATTGGAGAATTGCGGGACTTGCCGCGCTCATCGCCGCTACGGCCTCTGTCGCTGTCCTGGCCGCAAGTCCGGTCGATGGCGCGCGCGTCGGCCAGCTCCTCAAGGCCCGCCTGCCCAAGACCAAGGTCAGCGCGGTCGACTGCAGCAAGATCGAGGGGCTTTGCGAAGTGGTCGCCGGCAAGACGCTGTTCTACACCGACGCCGGCGCGCGCTACCTCTTCGTCGGCCGGCTCTACGACATGGAGACGCGCCAGGACCTGACCGCGGCCAAGCTCCTCGAGATCAATCCCGATATGCTGCTCGGCGGGGCGGCGGCGAGCGTCCAGGTTGGCGCTCAATCAGCCGGGCGCGAAGAAAGCGAGGCGCCGCAGCTGACCCGCGAAGCAAAGGCTCGGCCGACTGTGCCGGCGAAGGTCGATCTGGCCGGGCTGGGCAATTCGGGCGCGATCGTCTGGGGCAAGCCCGCCGGCCGTACCGTTACGATCTTCACCGACTTCCGCTGCGGATATTGCCGCGCGCTCGCGAGCACGCTCGAACAGATGGACGTGCGCGTGATCGAGCGGCCGATCTCGGTGCTCGGCAGCCGCGATCTCGCCAACCGGGTCTATTGCGCGCGCGACAAGGCCCGGGCCGTGCGCGCCGCCTATGCCGGCGAGACCCTGCCCGGCGCGAGCTGCGACACCTCGGGCCTCGATGCCAATGAGCGCTTCGCCCGCGAGAAGGGCTTTACCGGCACGCCGGTCATCGTTCGCGATGACGGCGCGGTGCTCGAAGGGTTCCGCCCGCGCGACTTTCTCGAGCAGTGGATCAAGGGAGGCAGCTGATGGCCACTTGGTCTCCGGCCACCGCGCGCAAATCATTCGCCGTCTTCGCCGCGCTCGACCTTGGCGCCCTTTTCGCGCTGTCGAGCAAGGCGCTGCACGAAGCGCGCCAGGCCGATCCTGCGGGACTACTCTCTCTATTCATCGCAATGCAGGCCGCGGCCGTCTGCGGCCTGTTGCTGCTCACGCTCTGGTTCCTCGCTGCCGCGGTCCGCGCGCCCATCCAATCTGGGATGCGCTGGTGTCGGCGCCACACGTCCATGCGGGAGAATTCCCATGTCCAAGGCTAGATGGGCGGTCGGGATCGGCGCGCTCGCTGCGCTCGCAGGATGCGCGACTTTCGGCGGTAACGTGAAAGGCAACTTTCGCTGCGAGGCGCCGGGCGGCATGTGCGCGCCGACGACCAAGATCGACGACCAGGCGCTGGCGCTGATTTCCGGCGACGCCGGACAGGGCGGTGAAGTTTCAAAGCCCGCTGCGGGGACCAAAGGCTTGTCGGCGTCGACGTCGGCGTTGGCCCAGCATTCGCCGCGCGCGCTGAAGATCGTCCTGCCCGCGCGCCAGGATCGCTTCGGTCGCTGGCGCGAGCCGACCATCGTTTATGCCGAGCTCGAAGACGAAGGCCCCGTCATGCTGACCGGCGGCGACCAGCCATCCGCTACGCAGACCAGGCTCAGCCTCGCCGATCTGGCGGCCGGCGCACCTGAATTGCCGACACTCGCCCCAGTCGGGGCAGCGCCTCCACCCGCGCAGGCTACAAAGCCGGCAAGCCGCGAGCAGATCGCCGATGCCGTGAAGCAGCGGCTGCAGCCGGGGAAAGCGGCTTCGCCAGCTACCGCGCCGCGTCCAGTGGACAAGCCGTCCGCTGAGAAGCCGGTGGCTGGGGCGAGCCCGTCCGTGTCGGCGCCGAGCTTTCCGGCGAGCGCCGATGCCGGGCGAGGAAAATAGCCGATGTCGCTGATCGATCGGATCGTTGCAGACATTTTCGGCGGACCGCGCCGGCTAGAAAAGGCGCCGCCCGAGGCCGCCGTGCCGATGCTATCGCACTGGCTGCCCTATCGCAGCTACGATCCCAAGAAGGGGCTCTACCACAACAGCGCCTCGCGCGGCTTCGTGATCGAGGTCGCGCCGCTGGTCGGCGCCGACGAGCGCACCAGCGAGATCATCGCGCAGTTTCTTTCGGAAGGTATCCCGCAGGGCACCTGCATCCAGATCATGCACTGGATGAGCCCGCGGCTCGCCGACAGGTTCGGCCAGTGGTTCATGCCGCGCTACGAGGTCGGCGGGGTTTACGAGTGCATGGCGCGCCATCGCGCCGATCATCTCGCCGGCGGAGTGTGGCAGAGCCTCTCGAAAGACGCGCCGTTTCATTTGCGTTCGCACCGCGTGATCATCTCGGTGGGCGTTCCCGAATATACGAAGGTCAGCGAGGACGAGCTCGTCACGCTGCGCGACAGCATGATCTCGATGCTGCGCTCGATCGAGGTCCACGCGCACGCGATCGACCCCATCGGACTGCTCGCGCTGATCGACGATCTGACCTCGCCGACCACGTCGTCGGACGAGGATCCCAAGGAGTACAACCCCTTCGATCCGATCGCCGACCAGGCGGTGCGCCGCGACATGGAAATGCAGGTCGAGGCCGATCGCATCCACTTCCGCACCGAGCGCTTCCGCGCGACCGGGGTATTCGTCGACGGTGCACCCGAGATCGGTGAGATCCGCCCCGATCAGTTCGACGTGCGCTCCTACGCCGTGCGCAACCTGCCGCCGCGGTGGGCGCCCTGGGATACCGCGCGGCTGATCGGAGATCCCTTTACCGACAAGCTGCGCATGCCGTGCCCCGTCGCGACCGTGCTTTGCATCGAATATCCCGACGAGCAGGCGGCCAACACCCGCGCCGGCTTCAAGTTCATGCGCACGACCAGCCTCGCCGATTCCCGCTCGGCCCGGTACATGCCGCAGCTGCGCGACCAGTCGCGCGAGTGGGAATATGTTCAGGAACAGCTGCGCCAGGGCCAGAAGCTGGTCCGCGTATTCTACGGCGTCACCAGCTTCTCGCCCCATGGGCAGGGTGACACCCACGAGCGCAGCCTCAAGGCGATCTACAAGGCCTCGGGCTGGGAGCTCCAGGACGAGCGCCACATGCAGATGTTCGGCTTCCTCTCGGTGATGCCGATGACGATGGCGAACGGGCTTGCCCGCGATTTCGAGCGCATGAAGCGGATGCGCACGATGCTCACCACCACGGTCGCCAACATCGCGCCGCTCCAGGGCGAATATCTCGGCAATAGTATCCCGCACCTGCTGCTCGTCGGCCGGCGCGGGCAGCCCTTCTTTTGGTCGCCGTTCGAAAACGCGGCGGGCAACCACAACGTCGCGGTCTTCGGCAAGTCCGGCTCGGGCAAGTCGGTGACCTTGCAGGAGATCACTGCGGCGCTGGTCGGGGCCGGCGCCAAGGTCATCGTTATCGATGACGGCCGCTCGTTCGAGCACAGCTGCAAGCTGCAGAACGGCGATTTTGTCGAGTTCACCATGAGCTCGGGCTTCTGCCTCAACCCGTTCTCGATGATCGACCCGGCCCAGGCCGCGGCCGACGACGATTACCGGCTCGACTGCATGGGCATGCTGAAATCCATCATCGGGCAGATGGGCCGGCATATGGACCGGCTCGATGATACCGAGCGCGGTCTGATCGACGGTGCGGTCAATGCGGAGTGGGAGCGCAACGGCAGCGAGGGCTCCATCGATGGCGTGATCGAGGAGCTCAAGGCCGCCGGGCACCCGCAAGGCATCGCGCTCTCGATCGCGATGCGGCCGTTCTCAAGCGCCGGTACTTACGGCCGCTTCTTCCAGGGGAAGGCCAGCCTTAGCATCCACGCCCGGCTGACGGTTTTTGAGCTCTCCGATCTTTCAGCGCGCGAGGAGCTTCGATCGGTGGTGCTCACCGCGATCATGTTCCTCTCGAGCCAGGCGATGCGCGCCGACCGCGCCACGCGAAAGGCGCTGCTGCTCGACGAGGCCTGGCAGCTTCTCAAGGGCGGCTCGATGGCCGACTTCGTCGAGACCTACGCGCGGACCTGCCGCAAGTATGGCGCCTCGCTCATCACCGCGACCCAGTCCTTGAACGACTACTACAAGTCGGAAGGCTCGATTGCCGCGCTCGAGAACAGCGACTGGTTCGTCATCCTCCAGCAGAAGCCCGAGACGATCTCGGACTTTTCGAAGCTCGGCCGCTTCGAGATGTCGCCGGGCACTGATGCCCTGATGCGCAGCCTCAAGCGCAACGGCACCGAATATTCCGACATCATGATCAAAGGCCCCGAGACGCTTGCGGTAGGCCGGCTCGTGCTCGATCCCTATTCGGGCACTGTCTTCTCCTCGAGCCCGCAGGTCTTTGCCGACGTCGACCGCCTGGTCGAGCGCGGCCTGCCGATGGACGCCGCCATCGAGCGCGTCGCCTTTCCGGGCGACCGGACCAAATGGACCAGCGTCGCCAACCGGCCGAGCGATGACGCGCCGGAGGCGGCCGAATAATGCGGCGCAGTACTCCATCGATACAGCCTACGCACGGGCGCGGCGCCGCGGCGGCCTATTGGATCGTCACGGTTTGGGCCTGGTGCGCGCTGAACGGCCTCGCTGCGCTGGGCCTACTCGCACTGTTCTTCATCCTCTTCGCCAACGCCAGTTACGAAGGGTTCTTCCGCGAGGGTGGCAACCTGGCGGCGCACTATCTCGCTGCGGCGCCCGCCGCGCGCGCCTCGTTCCAGCACATCATCGCATGGCTCTTTGCAGGCGCATTCGTGCTGATTGCGGCGATGCGCGCCCGCGCGCTGGCCGCGGATCTGCGCGCGAGTGCCGCGACCAGGCCGTCCAATCCCACCGTTACCGCCATCTGAGGGCTGACCAATGCAGGACCTGTTTGGACACGTTGAGGAACCGCCGGCATCAACCCTGCCGTCAAGGCGGCGATCCGGTTTCGCAGGCTATTCCTGGACCGGGATTGCGATCGGCGCAGTGCTCATCGGCACCTCGGTCTGGGGCGCCTGGATCACGCGCGAGGTGATCAAGCTCAAATCGCGGCGTATCGTTGCGGTCAGCCTCTCGGCGATGATCAACGATTTCGTCATGGCCGAGGCGCGCTCGGGCAACAGCCCCGAACAGGTCGAGCGTGATACCCGCCATTTCATGGCGCTGCTCCAGGATGTGCTGAAGAAGCGGGCGCAGGACGGCACGACGATCCTGGTGGGCGAGGCGGTCGTATCGGGCTCGGTGCCCGACGTGACCGCCGACGTGCGCGGGGAAGTCGGCCGGCTCATCACCGCGAACGCGCCGGCCGCGGCGCCAACGCTCGGTGCGGTGCCGCCGCGGATCGCGCCGATGCCAAGTTCCGAGGCCGCGCCCGCGCGGCGCGGTGTGGCGGCGCTGCTCGGACCGGCAAATGGCCAAGAACGATGAGCGCAGCGGTGAGAGCCCCGATGAGCCTGGCCCTCAGCGCGGCGGCGTCCTGCGGCATTGGGCCATCGCCGGCTTTGCCTTGCTGGGGCTCCTGGGCTGGAAAGCTCTGGACGATGCAGCCTCGCAGCGCCTGTTCTTCGTCAACCGTTCGCCGTCGCTGCCCAACTGGGCCTTTCTGGTGAAGCGCGGCACCTCTCCGGTCCGCGGCGACACGGTGTTCTTCGCGCCGCCCACAACGCCGCTGGTTACGCGGCACTTTGGCGTGCGTCCCGCGCCCTTCGGCAAGATTGTCTACGGCATGCCTGGCGACGTCGTTGAGCACGAGGGCGCCGACGTCTTTGTCCGGGCGGCGAACGGGCAGGGCGCCCGTCGCCGCGTTGCGACGATGAAGTCGCGCTCACAGCTCGGCGAGGCGCTCGAGGCTGGCCCGGTCGGGACCATTCCGGCCGGCTGCTACTATGTTGGCAGTCCACATAAGGACGGCTTCGACAGCCGCTACGCCGCGATAGGCTTCATCTGCCGCTCTCGCATCATCGGTACGGCCGAAGTGAGCGTGCTGTGAGGACGGCTCCTATCATCCTGGCCGCAGGGCTTGCCGCCTTGCCCGCGCCCGGCATGGCACGCGACTACGGCCAGCAGGGCACGGTCTTCGCGCTGCTCGAGCCCGACCTGCTGCGCACGATCGAGACCAAGCTCAAAACGCTGCAGGCAAACGGCGGGATCGACCGCATGAACCGCGAGCTTGCGGAGCGTACCGAGCGCAAGGTCCGCCGGCCCGATCCCGTCTTCGGCATGGCGCCGGCCTTGAAGCCGCGGAGCTGGACCTATGATCCCGCCGTCGCGATCGACCATGACGTGTCCGATACCAAGGGGAACGTGATCGCGCGCGCCGGCCAGCGCATCAATCCGCTCGATTTCGTGACGGTGCGCCAGGCGCTAGTCTTCATCGATGGCGACGACGCGGCCCAGCTGACCTGGGCGCTCGCGCGCTATACCGACCTCACCGCCAAGATCATCATGGTGAAGGGCGCGCCGCTCGAGGCGATGACGCGATATCAACGCCGGTTCTATTTCGACCAGGGCGGCTATCTTACCGATCGGTTCGGCATCCGCGCCGTGCCCGCGGTCGTCGAGCAGGCCGGCAAGACCATGCGCGTCAGCGAAATTCCCGTGTCGCTGCAGAGGGGCGGGTGATGGCGCCGCGAGCACGGCGATTGACACTTGGCGTCATGGCGTCAGCCGCGCTCGGCCTGTCGCTGTTCGCTTCGGTTCCGGCCGCCGCGCAAACGCCGGTGCAGGGCGCGACCTCTCAGGCGTCCGCCGGTGGCAGCATCCCGGGTAGCTGCACGGGTAAGTTCGTCAATCCGATCACTGATGTGTGCTGGTCGTGTCTGTTCCCGCTGTCAGTCGGCGGCCTCCACATCTTCCCTTCCCTCGCCGGGCGGCCCGACACGGGTAACCCGACCCTGCCGATATGCCTGTGCGGCTCGCCGATCCCGCGCATCGGCATCGCCATGGGCTTCTGGGAGCCGGTCCGCCTCGCCGACGTCTCGGTAAAGCCCTGGTGCTTCGTCAATCTCGGCGGCAAGCGCATCGCGCCGGGTTTCGACATCGGTTACGGCAAGGCGCGGCGCACACCCGACGGCCCGAACACCGGGTCGAAGTGGCACGTCCACTGGTACATGTACCCGCTTCTCTACTGGATGGAGGTGCTGACGGACATGGCCTGCCTCGAGCAGTCCTCGTTTGATATCGCCTATGTCACCGAGATCGACCCGCTTTGGCAGGACGATACGCTGACCGCGCTGATCAACCCCGAAGTCGCGATTTTCGCCAATCCTATTGCCCAGGCGGCCTGCGCCGCGGACTGCGCGAGCGCGACAGTCCATCTGCCGCTCGATCCGCTGTTCTGGTGCGCCGGCTGCCAGGGGCCGATGTACCCGATGAACGGCAATGTCTCGGCGCACATCGGCCACGTCCAGGCGAGCCGGCTCGCCCTCTCGCGCTTCTCCTACAAGATGCACCGGATGGGCATCGCCTGGGGGACTATGGGCGGCGAGGGCCTCTGCAAGAAGTACCTCATGCCGATCATGAAAAAGCAGCAGTACCGCTTCCAGGCGGTGAACCCGAGCCCCATGGTCAAGGGCCGCTGGGCCTGTCCGCCGATCGGATCTTCAGACCTCAAGCCAGGTTCAGGTAACACTTATCCCGCCGTCGGCGAGGACATGGGCTACCTCGTCTGGCGCAAACGCAACTGCTGCGTGCTGTGATGCGCCGGCGCCTTCTTATCCCGATCACAGCGCTCGCGCTGGCCGGCACGACCTACGCGATCGCCCAGACCGTCGACGGCCTCGACCTCCAGGCCGTCATGGGTCGCAAGGCCGAGAATGCCGAGGAGGCCGCCGCGCTTGCCAGCGAGGTCGCGCGCCGCGGCGATGCTTTGCGCGACGATGCGCTCGAGGCCGCGCGCGGCGGCGAAGCGAATTTGAACCACGCCGCGCGGACCTTGAAGGTAGGGTCGGATGGCCAGATTGACTTCGACGAGATCGTAAGTGCCGCCGGCGATAATCAGGGCGAGCGCGGTAAGGCGCCGCAGCTCATGGTCTTCGCCTCGCTGTCGATGCCGCCCGAAAGCCTGAAGCCGCTGATTCGCGATACCGCCAAGGCGGGCGGGGTCGTCGTGTTTAACGGCTTTCCCGGCAACTCGATGAAGGCGTTCCAGGAAGGCATCGTCCGGGTCGTCGACAACCAGGCGAGCTACAACAACATCGGCATCGATCCGCGGCTGTTCCGTGCGTTCCATGTGACCTCGGTGCCTGTGTTCGTCGTTGCGACGTCGGATTTCGATCCCTGCGACGGGTTCGACTGTACCACCGCCGTGCCGCCGCATGACCGCATGAGCGGCAACGTGACGCTGGGTCATGCGCTCGAGACTTTCGTCGACGGCAAGGGGCCGGGTGCAGCAATCGCCGCGGGCGCGCTGCGGCGGCTCCAGGGTTCCACGCCGTGAAGCCGCGCCGCGATCCCTTATCCGCGCTCCTGCTGCCGATCGCGGCTTTGCTGTTTGCGCCCGCCGCGTTCGGTCAGGCGGCCGGCGAAATGGACGCCGCGCACAAAGACGGGATCGATACGGGCAAGACGATGCGCAGCGAAGCGAGCTCGCTCCCCGATCAGCAGCCGACCAGCGATACGATTCCAGGCTTCCAAGGGACGCCAGACAATCTCGGCAATCTATTCGGCAGCGACGACAAGGCCCTGAGCGCGGCGGCGGGCGGCGCATCCTCGGTCGCGGAATATGGCGTCGTTCGGCAGGGCGACGCCAACAAGAGCCGGGTCCCAAGCGACCAACTAACAAGCATCCGAACCCGCGGCGACGAGATCAACGCCGAGCCCGGGGCCTTCGCGCTCGGTATCGATGCCAATGGCCAGACCGGGACCTGCCGCGAGATCACCACCGAGACCTCGCCGACCGAATTCTACGAGGCTACCTGCAACATCGGGGCCAAGGTCGAGGATGTCACCAGGACGTGCTCGATCACGATGGCGCCCGAGGTCAGCAGCACAGCGGCCTACAAGTACTATGTCGTTCCCGACAGCGCCTACGGCACACCCTTTGCGCGTTACGCCTCGATTCAACCCTACGTATCGTCGGGCGTCTGCAAGCCGACGGGCGTCAGCAAAATGGCCTGCGCGGCCCATGTCGACTACGGTTGGACGCCGGCGAACAACAAGTACTGCGACGACTACAGCGCCACCGAATACGAGTGCACCGCCGATCTCGACATCGCCGCCGCCCCGAGCCCGAAGACGGGCAAGTCATGGCATGTCCAAAGCAGCACGACCACGGTCACCACGAAACGGGTCGATGGCTGCGGCGCTCTCGCCGGCGACACGATGTGCACGCAGCAGTCCGCCGAGGATGTCTGCACCCAGGGCCCCGAAACCCGGATCATAAATGGCGTACCGGTGACGGAAGCCTGCTGGGCCTGGCAGCGCTCTTATACCTGCCACCAGATCACCCAGGCCACCGATTGCGGCGATTTCGAAGCCGATCCCAAATGCACCTTCTTGCGCGACGAATGCCTCGATGAGGATCCGTCAGGCGGCGCCTGCAAGACCACCGAGCAGATCTATAGCTGCCCGGTTCCCGTCAGCACCGCCCCGCAAAAGGAATATGTCTGCGGCGGCGACATCTACTGCGTGAACGGTGTTTGCCAGGAAATCGAGCGCGACGCCTCGGACGAGCTGAAAGATGCGCTCGTTGCCATGGGTGCGATGGATCAGGCGCAGAAGGAGTTTGACCCCGATAACCTGAGCCTGTTCAAGGGCGCGCGCGAGACCTGCCACCAGCCCATCTTCGGTCTCGTCAACTGCTGCGCGGGCAAGGTGTCGGGGCTCCTGACGACCGCCGCCGGCCTCAGCGCGCTCGCCGGCGGCCCCGCGGTGCTCGCGGGCGTTGCGACCCAGTTCCTCACGCTGTTCCTGTGCTCGACCCAGGAGAAGATGCTCGACGTCAAGGACCGGATGGGTTTGTGCCATTTCGTCGGCAGCTATTGTTCGTCGAGCTTCCTCGGCATCTGCAGCACGAAGCGGAAGACCTATTGCTGCTTCCAGTCGAAGCTGACGCGGATCCTGCAGGAGCAGGGCCGGCCGCAGATCGGCAAGCCCTGGGACAAGCCCAAGACCGAGCAGTGCCTCGGCTTCACCATCGACGAGTTCTCGCGGCTCGATCTCTCCAAGATGGATTTCACCGAGATCTACGCGGAATTCCTCGAGGCGGCGAAGCTCCCCGATGAAGCCCAGATGGCCGCCGACATCCAGACGAAAATCCGGGCCTATTACCAGGAGAACGCGGCCGCGAGCACGGGAGGACAATGATAAAGATGGCGCGCCAACCCTCTCATAACGGGGCAGCGATCAGGCGTCTGTTCCAGACGGACTGCTGCTCCGACCGCGATGAACTGACGCCTCAGCAGCTCGACGCGATCGCGGGCGCTCATTCGGGGCTCGCCGAGGTCGTCATCCAGGAATGGGCGATCCTGCTGCGCTGCAGGGGAGGGTGCCCGGTCGCGACGGTCGAGCTGGTGCATAGTCTGCTCCACTGGTTTTCCTATCCGCTCTCAGCGCCAGAGCTCACGGATTTTCTCGAGCGTCTCATCGCCCGCGATTGGCTGGTTTGCATCGACGACGGGCGCGCATTTCACACCACTGGGCTCGGCGAGGAGGTCCTCGCGCAAACCGAGCCGGCGCTCGTGCGCGGCACGCTCTGGAACTTGCTCAGTGGCCCTCATTCCAGCGGAGAATCCCGGTGAAGTTCATATTGGCCACCATGCTGCTCGCCGCTGGGCTGCCTACGACCACGTTCGGCCAGGACGGCGCGGAGCCCATGGAAGCAGGCCAATCGCAGGCTGCGCCATCGGCCGCCATATCTCCGGCCGGCGACGAGTTCTATTGCCGGCAGCGCAAGCTCGGCACCTGGTTCTACTGCGACCGCCCTAAGCCGTCCTCGCCGGACCGATCACCGTCATCACCAACCGCGCCCGCGGCCCAGCAACTCGCGGCGATCGGCCGAGAGCTCGATGAGCTCAAGGCGAGGGCGATCCTCGAGCCCAGCGAAGAGAACGTCACGGCCTACATCCGCTTCCAGCGCGAGCAGCTCGACCGCGCCTCGACCTTCTCAGACCAGTGGCAGCGCACGATCTGGCAGAACCCCGATCTCGACTACACGCTGCAGCGTCCGGTTTCGACGCTCGGCAAGCGCGCCTGGCTCGATAACCGCTCGGCTGAAGAGGATCAGGCGCTGGCCCGCCTGTCCGGGCGCTACGGTATCTTCTACTTCTACGCGCAGTCCTGCGGTGCCTGCGATATCTTCGCGCCGATCCTCAAAGCGCTGGCCGATAAGAGCGGGTTCAGCGTGGTCGCGGTATCGATGGACGGCGGCCCCAACAGGACCTTTCCGAACTACGTCGTCGACGTCGGCCAGCACGAGCGCATGGGCCTGAAAAACCGAGCCACGCCTGCGCTCGTCCTCTTCGACACCGCCACGAAACGCCCGATCCCGATCGGCACCGGCATCCTCACGGCCGACGAGATCCGCGAGCGGATATTCACCCTCACCAACACCAAGGTCGGGAGCGACTTCTGATGGCGCTGGAACCGTTCCGCTCGAAATCGGCGCGCGCAATCTTCGGAGGCGGGGCCGCGCTCGCCGTGCTCGCCGCCAGCCTGACGCCGGCATCGGCGAACGTTGGCAGCGATATGAATTCGTTCTTCTCCGACATGGGCGGCGCGGCCAACGCGAGCGGACCGACGGCCTATCAGGGCCAGTCGGCGGGCTATTACACTCTCGGCTCGGTTTGGACCCGCTTTCCGCAAAAGACAGTCTATCCCGCGAACCTGCAACTTCCCAAGGTCCGGGCCGGTTGCGGCGGCATCGACATCTTCGCCGGCTCGTTCTCGTTTATCAATGCGAGCGAATTCGTCGCTATGCTGAAAGCCGTCGCCAACAACGCGATCGGCTTCGCCTTCAAGCTCGCGATCGACTCCATCTCGCCGCAGATCGGCGGGGTCATCGATGAGATGCAGGACATCGCCAACAAGATAAATCAGTTCAACATGAACAGCTGCGAGCAGGCCGCCGCGCTCGTCGGCAATGTCTGGCCGCAGGAGGACCTGGCGTCGCAAAGCATTTGCGAGGCTATCGGTACTTCGCAGGGCATATTTTCCGATACCGCGCGCGCCCGGCATGGGTGCGGGCAGGGCGGACAGCGTACCTCGACGATCAACGGTGCGAGCGACCCGGCGCTCAAGGCGCTCGCGCCGGGCCCGAAAAACTATGCCTGGGACATGATCGAGCAGTCGCCGCTCGCATCGCAAAGCGAACCGACCCGCGAGCTGCTGATGACGCTGATTGGTACGATCATCGTACCCCAGCGCGCGAGCGACGACGATCAGCCCAACATCCAGTACATCGGCGGGCAGGTCGGGCCGATCCTCGATGCGCTGCTCGACGGCACCCAGTCTGTGACGATCCTCAATTGCAGCGACACCGACAAATGCCTCTCGACCGGAACGCAGACACTCAGTCCCCTGGGCAACGACGCGTTGACCCCGCATGTCCGCCGGCTGATCATCTCGATTTCGGACAAGATCCAGGCCGACCAGGCGCTGACCAACGAGGAGCAGCAGCTCCTCGGGCTCGCCAGCATCCCGCTCTACAAGGTGCTGGCAGTCCAGGCCGCCTCGGGCTTCCGCCTCAGCGCCGGCGAAATCGACTCCCTCGCCGAGATCACCTCGATCGATCTCCTGAACGCGATCATGAGCGAGCTGCTCGACCAGGTTGCGGCCGCCCGCGGCGGCCTCGTCAACCAGGGCGATGCGGCCAGGATCGAGCAGTTCATGGTCCAGCTGCGCGATGTTCGCCAGCGCGTCGGCGAGCGCGATGCCAAGGTCTCCGACCGGGTGGGCCGGACGCTCGAGATCGTGAACCGCGCGATGATGATCGAGTCCACCCTGCAGAACAAGATGGCGCCGGGCATGGCCGCATCGCTCAGCTTTTCGCGCGCGCTCTCCGCGCAGGGCATGCGCCCCTAGTTCCCAAGGAATTCTGCGCATGCTCGAGGTGTTCACGACCGGCGGCGGCGAGTTCGTCGTCAACACTTTCAATGCCGTCGCGGCCTGGTCGGGCGGGGGCGGCTACCGCTCGCTCCTGCGCGTCGTCATGGTCATCGGCTTCGCCTATGCCCTGCTTGCCATGGCCTGGAACATGGACCCCAAGGTCCTCTTCCGCTGGTTCATGCAATCGACGCTCATGTATCTAGTCATGATGGTGCCGACGGTGAGCGTGAAGGTCACCGACCGCGCCAACCCCGGGCTCGCGCCCGCGACCGTTGCGAACGTGCCGATGGGCCTGGGGCTCATGGCGAGCTTCACCAGCCAGGTCGGCGACTATCTGACCCGCTCGGCCGAGACGGTCTTCGTCATGCCAAATGCGCTGGGCTACTCGACAAACGGCATCATCTACGGCGCCAAGCTTATGGAGGCGACGCAGGGGCTGCGAATCTCCGACCCGCGGCTCGCGACCAATTTGAACGAGCATTTCAAGCAATGTGTGTTTTACGACGTGCTGCTGGGGCGAAAGACCTTCGACGACATTGCCCGCGCGAGCGACATCATGGCGTCAATCGGCCCGGGCTCGGTTTCGCTGTCGCAGACCTGGATCGCGGCCGACGGCAGTTCGAGCATTGTCACTTGCCGCGAGGCCTACACCAATCTCCAGAACGAGTGGCAGACCTACTACAATGCCGATGCCGTTCGCATTGCTCAGCAGTTCTTCCCGGGCCTCGATAGCGGCGCTGCCCAGGCCAAGTTCAATACCGACGTCGCTGGGGTCGGCAGCGCGGGGCTTGGGGGAGGGGGCACCGGTTCGGCCCAGCTCGTGCGCCAAGCCATGTTCATCAATGCCCTCATGCAGGCGCGCGACAGCTTCGGCAGCTCGAGCGCTCAGACCTCGATCGACGCCTTCGCGACGACCCGCGCGGACATCCAGACGCGCAACACCTATTCGACGATCGCCGCCGGCGCCATGAAATGGGTGCCCCTGCTCAACATCGTCCTCACCGTCGTCTTCTACGCGATGTTCCCGGTGCTGTTCCTGCTGATGCTGATGCCCAACACCGGCCCGGGCATCGCCAAAGGCTATCTGACCGGCTTCTTCTATCTCGCGAGCTGGGGCCCGCTGTTCGTGGTCCTCAATATGATCTTCATGAGCCGCTGGCAGGCGGCATTGGTACCCTGGCAGAGCGGCGGGCTCACAGCCTGGAATTTCTCAGGCGTGAGCGCGATCAACCAGGATGCCGGCGCTCTCGCCGGTTACATGATCATGTCGGTGCCGTTCATCGCCGCGGGCATGGCGCGGGGCGCCATGTCGATCGCGTCGCACTCGGCGAGCTTCTTGGCTCCCAGCCAGAACGCGGCCGAGCAGGCGGCGGCCGAGATGACGACGGGCAACTATTCCTACGGCAACGTCAGCCTGGCCAACCGCACGATCAACACGGCATCGAGCGACCAGTTCAATACAGCGGCGAACTACAACACCGGCTCGGGCTTCGTGTCGGTGCGCAATCCGGATGGCGGCTTGTCGCAGTACGCGGCTAACGGATCGACGATCTACAAATCGCCGCCGGGCATGTCCGAGCTTCCGTTCGGGCTCACCTATTCCGAAGGCTATCAGTCCGAGGTTCGCAAGGCGCTGTCCGAAGGCTTCGGCCATGTCGAGCAGACGCGCGAGGCTGCCAGCCAATCCTGGACAGCGGCGCGGTCGAACGCCACACAGCTTTTCGAGACCGCCCAGCGGTCGGCGAGTTCCGGGACCGAGGAGGGCAGGGCGCTCACCTCGTCGATTTCTCGGATGCAGGATCTCTCACAGTCGATGTCCGAGAACCTGCAGAACCGCTTTGGAATGGACAAACAGACGTCTGACACATTGGCCCGATCGGCGATCATGAGCGGCGATGTGTCTGCAGGCGTCGGCGAGAACATTGCCGTTGCTGCGCTCAGCGGAAACACAAAAGTTGGAAGTTCAGCTGACCGGCGGTCGAGCATGGAGACGAGATCATCCGATGGCTTCTCAGAAGTGTATGATTACGTTCGTAGAGAAGCTTCATCTGATGCCGCCCGCAGCGCTCGCGAGAGTTTTATGCGAGCGACAAGCTCGTCGTCGAACAGTGAGCTCCGCGGGGTTTCCGAGCGTTTCGATGCCAGTCTCAGCGAAGCTCGCGGTCTGTCCGTCGAGGCTTCGACCGCCGAAGAGACGTTCAATCGCTATAGTCGGGATTTTGCCCAAGCAGAATCGCATGGATTTCAGTTCTCGCAGAACGAGACCCAGGCGCTGGCCGACTTCATGCGCCACGAACTCGACCGGTCTGAGAATTGGCCGCTTCAAGCGACCGGCTATTACCCGGGTCTCGTCAGCCCGAACGCCCAGCAGGGCGCTGTCCGCGATACCCTGATCCGAAAGTTCGTCGACCAGAAGGTTGGCGACATGCGCGAGGAGCTTGGTGTCGTGCCCGACGCGCCCGGACGTTCAATAGCGGGCCCCGCATCCCGCAGCGTCGGCGAAGTTCAGACGTGGGGGCAGGGGAACCAAGTCGATCTGCAGAGCCGGGCTCCCGCGGTCCACGTCGCCGGCGCGGCTCGTGACCGCGAGGTAGAGGGCCTGGTATCCGCCCGAGTGGACGACAGCCGCGGTCGTCTCGAGCAGGAAGGGCGCGGAATGCACAATACGGGCGTGATGGCGCATGACGAGGCTGATCGCGTTCGCGGCGAGGTGGACCGCCGGCAGCACTCGAGCCTCGGTGGGACGCTACCCATTGTTGGGAACATCATCGACAAAGCCGGCATGAGGGGAACTCCTGGCAATCCATTCGAAGGTGGCTTCAACGCAAGGGTGGTCGCGCGTGAGGCTGGTGCGGAGCTCAAGCAAGGTGTGAATCTGTCCGGTACCGATCGATCCATGGCGCCGGTGTTCGGGGCAGTTACGCTGAGCGGCCGTGAATTAGGACTGCCGCGAGCGGTCGTCACGTCAGGGCAGGATGGGCACCACAAGCACGACAGTTTGCATCCCGAGGGGAAGGCTCTCGATTTTAGAGGCAACAACATCTCGGTTGCGCAAGGGCGCGCGTGGGCCGGCAGCGTGAAATCACGCCTGGGTGGCGATTATGACGTGATCTTCGAAACCTTCCCCCCGCGATCCGGACCGGAACCACCTTCATGTCGAGCATGATCCGAAAGGTCGGCGAGGACGTTGAGCGCGACCAGCGCGCCCGATCGCTGCCACCCAGGTCAGTTGAGGATGTAGGGCGAAACCAAAGCCGAGATCACGAAGATCGCGATAAACCATCCGGCAATGAGGAGACGTCGCTTAGTTGAAACGTGACGATAGATCGAGTTTGGCGCATTGCTATGGCGGAGCGCCGAAGGCACCGCATCGAAATTATCGCGCACAATATCTCCGTAGATACCGGCAGCGATTAAATCTCCCGTGGTCGCGTCAAAAGAAGTCCTGGAAGGGTGCTCGTGCGGATCCGCCATAGTGCGATCTTCATACTTGAAATCGGTCAAAATCTCAACCTGCGCGCGCGGCATTATGGTTGTGCCGCACGGGCCCGTTTCGTTCAGCCGCGAGCCGGGTGGTGGGTCAGCGAATGGTGACGACGTCGACCCCGACGTCCTTTTCCACGGTCTTCCATGCTTTGTTGGCGGTCCAGGCTGGCAGGCCATCGCGCAGAGCGAGCGCCAAACAAAATCGATCGCCAAGTGACAGGCCCGCCTGCGCCGTCACTCCCCGCAGACGGCCCGCCATCTTGCCGAGACCTTTGTCCGCTGGAACAACCTCCATAGGAAGCGGATCGAGCATAGCGTCGATGTCGCGCTCGGGCATGCCAAGCCGTACGAAATGACTGACGACTTCCCCGTAGTTGATCACGCCAATCCGTGCGGATGCGATATTGTCGGCAACCTTGGCCCCGCCCGGTTCGTCATTCAACATTGCAAGCAAGGCCGAGGCATCGAGAACGAATTCGGTCACTCGCCGCTGTCCTTGCGGCGCTGTGCGAGAAAGGCATCGACCGTTGCGTCATCGCGTTTGTCGGCAAACTTCTTGGCTAGCGTCCGCGCGTGCGCAACCGCCTGCGCAGCTGTGCGGAGCATTACGCCGTCGGTCGTTTCTTCGAGAAACACGGCTCCGCCATCGGCAAGGCCCAGCCTCTTACGGATATCGGCAGGAAGGCTCATGCGGCCATTAGGCGTGATGTTGACCTGAACTGTCATGGAGGACTCCTGGACGATGCCGGAAGTGTAACACCATTTGTCCCATCATGCAATGAAATCAAATTTGTGCCACATTCATCGTTTTATGCCACGTTTATGGCGAAATGGTACACATTACGATGTGGCCCGCGATGCGGCATAATCATAGGTGCTCGGGTTCCACCGCTGCGACACCAACGCTATGCAGGCTCGAGCATGGCGATTTGGTATTATGGGCCCGCGCTTCCTTCAAGCTACAGGTGTTGCCCGCGCAGGCGACAACATTCGCCGAAGGAGGCCGTGGGCGAGCGGTACCTTGATCATGCAACGGGCAGGTATCGTAATTAGATTTGAGAGCGCGGGTCATGGTTGGTTTTAAGAAATCGCCCAAATCAGGTGCTGATCTGGGATCGTTTCCCGACACTGCCGCCCTGCGGCACCTGGCTTCCCAGAAAGAGCAGGGGTTCGACCCCGGTCTATTGTCGCGAGCCCAGCAGCTGATCTACGACGCCTGGGAGCATCCGGATCGCCGTCAGCGCATCGCTCTCGCGCGCCAGGCACTTTCACTGTCGCCTTTTTGTGCGGATGCTTGGCTTCTTCTCGCGACGTTGCGCTCGCTTGCGGATGATGTGCGCCGCGAAATGCTCGAACGTGCAGTTCTCGCTGCTGAGCTTGCGATCGGCGAACGAGCCTTCAACGCCAATCGCGGCAGTTTCTGGGCGGTTCTCGAAACGCGCTCATACATGCGGGCAAGGTATGCGCTCGCAGAACACCTCTGGTATGCCGGCGACCAGCCTCATGCCATCGCGCATTTGCGCGACATGCTCATTCTCAATCCGAACGACAATCAAGGCCTGCGCTATCAGTTACTGGCGTGGCTGTTGTGGGTCGAAGATGACCGCGGAGCGGAGCAGCTACTTCGCGACCTTCGCGATGAATCCAGCACCTTCCTCGATTACACTCGGGCTTTGATGGTATTTCGTAAAGAGGGTGACAGCAACGCAGGGCGGATTGTTGTGAGGCGGGCGTTGGAGAGCAACGCGCACGTACCGAAGCTACTGGCATCCGGTAGAACCTCCCACGCAATGCCCGAGTTCTACCGGCCAGGCGGTGAAGACGAGGCGCGATACTACGCCAGCCAGTACGGCTTCGCCTGGGAACGGACCGTCGGCGCTACGCGCTGGCTTGTCGATGTAGCGACCAATCTTGAGTTGGGGCGCGAGGCCGGCTCGACGGTGCACTGAGGGAGCAGTATCCTCGGGAACCGCGCGAAAACTTGCGGCGTTAACCGGTCATCCGGAGCCAGTCCGGTTAGCGGGCAGCAGGAAGGAGCTAACGCAGCTGCCCTAGTTGGGAGTTGCGACAATGCCGACTTTCAGGCTCGTATCGACCGCTGCAAGAAATGCCCTCGCCGTCGAATTCCAGGACGCCAATTGCGCCTCAGCCCTCAATGTTGCCAGGGATGCCTGCCTTGAAGAGGCGGACCTTTGGCAGGAATCGACCTATCTCTTCACTTTGCGGAGGTCCGGCGATGCGGCGACTGACTTTTGGACCATATTCCGAAAAGCTGAATTGAGCGACCGCCCTTGCGCTGCTGCGTAAAAAAAGGGAGCGGAGCGGCCGTGCCAGGCATCACTCCTCTCATAACCGCGCCGCTCTCAGATCGCCGGCGTCGTTTCGCTCTCTTTCGGCGCTTGGGCCTTCATCGCGGATTTAGGCAGTACCTTGCTGCCAGGCTTCCGGCCCAGGCCGATCGACTTGGCGAGCGTTCGGCGCTTTTCGGCATAATCGGGCGCGACCATCGGATAATCCGCCGGCAGGCCCCATTTCGCGCGATAGTCCGCCGGCGTCATCTGATAGCGGGTCATAAGGTGCCGCTTGAGCATCTTGAGCTTCTTGCCGTCTTCCAGGCAAACGATGTGGTCGGGCTTGACCGAAGCGCGGATCGAGACGGCCGGGACGAGCGGTTCCGCGGCCGGTGTCGGCGCGGTGCCCAGACCGGCCAGGGCGCCATGTACGTTTTCGATCAGGCGAGGGAGATCGGCCACGGCGACGCTGTTGTTCTGGACATGCGCCGCGACGATGTCGGCGGTGAGCGTGATGAGTGTGTTTTCGGCTTCGATGGCGTCCGACATGCGACTTATCCTTGTTATACCTGCGCCCCAGGCTTGGCGCACTAGTTGCCACAAGGCCGCATGGGAATACCGGTTTTCTACGTGGCGGTAGCTGGACGCGACGAGACCACGATGGCACGCAGCGAAATGCGGTGAAAGTGACCTTCGCCCTTTAGCGGCGCAACCCGAACATCGGCCATGACATCGGCCAGTTTAGGCCAGGCAGAAGCAGCAATATGAGGAATTCAGCCATTTTCTGGCGAGCCGTGATCGGCCAAAGTGAATACCGGGCTAGCGCCCTAATACCCGTAGCGCCTTGGATTTGCGATGATCGTGTCGACGAACCAACTCGCCTCCGCCCATTCGACTTCGCCGAGCAGCCGAACCATCTCGCTGCGACTACGTGAATGGGCCGCGGCGTCAAAATCCGCTCGGAGGCCCGCTGCTTCCAGCCGCTCGAAGGCACTGACGCCAGCGTATCGACTCTCCGCGGTCATCCTCGGAATTCTAGCAGGTGGAGCTGCGCCCGCATAGCGCGGGCCGCTAGCCGACGTTCAGATCCTTGTCCGCCGGTTCCACAGTTTAACGGCCTCTTCGTGCGAGGCGCGGCGTGGCCCTTCGGCGCCGCATAGCTTGCACATCACGGCAAAGAGCTGGGCGTAGACGTGCTCGTAAAAGCCCACGTTGGTTGAGGCACAGAAGGGGCATGCTTCCAGCTCGGTGGCTGGGTCCACGTCCATCGGGCGGCGGGAGCCGTCTCCCGTAATGGTGATGTTCGGCTCGTCGGACATCCACTTTTCCCAAATAGCACCGCTTTAGCTGTCCGAAATATGTAGGCGGATTCCGGACACAATAGGAACCAGCATCACGACTGCGCTCCAGTCCTCTTTGGCCTGAACGGCGAGGGAGCGATGCCGACGCACCTCTCTAACCTCGCCTTAATACAGCATGGTCTAGCTGTCCGCTCCTGCCGGGGAGGACGCCATGCGCGAAAATCAGAAAATTCGTCCATCGGTCGTTATCGGTCCGCTCGGTGAACCGCTATCGCTAGCAACTCTTCCGCCGCCCAATACAGCTCGATGGGTGGTGCGTCGCAAAGCAGAAGTCGTCGCTGCGGTGGACGGCGGGCTTCTGACAATCGACGAAGCCTGCCAGTGGTATGACCTGACACTCGAGGAGTTCGCTTCGTGGCAACGCGGTGTAGAGCGCTCGGGCCTGGACGGCCTCAGAATCACCCGCTCGCAGCACTACCGCGATAAATACGAACGCCTGCAGCGATTCTAACGAGCGGTTCTGCCTTCCGCTATTCTGATCGGGGAATGAGCAGGCTGCATGGCAGGTGGGCTAGTAGGCGAATACCGGCTGCAGACTGGATCCATCTTGCCAGCGATCGTTTGTCCGCATGGGCCAATACGCACAGATCCGCCTCTATCTGGTAGGCGTAGGAAACGATCTCGGTGGCAGGGTCACCCTCGCGGTAAGCTGCCGTTACATTCAAGCCGCGGTCCGTCAGCACCTCGGCTGCCGCATCGACCGTTTGCGTGATCGTCTTGCGTTTCTCCTCGAGCAGATGGGTCGTGCCGCCGGCCTCAGCAAGTTGGATGGCTGTTTCCGTCGCGGTCAAGCCGAGGATATGGAGCTGGGCGTCGGTAAATCTAGCGAGCTCGGCCGCGTGACGAGCGGCGAAAGTGCTGTCGGCGAAGCCATTGTAGGCCAGCAGGATGCGATGATACACCTTGGCTACTCTCCCTTTGTTATCCCGCATTGGTTGCACAATCTTTGAAGCAGCCAAAGTGAATAATCTTCTCGAAAATTGCTTCTACCTGCCCATCTGAATAATGTTCATGCGTGAGATGGCGGTGCGACGCGGAATTCGAGGACGCAATTCTCTGCGGGATGGACCGACTGAGGGTGGAACCGAGGCCGATGCTGCCTCGGCCTTGCTGTGAGGGGCAGGCTACCCTATATGACATTATGCCGATCTTAATTCGGCATAATGTAGGAATTGAATGATGACGGCGGTAGCACGGATTCAAGAACTGCTCGGCGGTGAAATGTTCACAGGCCCGCTGCACAACGATCGCGATATCGTGAGGCTTATCCGCCGCGGTGTTCCCACACAGGCAGTCGATCATTTCCTCGCCTCGGCCAAGCTAACCTTCAACGCGCTGGATCCTAAGGTGCTAAATCTTCGCACTTTCAAGCGCCGCCAGAGGAATGAGCAGCGCTTGGAACAGGATGAATCCGACCGACTGCTCCGGCTCGTGGCTGTCGTGGCAGCCGCTGAAGACACGTTCGGTGATGCTGAGAAGGCCCATATCTGGCTGACTCGCGAAAGCCGAGCGCTCGATGGTGAAACACCCCTTGCCATGGCCGATACCGATCGCGGTGCACGCGCCGTTGAAGCTCTGCTGGGACGGATCGCGCACGGCATCGCTGCGTGATCGTATACCGATTATGCAAGAGTGCCCACGTCGCATTGGACGGCGAAGGCGCTAGGCTGTGGGGCGGGAGATGGAACTCCGTAGGGCTCCCCATGGTCTATACCGCTGCCACGCCCAGTCTCGCTGTGCTGGAGATCCTGGTCCACCTCGATCTGCCTCGCGAACTTTTGCCCGACGACCTCCGGCTGCTCACCATAGACATTCCCGAAGACGCGCCTATTCACCGGCTCGAGCCGAGCCCGACGGACCAGGCCGAGTGTCTGGTTGCTGGTGACACTTTTCTCAAGGCGAGTGACGCGCTAGTGATGCTGGTGCGCAGCGTGGTCGTGCCGCAGGAATGGAACGCGCTTATAAATGTCCGGCATCCGGACATGACGCGTGTTGTCGTTCGAAGCGACGAAGCATTCCAGCTCGATCCTCGATTGAGTTTCTAGCTCTGCGCCTGCCAAGGCTGGCTCGCAGACTATGCGCAAGCACCGCAAGGGAGATATGCCATGGATCAGTCTCAGATCAACACGCCGGAGGATGCGCGCAAATTCCTCGTATCGTTCTTTGAGTCGTTGGACGCACCGACCTTGATCAAACTAGCGACTTATCTCCAGGCCGATCCGGTGGGCTCAGCAGACCGACTGTTGGCGATTGGTGAGCAAAGCACGTGATCGCGCGGTCGCAGACGTCATTGCGATGAGCATGAAATGCCATTAGAATGCAACGATAACATATTGATTTAACATAATCTTTGTTATCATCCTAAGTCGATGTAAGCGCAATTTAGATATGTCACTCCCCGCAACTTAGAGATGTCACACCGCTGGGACGTCTCGCGGTCTCGGTGGCATGGTCCTCCTCCTGGCTGGGAGGAGGCGCATATGTCGGTGGTGGCGATGAGCCACGGCGAGCTTTCACGATACGATAGGCTGCGTCGTTTCGAGCGTGGCGAACTGAGGATCGAAGACGCAGCGATGTTGCTCGGCGTGTGTCGTCGCCAGGCTTACCGGCTACTTGATCGGCTGCGCGCCGACGGTCCCGAGGCGCTGATTTCCTGGAAGCGCGGACGGCGGAGCAACCGGGATTTCGGCGATGCGTTTTGGCTCCAGGTGCTCAACCTGGTGCGCGAGCACTATCACGATCTCGGCCCGACCCTGATCAGTGAGCATCTTGCCGAACGGCAAGGCATCAAACTTTCGCACGAGATCTTGCGCAAGTTGCCTTGTCTGTCCTTACCATCCGATACGGACATTGCGGTCATGGATGGCAGCGTGATCCAAGCAATCTGCGTCCAGCTCAACAGCACTCCGCACAGATGCCTCGGCTTTAGGACACTACTTGAAGTCTTTGCGGAGAAGGCATCGCGGCATAGAGCGTGATTTACAGCCCCGTGGGTGGAGCTCGCCCCATTCACAGGCAATGCTGAAACATCGGAACGGAAGTCGCGCTTCGAATTGAACTCGACGATTAAACCACATGGGCCGGCGCAAGGCCGCAGGCATGTGACATTTCCTCAATTTGGAATGTCGCATGCCCAATGGCGAACCTTTCTTGGAGCGCTTCGCAGACGCCCTGGGTAAAGTGATCGTCAGTGCCTGCGCCGGGCCGGACAAGGTGAGCCGTCAACGCCGTTTCCGTCGTGCTCAATGGCCAGATATGCAGATCATGAACTTCCGTTACACCTGTCAATCCCTTCAGATAGCCCAGCACCTCTTCGACATCGACGCGTTCGGGTACCTTATCGAGGGCCAGGTCAAGGCTACTCTGCAGCAAGCTCCAAGTAGAATAAAGGATCAGCGCCGCGATCAATAAGCTGACTACCGGATCGACCCAGGCCCACCCTGTAAGCAGGATCACAAAGCCCGAAGCGACGACCCCGACCGAGACCATGGCATCGGCAGCCATGTGCAGGAATGCGCCACGAACGTTCAAATCGCCCTTGCGCCCGCGGGCGAACAGCCAAGCGGTGACGCCATTCACGAGAATACCGACGGCAGCGACGATCATCACGGTCTTACCCGCAACATCCCCCGGAGGAACGCCTTCCCACAAACGACGAATAGCCTCAAAGGTTATCCCGCCGACGCCGACGAGCAACACGACTGCATTGGTTAAGGAGGCGAGGATGGAGCTGCGGCCAAAGCCATAAGTGCGGCTCTTCGTTGGCCGAAGTCGGCCCAGCCAAGTAGCCCACCATGCGAGCAACAGTCCCAGCACGTCGCCCATATTATGCGCCGCATCGGCCAGCAGGGCGACTGAATGCGCTATCAAACCAAAAACTATCTCGCCGGCAACGAAGACGGCGTTGAGCGCCGAGCCTATCGCGAAGGCGGCATCGAAGCCTTCAGGTGCGGCATGATGATGGTGCCCGCCCTTCCCGTGGTTATGGCCTGCGTGCTCATGGTCACTGTCTTTCTCGTGCGCGTGGTCGTGATTGGAAGGCATGGATTTTCCTCGTAATATTTCCGCATTCCTCCGGTCAGGGGCCGAAATTTAATTCCTCACTTGTGCATGTCGATCACGGTGTTCATGCCCGAAAGCATAGGGCGGCCGAAGCGATCGAGTTTCCACACCGCTAGCTCGGCGCCAGGCTCAACCAATTTGAGAGCCTGATCGATTTCGACGCGGCTAGTTTTTACTCCCGTGATCTTATCGGTGATGATGGGATCGCCCTCCGCCGCTTCTAAGGGGGAAAGCTGTAGGTCGAGATTTTGATCCCGATCCGCGCGCAGGCGTCTGACCCCGCGATCCTGAAACCGTCAAGGGATATGGCAGCTTGCTCGATGCGTCGAAGGGAGTGCACCTGACGATCTGGTGCGACTGCTCAGCAAGTTTTATTGGGGAGCAAGGGAGCTGAAGGCTGTGCAAAGGATAAGCAAACGCCAGCGGTCATGTCGCTTGTCCGGCATTAACGTCAAAGAATTGTAATACTACCTTGGGCGCGCCAATTTGCGTCGGCTGCATTTCTTCTAAAACATGTGAATGACGTTCTCCCTGATTACTCACAGATTCCAAAGATCGCGGATTGGTAATTTAAGACATGGAATGGTTCAAACAGAATATCATCGAGTATTCGCAAAATATATTGCTTCACCGAAAGCTGTTTGCATTTGGGAAGTCTGCTTTCCGCAAGATGGCTGAATCCGTTTGCGGCCTGCTGCGGAGTTACCTTTCAACCGCTGCCGCGAGTAAGGTCAATGCCGAACTCAACCCAACGTTAAGTTTCTGCGTTGCCATGGAGAATGGGACCCAGATTAGCTTCTCGAGACTGTCTCTCCGCGGCATTCTTGGTAAGACGGCTTATGCGGTGGACTCGGATTTTACGACGCAATCGGCCTCGCAGGCGAATCGTCGACAGGCGGGAAGTCAAAAGAGGTTCGAAGGGTTTAAACCCGCCGCTGTCGTTCATTTAGACAAGTTAATCAGCGTGAGAAGCGGAGCGCAGGTGGAAACATGTACGAGATGTCGTCGTTTCTATTCCGGCGAAATATATCGCGCATTCGAGGTATTAGCTTGATTGATGACGATTGGAACGATGGGTCACTGCCGCTAAATGGACTGCTCGATGCCAAAGGTGCGACATTGATTCGGTGCTGGGCGACGCTTCGGTGCTTGCAGCCGCACCGATCGCATTTGCGCTGATACACAGGTTAAGCATTCTCGTAACTCCAGGAACGCCGATGGCACGCCAATCGCCTCCGGGTGGACGAAAGACGTCCCAGCCCACCATGCGGCGCCCTGCCACGACACATAGGTGATCGCATTGCGCCAGGTATGGACACGGCAACCTTCGCCCAGTGCCGTCAAACACCGATCTTGGCGACGGAAGTCGCAAAAGGCGCGCGTCAACCGTCGACCGGTCAGATCAATTCTTCGAGCAACAGCAGCGCGAGGAAGCCGACGAAGAACATCGCGCTGATGAGTGGACTGTCCGGCTTCTCATGCGCTTCGACAAGCAACTCTTCGGTGACGAGATAGAGAAGCGCGATAAGTCCGAAGCTCAGAAAACCGGCAATGACTGCCGGTGGAAACCCGGCGACCGGTAGCGCGACCAGCGCTCCAAGTGGCATAAGCAGCGCGAGCGCGGTTGTGATCGCGACAATGCGCAGCTTCGACGTGACGGTCTCCCCGAGCTCTTCGGTAACGGTGACTCCGAGGAACAGGACTTCCAGCGTCAGGGCGATGGTCAGCAGCAGCCCGGCTTTCGCGCCGGCGATGAAGGCAAGCCCCAGCACCAGGCCGTCGATCAGCAAATCCGTGCCGATGGCGCCGATCATCGCGAGCGGGCCGCGGACGCGCTCTTCCAGCGATTTGAGGCCGAGCATGACTACAACGCCGGCCGCCCCGCCCACGAGCGTCGCCAGCGGCGCACGGCCGTGCATCACATCGGGGAGAATCTCGGTGGCGGCCGCTGCGAAGACGACGCCGGCTGCAAGGTGCTGGATCGCGCTGGTGAGCTTCGGCCCAGGCCGTCGCCATACGGCGATTATCGCGCCAAACAGCACTGCAAGGACAGGAATGATCGTATAGGCGAGCGCCGTCATGCGCGGGCCTCCCCGTTGTCCCGGTAGCCAAGCAATCGCAGCGCGTTGAATACGACGAGCAGGGTGGAGCCTTCATGCACTGCGACGGCCGGTCCGATGCCGAGCCCCAGAATTGTCGCCGGGACGAGAAGGGCAACCACGCCGAGGCTCACGAAAACATTCTGCCGAATGATCGATCGCGTGTGGCGGCTGAGATCGACTGCGAACGGCAGATGGGAGAGGTCGTCGGCCATCAGCGCCACATCCGCGGTCTCCAGCGCGACGTCGGAGCCGGCCGCCCCCATCGCGATGCCGACTGTCGCGCTGGCCATGGCTGGCGCGTCATTCACACCATCCCCGACCATCGCCACCCTGGTATCGGCGCGCAGTTTCTTGATCGCATCGACTTTGTCCTCAGGCATGAGATCGCCCCAGGCTTCATCGATACCGACCTGAGCTGCGATTGCCTCGGCCACCCGCTGATGATCGCCTGAAAGCATAATCATCCGCTCGATGCCGATCCGGCGCAACCGGGCAAGCGTCTCTTTGGCGCCTTGGCGAGGCCTGTCCATGAGACCGATGGCGCCGAGATCCTGCTGAGCCCGCCTGACGACCATGCTGGTCTGGCCCGCAGCTCTTAGCGTTTCGATCGCATCCTTCATTTCCCGCGACAGCGGTGCGATACCATCGGTGCCGAACATCTCGGCCTTGCCGATGAGAATTTCGTCCTCACCGACAAGGGCCGAGACGCCGCGACCCGTCAGGCTCTTCAAGCTCTCGGCCTGCGGGATGAGATGGACTCCGACATGATCGCGACCGTCGCGCGCGATCGCCTGCGCCAGAGGATGGTCGCTAAGACTCTCGACCGCGACAGCGATCGCCATCAGCTCTTCCTTCGCCACGCCGGCGGCGGGGATGACCTGCTGAATGCGCGGCTCGCCGATGGTGAGCGTGCCAGTCTTGTCGAAAGCGATTGCGTTGATCGACCCAAGCAATTCGAGCGGCGCGCCACCTTTGACCAGGACACCGCCCCGCGCAGCGCGCGCCACGCCCGAGAGGACGGCGCTAGGGGTAGCAATGGCGAGCGCGCAGGGGCTGGCTGCGACCAGCACCGCCATCGCGCGATAGAAGCTGTCGCGGAACGGCTCGTCGATCACGACCCAAGCGAAAAGGAGCACGAAGGCGAGCGCCAAGACCGCCGGCACAAAGAAACGTTCGAACCGATCGGTGAAGCGCTGCGTCGGCGACTTTTGCGTCTCGGCCTCGCTGACCAGCTTGACCACCTTGGCGAGCGTGCTTTCGGTCGAGAGCCGGGTCACTTCGATCTCGATAAGACCGCTGCCGTTGATGGTGCCGGCGAACACGCGATAGGCAGCTTCGAGTCTGTCGGGATTTGCCCGTGCCGCCTCGTCATCCTGGACTGCGCGCTTGTCGACCGGCATGCTTTCTCCGGTCACCGGGGCCTGGTTGATCGCCGTCGTGCCCTTGACGATGAAAGCGTCAGCGGGGACGCGCGCGTCCGGCTTGATAATGACGATCTCGCCGAGCTTGAGATCTTCGACCGGCACTTCGCTTGAGCCACCGTCCGGCCGACGGACGGTCGCGGTCTTGGGGGCCAGCTCGGCCAGCGCCTCGATCGCCCGTTTAGCGCGCCCCATCGCATAGTGTTCGAGCGCATGGCCCAGACTGAACAGGAACAGGAGCAGCGCGCCTTCGGCAAAGACACCGAGTGCGGCGGCGCCACCGGCCGCGACGAGCATCAGAGAGTCGATCTCGAACTTGCGGAGCTTCAGATTGTCGATTGCTTCGCGCAGCGTGGAAGAAGCCGCCGAAGAAATAGGCGGCCACGTAGAGTGCCGTCGGCAGCCATGCCGGGACTCCGGCGACCAACTTTGCGACCGCGAACCCGATTCCCAGCAACGCGCCGCAGGCGAGCGCAAAGATCAGCTCGGTATTGGGGCCGAGCATGCCGCCATGGCTGTGATCGTGATCGTGCTTCTCGCCGGCGGGATGGTCATGATCCTTCTCATGGTCATGCTCGGGTGCGGCCGAGGCGAGCTTGTCGGCCTTATCATCAACCACGCGCGCACCGGCATCGCGCAGCGCCTGCAAGATCGTCGTTTGCGACGTCGCCGATCGATCGAACTCGACCCGAACCAAGCCCGATACATTGGCCTCCGCCTCGATGACACCGGGCAGCGCGCGCAGGCGGTCGCCGAGCGTGCGGGCGCGGCGTTGATGGGTGATGCCGTCTAGCTGCCAGATCACATGTCCGAAGCGATCGGCGAGTTCCGCACCCGACGCATGGGCCAGCTCGCGGATTCGCGAAAGCGTCACCACTTGCGGATCGAAATGAACGCAGAGCATCGCAGGCGCGTCGGCCTCGGCGGCCACCACATGAGCCTCCTCGATTCCGGGCCGGCCTTTGAGCGACCCTACCAGCCTTGCGACACAGGTGTCGGCCGCATCGGTGACCTCGGGGAGAAGGACAGGAATATCGAGACGAAGCTTTTCGATCATGATGTTTTCCTTAGTGGGCGCGATGTGACGAGTGAGGTTGTGCGGCCGCGCTCAAGGCCGCGCGGCGATGGGCCCTTCCCGCGTGCAGGCGAGTGGTCGCGCCAGGGCGCATGAGTGTTATCCGGTCGCCGCCCGAGATCGGCACGTTGAAGGCCGAGCCCGAGAGCAAGCACGGCCAGCGGAAGATCCAATTGTCGAAGGCCGACCTCGATGCGCACGCGCCTGCGCTCTCCACCCTGTTCACAACCGTTCGCCATGGGCGTCAAAAGGGGCAGACGCCCATGGCGCGGGCCGTTCTCACACTTGCACCCGAAGGACTCATTGTGCGGCGGCCGATCCACAGCATTTCAGTCGAACAAGTCGCTCAGAAAGCTCTTGCGACGACCATGATGGCCGCGCTCGTAGCCTTGCCTCGTGTCATGATCGGCACGGCCGCGTTGATCATCGAACATGCCGCGCCGTCCACTGCTCGTCTGGCGAGCCGTCTCATCGATGGCACTCCGCTCTATGATCTTGTCGAGTTCGCCACGGTCGAGCCAAACGCCGCGACATTGTGGACAATAGTCGATCTCCATGCCCTGCCTCTCACTCATGATGAGATCAGTTCTGCAGGTGGGGCAAAGAAGCCCTTGTTTCTGGATATTATCCGTCATTGTGGATACCTCATTGTGGCGTGTCGGTTGTTTCGGTTGGAGGGGCCGGTAGGCGCCCGGGCTTTCGTTTCGATTGGTCGCTCCCTTCTCGATAGGAGACGCTAATCGCTTCAACACGATCGGGCATCGAAGTTCGGATAAGGGTCGAGAAGCTCGCGGAACGATAGCTACGTCCCGAGATGTTTCCGGACCACCGCGTGTCGACGGTGATCGGCGGACCATCCCGGACGCTGGCGACGATGTGTAGGTGGCCCCATAACGGGCCGAGACTCAGCCCGGGCCGTCGTACCCTCCCGCTCACCAGGATCCCGTGATCAGCGCTGTGAGCGCGAAGCAAAGAGATGGTGAGCTTTTCATTCGGGGCGTGGGTGACCGGAACCGCGAGCTCCGGACCATATGCGCAACCGGAGACCGCTCCGGTTGCGAGGAGTACGCCAGTCACAACGACTATCCTGATGCGGCCGCCCTTAGTCATTTGCAGCGTCGCGTTGCAGCAGGATCCTCACAGGCCGCTGGCGATGGCGTGGCGAGGGCCGCGGCAATCGGGATTGTGCACGAAGATGGGCTAGGGACGCAGCGTCCTGGTCCGCATGGAACAGTGCCAAGGCCCATTGGAGCATCATAGCGTTCGCACCGCCAGTGTGGTCGTGGGCGTTGCCGCCCTCTTGATAGGCATGCATTCCGGGCTCCAGTCCTATTGGGTTCACTTGTTCTGCAACGAGTATCGCGCGATCGTCGTGCCGCGTTTGAGGAAGCGGGCGAGCGATTGATTGGTTAAGATAACCGAATTTTCGAGGCCTCTTTTGAGGCGCTTGTTGGCCAAGGACGACAGGAGACCGTTGCAGGAGATGCTGAAGGTGACGGTCGTGCCTTTGTCGGATTTTTCGAGCCGAAAACCTTCATCGATCTCGAGCAGTCCACGAATGCCTAGCTTCCAGTTGATGGCTGCGTGTCGGTCGAGCCGCACCAATTGCGCCGTAGTAGAAATTTCTGGAATCGCTCGCATTCGCGTGCGGTATTTATAACCAATCTCGGTTCCGACGGCAGCCGGCCCCGTCAGTGATACAAAGGGGTGCCAGTCAGAATAATGCTCGAGATCGACGAGCAAACGCCAGACCCGAGCAAGCGGGGCTGCCAAGTGAACCTTGCTTTCGACGATGAACATAGGGAAGTGTCCAGCCAGCGTCTGTCCCCTCCCCCGCCGGCGAGGCGAGGGAGAGGTTTCAGAGCGCGTTGTCACTGACGCCGATCGCCAACCCTCACACCGGAGGCTTGAACCGGCTGGCATGAGGGCCGCTATCATGCGTCGACCTGCGCGATCGCTTCGCTCGCTTTGCCGCCGAGCACTTCCACCGCCTCCAGGGTCATCAGTCCGATGCCCGGAATTTCGGAAAGGCCATCGACAAAGGCGCGCAGATTTGAGTCGAGATCGACAATCTCGATTACGACCGCCCGATCACTTTCAAGAACGTGGCGTCGATGGACATGGGCCGATCGGCCAAAGCCCACCATCGCTTCCAGGATGGTGGCACCGGCCATCTTCATGTCCCGGGCGCGAGACGCAACAACTTCGAACACCTTGCGGTCACCGAAATAAGCGGCCTCGTCAGTGTAGATCCGCAGCAATTTTGCTTGTTCGCTCATGTTTATATCCTCTCTCAGACCGCGGCCGGTGCCGCTTCAGGTGCTTCGCTGTCCCGCTGCTTTGAGCCGCGCCGACCCATCCGTTCGCCCCAACCAAGCACCACTTTTGCAATTGCGGGGAGCACGAGCAGGGTCAGGATCGTTGCTGCGATCAGGCCGCCAATCACGACGGTGGCGAGGGGCTTTTGCACCTCCGCGCCCGTGCCGTGCGCGAGGGCCATGGGCACGAAACCGATTGCAGGCACGAAGCCGGTCATCACGACTGCACGCATCTTCTCACGGCAGCCATCGATAATCGCCGCACTCAGTTCCACTCCGGCTTCCAGCCGTTCGCGAATTGCCGTCATGACAACGAGGCCATTGAGCACGGCAACGCCCGCCAGGCAGATGAACCCGACCGCCGCCGAAACGGAGAAGGATATGCCTGTCAGCCACAGCGTATACACGCCGCCTGCGAGACCCAGAGGGACCGCCAGGAACACCGCAGTCGCACGGGCGAGCCCGCCCAGCGCCATGTACAGCAACCCGAAGATTGCCAGGAAGCACAGGGGAACGACGATCGACAATCTGTCCGAGGCGGCTTGCAGATTCTGGAATTGACCGCCCCACTCGAGATAAGATCCAGTTGGCAACGCCACCTTGTCGACCTTGGCTTGCGCCTCGGCGACGAAGGATCCGACGTCACGACCGCGAACGTTGGTCTGGATAACCACGCGCCGCTTGCCATTCTCGCGGCTGATCTGGTTCAGCCCTTCGCTGAACCGGAACTGTGCGACCTGCGATAGCGGGACTGAACCCCGAACCTTATCGCCATCCTGTGGCATGAGGATCGGCAGCGCTGCCAGTGCGTCGAGACTCACACGGGTTGTTTCAGGCACGCGCACGGTTACCTCAAACCGCCGATCACCCTCGAACAACAATCCAGCATCACGACCACCCATAGCGGCGGCCACCGTGTCAGCGACTTCCTCCAGCGTAAGGCCGTAGCGTGCGATCGCCGCACGATCGAACTTCACATCGAGCGTGGGTGAGCCGCTGGTCTGTTCGGCCTTGACGTCGGCGGCCCCAGGAACGGTCTGGAGCGCCCGGACGATTTCCTTTGCCGTAGCACCCATCTTATCGAGATCATCACCGTAGAGCTTGATCGCGACATCACCACGAACACCGGCGATCAGTTCGTTGAACCGGAGTTGGATGGGCTGGCTCACCTCATAGGTCTGCCCGATCTTCGCGCCGGACTTTTCTTCGATTCGCTTGAGCACATCAGCTTTGGTCGTCACGCCTGCAGGCCACTCCTCCTGCGGCTTCAAGATCACGAAGCCGTCCGAGACGTTCGGCGGCATCGGGTCCGTCGCGACTTCAGCGGTACCGGTCTTCGAGAACATCAGTTCAACCTCGGGAAGGCTGGTAACGGCCCTCTCGACGTCGCGCTGCATCTTGAGTGATTGTTCGAGCGATACCGACGGCACACGCGTCGACGCGAGGGCCACGTTCTTCTCATCAAGCTGCGGGATGAACTCCTGCCCGAGAAAACCGAATACGAGCGCCGAAGCCGCGAAGAACGCGAAACCGGCACCGATGAATGGCCATGGCCGCGCGACTGCCTTGTCGAGCAGAGGCAAATAGCGGGCCTTGGCCTTGGCGATGATCCAGACCTCTTTCTCCGAAACCTTGCCCCGGATCAGGAGGGCAACCATCGCCGGCACGAAGGTCAGTGCAAGGATGAACGCCGCGACCAATGCGAGCATGATCGTGATCGCCATCGGTGAGAACGTCTTGCCTTCGACCCCGGTGAACATGAGCAACGGCGCGAAGGCGAGCAGGATGATACCTTGTCCGAACACCGTCGGCTTGATCATCTCCTGGGACGCCCGCATCGTCTCCTCGAGCCGCTCGCGCAGGTTGAGCAGCCGGCCTTCATGCTCCTGTCGATGCGCAAGACGTGACAGACAGTTTTCGATGATGATGACAGCGCCATCGACAATCAGGCCGAAGTCGAGCGCGCCGAGGCTCATCAGATTGCCGGGCACGCGAAAGGCGTTCATGCCAATCGCCATCATCAGGAATGAGAACGGGATGATGAGGACGGCGATGAGTGCTGCGCGGACATTGCCGAGCAGCAGGAACAGAGCCGCCGCAACCAGAACAGCGCCTTCAATAAGGTTCTTCTGCACCGTGCCCACGGTTGCGTTGACCAGCTTCGAGCGGTCGAGCACCGTCGTCACCTTGATTCCCGCCGGCAGCGATTTTCCGATCCCGTCTAGCTTTTCGCCGACATTGCGGGCGACGACACGGCTGTTCTCGCCGATCAGCATCAACGCCGTGCCGATGACGGCTTCATGGCCATTCTGGCTCGCCGCGCCGGTCCGGAGCTCTCCGCCGATTTTCACATTGGCGATATCCTTGACCGTGATCGGCAAGCCACCGCGGGTCGCAACGATGGCGTCGGCGATCTCATCAATGTCGCGGATACGGGCATCCGCGCGGACGAGATATGCCTCGCCGCCCTTGTTGAAGTAATTAGCGCCGACAGCGAGGTTGGCCGCCTCGAGCGCCTTTGCGAGTTCGGAGTAGGAGATGCCGTAGGAAGACAGCTTCACTGGATCAGGCTCGACGACATATTGTTTGGCGTAGCCGCCGATCGAGTCGATGCCAGCAACGCCCTGCACCGTGCGGAGCTGCGGACGGATAATCCAATCCTGTACCGTCCGAAGATAGGCGGCGCGGCCAACTTCGTCGGTCAACCGGGCACCCTCGGGCGTTAGGAAACTGCCGTCCGACTGCCAGCCTGGTTGACCGTTGCGGATGGTCGCACCCTTGCCGCCGGGATTGGCGAAGTCGACCGAGTACATGAGCACTTCACCAAGACCGGTGGTCACCGGGCCGATTTGCGGCTGTACGCCCGCCGGCAATGTGTCGCGCGCCTGGGTAAGGCGCTCACTCACCTGCTGACGAGCAAAATAGAGGTCGGTGCCCTCGGTGAAGATCGCCGAGACCTGACTGAATCCATTTCGGGAAAGGGAACGAGTAGTCTCGAGGCCTGGGATACCGGCAAGGGCGGTTTCGATCGGAAAGGTAACCCGTTTCTCGATCTCAATCGGCGAGAGGCCGCGTTCGACCGTATTGATCTGGACTTGTTTATTGGTGATGTCGGGAACCGCGTCGATAGGCAGCTTGGAGAGCTGCCAACCGCCGAAACCGGCAACGACAAGGAAGAGAAGGACGACCGCCCAGCGCATGCGGACGGATAGCGCCATCAAATTTGCGATCATGGCTTATTCTTCCTCGCCTGCGCCCTTGCCGAGTTCGGCTTTGAGCAAGAAAGCATTGCGAATGGCGATGGCCTGTCCGGCCTGCAGGCCGGACGCGACCTCGATCCGACCTGCGCTGCGCTGGCCCGTCGTTATCGGCATCGCCTTGAAGCCATTGGCAGTCCGCACGAAGACGACATCACGGCCGTTGACCGATTGCACTGCTTCTTCAGGAACGACGATGGCATTCGACGTGGCGCCACGGCTCGGTATCATACGCACACGCACGGCGAGACCGGGCTGCAGTACACCGCCTGTTACATCGAGCACGGCCGTTGCAGCGCGCGTTTCCCCGCTCAGTGTCGGCGTCACTGCCCGCACGCGCGCTTCTACCGTGCGACCATCGGGAAGCTCGACGATTGCCTTGTCGCCCGCCACGAGGCGGGACGCGTCTGCGGAGCCGACAGCAGCGTCGATCTGAATCTGTCGGGGATCTGCAACGCGGAAAAGCTCAGTTTCCGGCTGGACGAAGGCGCCAAGGCTGACCTTCATCGACGTCACCCGGCCCGAAATCGGACTGGCGAGCACCACACCACGCCCATCCGACGTGACATTGGCAGCGCCGGCAGCGATGCGCGCGCGATGCGCCTCCGCAGCCGCGGCCGCCGCTTCCGCTTGCGCTTGCTCAAGATCAACCCTGGCAGATACCTTCTGGTCATAGAGATAGCGCTCTCGGGCTAGCGACTTTTGCGCTAGCACCGCCTTTGCGCCCGCCGCAGTACGGTCTGCGGCGATCTGCGCGGCATCACGGCTCTCGACCACCGCCAAGGCCTCCCCGGCGCGAACGGGATCGCCCAGCCGCTTGAGAATTCGCGTGACAGCGCCACCGGCCCGCGCGGTCACTATCGCCTCGCCTGTCGGTGAGGGAGTGACAATTGCCTGGCTCACGATCTCCGCGCCCAGTCCTCCGGCGGTGATCGTCTCTGTCACAACGCCTGCGTCCTTGATCGCCGCGGGTGTCATGGCGAGCGTGTCAGCGGCGCCAGCCTCCTTTGCTCCTTCGGACTTGGCAGGAGCCTCCGCTGTGGCGGGCGAGCTGTCACTGGTGCATCGCGCAACGCTAAAGCCGCCTAGGGCGGCAACGAGCACCGCAGCGGCAACACCGCCCATAAGGCGCTTGTCTTGCTGGATCATAGAAATTCTCCGGAATGGGGTGGAGCAGGGCATCGAAGCCCTACGGTCCAGCGCGTCGTCGCGACCGTCGCAATGGGAAGTGCCGTGCTGTCGCGCGGTGAAACTGCGATAATTGTCATGGTTCAGCGTTCCCCCAGTTCGGGGGCAGGTGCGGTCAGGCGTTCAAGCCGCGCTTCCGCGTCATGATAGGCTGCCAGTGCATCGGTATAAGCCGCCCGGGTCTCTGCCAGCGTCCGTTCTGCCTCGAGAAGATCGAGCTGGCTGAACTTTCCCTGAGAATAGCCAATGCGAGCAATGCGGGCTGCCTCGGAGGCTGCAGCAAGACCCGGCCCTCCTGCCGCCCGAGCTGTGGCGGCAGCATTGGCCAACTCCGCCTGGGCGCTTGCGATGGCCTGCTCGGCCTCGATGATGGCGACCCGGCGGTTCGCGTCGGCCCGGGTTTGCTCGGCCCGCGCCTGACTTACGGCGGCTGCTCCGTTGTTGAAAAGTGGGAACGGAATGGCGATTCCCACCACTGCAGCTTTGTCGTTCGTCTGCGACAGCCGCCGCGCGCCGACGCTAAGCGTAATATCCGGGATACGCTGGGATCTCGCCAGGCGGACCTGAGCATCGGCAGTGTTGAGATCGGCCTGTGCGGCGGCCAACGCCAATGTGCCGCTCGGGTCGACCGGCATCGTCGGACCATAGCCACCGATGCGATCGAACCAGCCAAGATCAAGCGAGCCCTCGATAGGCTGACCCACAAGCCGTTCGAGATTGCCTCGGGCGACCGCCGCCTCGCGAATCGCGCGCTCGAGACCGACCTCGGCATTCACGCGCAAAACGTCGGCGCGCTGCTGATCGATAGGCGCACCAGCGCCTGCCGTCACGCGCGTCCGCGCTGCCTTGAAAGCATTTCCTGCAATTTCAGCCTGCTGGCGTGCGACATCCACGCGCCGTTCAGCTGCAGCCGCTGCGATATAGGTTTGCGTGATCCGCAGGTTCAGATCCGCGAGCGCGATCGACGCATCGATCTGCGCTCGCGCACTCCGGGAGTCTGCGACGGCGATACGAGCGGAACGCTTGCCGCCAAGCTCAATCGGCAACGCAAGGGTCGCCGTCGTTTCCGCGCTTTGCGTGCCACGATAGATGCCAGACCCAGCGACATTCTCGGTCTGGACCTGAATTTCAGGATTGGGCCTGAGGCCCGCGATCGTACGTCCCGCAGCCGCAGAACGAACCCCCGCCGCCGCCGACTCGATACTAGGGGAACTTCCCCCAGCAATGGTTCGGGCGCGATCGAGTGTGAAGATGGGTTGACTGGCAGATGATGGTGGTGACGTCGCCGTCTGCGCCTGCGCGATCGACGCGCAAGACGTGACGGCCATTAAGGCCGCAATGATACGGTACATGAATGATGGACTCCTGACGAACCTGGAAAGCCCGTCGGCATCGCCGACAGGTGCTAGGGATCGTCAGGCTATCGGAGGGCGAAGAGCTGGATCGGCCGGAGCGCGCGCCACCCGGCTGTGATCAAACGGACGCGGCAGCGCCGGTGCGCTAAACGTCTGCGGGACCGAGGTCAGTTTGACGGGAACACCGACGTGATGACCATGACACCCGCCGTGGTGATGCGGATAGCCCTTTTCGGCATCGGCCGGGACTTGATCGCCATCCCCATCGACATGGGACAGGGCCTCATCCGTCGCCGAGACCTCGACGCACGCAATACCCTCGGCCGCATGCGCAACCGAGCCAAACCCCAGGGAAAGGGCTAGCGCAAGATGCAGCAGGAAGGCGGCCAGACGGGACATGCGATAAACCTGTAACAGCTACGTGCCGGTTTGTAACTTTGAATGCGCTGACATAATCAAATTATGAAGCAACTTGCTCCCCCCGCTCAATTTCCGACTTGCGTAAACATTGTGCGGCCTAATGCACCCTCTAGTTGCTATAGGGTCAAGAAGAATTTTTCCGGCTTGCTCGAAACCCATCAGGCGGCTGCAGCCCGGCGACGATTCAGGACAAATCCCCCGCCCACGGCCACAAGCATCAGCAACTGCGCGCCCATCGACTGGAGTGTTGGAAAGATGCCGAGCATCGAAACGCGAATGCCGCCGGCAAACGGTGCGATGTCGATGATGCCTGCTTCCTGTAGCGCCGCCACGCCCTTGCCAGCGAGCACGACTGTGAGGATAGCCATCAGCCACGCGCTGTAGGCGAAGAATTTCGCGATCGGCAGGTCGCGGCTGTACCGCAGCATAGCCCAGGCGATGAGGCCGAGCAGCAGGATCGCCGTGCCCGCGCCCGCCAGCATCATGCCTCCATTGCCTTGGGTCCAGAGCGCCGCGTAGAACAGGATCGTCTCGAACACCTCGCGATAGACGACGACAAAGGCGAGACCGAACAGGAACCAAGCCGACTGCCGCGACAGCGCGCGCGACATCTTCTCGCGGATGTAGCGTTGCCATTGATCCGCCTGCGCCTTGCCATGCATCCAGATCCCCACCGACAGAAGAACGACGGCTGCAAACAGCGACCCGAACCCTTCGGTCAATTCACGGCTCGCGCCGCTGATCCCGATTGCGTAGGTAGCGACCGCCCAGGTCAGGGCGCCCGCCGCCAGCGCGCCGATCCAGCCGGCATGGACATAAGGCAGCACTTCGGGCCGCTCGGCTTTGCGCAGGAAGGCGATCATCGCAACGACGATCAGCAGCGCTTCAAGGCCCTCGCGCAGCAGGATGGTGAGAGCGCCGACGAAGGTCGATGCACTGCTCGCCGCGTCCGGAGACATCGCAGCTTCCGCGTCATCGAACAGACCACCGAGCACCTGGACGCGGGTCGCCACCTCGTCGGCCGGGCGGCCTTGCTGGAGCGATGCGCGGAATTCGCCCATGGCGCTCTCGATATGCCCCATAAGCGTTGCGTCACGCGCGGTCAGCATGGGTTCGAGCGGCTCGAACCCGTCGAGATAGGCCGACAGCGCTAATTCCTGCGCCGCATGGCGATTGCCCGCGCGATAGGCCGCGAGGCTCTGCGCCAGTTTGCCCCGCGCCACGTCGAGCGAGCCCGGTGCCTGCTGAACCACGGCTTCAGGGTGGCGGCGCAGATAGGCTATGATCGCATCGGCCTGCTCGGGCCCCATGCTCTTGGCGAGCGTTTCCGGGGTCAGCCCGGCCAGTGCCGTCAGATCGGGAATCCGTTGGCGAAGGCTGGGATCGGCTTTCCATAGCCGTTCGCCTTCCTTAGCGGCCGCATCGGAAAAGGCGAAATGCCCCGCATAGAAGGCAAGCGCCCAGCGATCGTCTGACGGCAGCGACGAGAAGCTCTGCATCGCGGTGCCGTCGATACCCTGGTCGATCACCTGATAGAGCGCGAAGGGGCTGCGCTGGCGAGCGCGGGTGAGATCGGTGAACGCGATCGGCGGGGTGGCGAGCTTGGCGGCGTTCGGGCCATGACCATCGCCGGCCGCACCGTGGCAGCTCGCGCAATTCTGGGCGAAGAGCGTCGCACCACGGGCGAAATCGGGTGCCTTGGCCGGAGCAAGCGGGACCGGATAGGCTTTGAGCAAATCGGCGGCGAGACCATGGGCAAGATCGGCAACCTGGCTCGGCGAGCCCTTGGCGGCAACGACCGCCTGAAGCCGTGTCGCGCCCTCGAGAAGCCGGGCGCGTTCAGGCGTTGGCGGCAGCGTTGCGAGGCGCGCGGAGACCGACGCCGCGAACTCGGTCATTTCAGCATATTCGGAGGCATTCTTGATCCTGCCTCCGGAGACCGCACCACCATAGTCGACCGCCATATAGTCGAGAAGCCGCCATGCGGTCTGGACATCCGCCGTTTCGGCCTGGGCGATGGCGCTTGCACCCAGTGTACAGAACACGGCACCAAGTATCGCCAACATGCGGAGCGCCCATCGGTGGCGTGAGGGCACTTGCACGCGAATCGGCAAAAGGCGGAGGCGGGACGGGGACGTAAACATCCGCCTCCTTTAGACCCTCTAGCAGCTAGAGGGTCAAGCTGTTTTGCGACTTGTTTGCATTAGCGCGACTGACCGCAAAAAATGATCCCGAGTCTACCCCGCCCCTCCTAACCGCCCGCCACGGAATCCGGCGCCAGGGTCTCGATGATCCGGCACTCGGAAATGGTGCCCTGCCCGCACTGGACGATAACGCTGCTCAGTTCGGATCTGAGGGTATTCAGATCCCGAAGCTTCCGGTCGATCTCGGCGAGATGTTCGCGGGCGATCGTGTCGACGGCCTTGCACGAAATGTCTTTCTGGTCCGCGAGCTTGAGAAGCTCCTGGACCTGGTCGATCGAGAAACCCAGCGCGCGTGCCCGGCGGATGAAGCTGAGCCGTGCGAGATGCTGCGCGGAATAGGCCCGATAATTGCCCTTCGTTCGCCCCGGCGGGGCAAGCAAGCCTACACTCTCATAGTAGCGAATTGTCTCGACCTTCGTCCCTGTCGCTTTCGCGAGCTTTCCAATGCTGAGTAGCTCGACGGACATATCGGTTGACCCTCTAGTAACTTCAGACTTTATAGAGGGTGTCATGTCGAAGAGTCGAGGTGACGATATGGTCGAGCAAACCGACGCGCACGCTATCGCGATGGGCCGCTGGTGGCGTTTCAAGGTCCACGGGCTCGACTGCCAGAATGAGGTCCGGCTTCTCAAGGCAGTCCTCGTCCCGCTTGTCGGGGACGAGCAGCTGTTGTCGTTCCAGCCGAAGCGCGGTCTCCTCGATGTCGATGTCGAGTCCGGCATCGTGGTGGAGGCGCTGATCGCGGCCGTATCGACCACCGGAATGACAGCCGAATTGCAAACCGCGGATGCATTCGCGGAGGATAAAGTAGAGGCCGGCGGTTGCAGCAGCTGCTCGGGCGAACCGACGCCTGTCGAACAGATGCTTCCTGACCGTCCGAATAGCGTCATCTTCAAAATCCACGGCATGGACTGCGGTGACGAAGTCGCGGTGCTCAAGCGCGAAGTCGGGCCGGTCGTCGGGTTGGAGAAGCTATCGTTCGATCTCATCAATGGCCGCATGTCGGTCGCGGGTGCTACCGACGCCCTACATCACATCGAAATATTGAAGGCGGTCGAGCGCACCGGCATGCGCGCCGAGCTCTGGAAAGAAGGCGTGAACAGTGCCGGCGCGCAAGCCGATCAGCGTCGGCGCCGCATCCAGGCGGCGCTGACGATCGCGAGCGGCGTGTTGGTCGTGGCGGGCTTTGCGATCCATGTCCGCGCGAGCGGCCTCGCCGCGGTGTTGCACGAGAGTCTGGCGCGGGAGGCTCATCCTCCCTTCCTCGCCATGATCGCCTATTCCCTGGCGATCCTCTCGGCGGTTCGGTACGTCGCCCCCAAGGCGGTCCTCGCGGCACGGCGGCTCCGGCCGGACATGAACCTGCTCATGATCGTCGCGGTGGCGGGCGCCCTCGGCATCGGGCAATGGTTCGAAGCGGCGACCGTGGCGTTCTTCTTCGCGCTTGCTCTCGCCCTCGAGGCATGGAGCCTTGGACGTGCCCGCCGCGCCGTCGCGGCGCTCATGGACATCGCGCCTGACTCTGCCCGAATACGGGATGCCGCAGGCGTCGAGAAGGATGTGCCGGTCGCCGACGTCGCGGTCGGAACGCAAGTGATCGTTCCGCCCGGCGGAAAAATTCCGCTCGATGGGCGTGTGGTTGCGGGGACGAGCGCGGTCGATCAGGCGCCGATTACAGGCGAGAGCGTACCCGTTACAGTCGCGCAAGGCGCAATGGTCTTTGCAGGAACCATCAACGGCATGGGCGCGATCGAGATCGCAACGACCCGGCCCGCTTCGGACACGACGCTCGCCCGTATCGTGCGCATGGTTGGTGAAGCGCAGAGCAAGCGTGCGCCGACCGAACAATGGGTGGAACGCTTCGCACGGATCTACACACCGGTGGTGATGGCGCTTGCGCTGGCGGTGTTCCTCGTGCCGCCGTTTCTGCTCGGGGGCAGTTGGGCCGCTTGGTTTTATCAGGCGCTGGTACTGCTTGTCATCGCCTGCCCCTGCGCCCTCGTCATCTCGACCCCCGTCAGCATCGTTGCGGGACTGACCGGTGCAGCCAGGCAGGGTATCCTGGTCAAAGGTGGCGTCCATCTCGAAACGCCTGCCCGCATCACCGCGATCGCCATGGACAAGACAGGGACGCTCACGCTTGGACGTCCCAAGGTGATCGAACTGATACCGCTCGGCGACCGGGACGAACTTGAGCTGCTGGCGGTTGCTGCCGCCATCGAAGCTCGAAGCGAACATCCTATTGCGCGTGCGATTCTCGATGCCGCAGCGGAACGCGGTGTTGACGTGGTCCCCGCAAAGGCCGTGACGGCGGTGCCCGGCAAAGGCGTCGTTGGCACGATCGATGGTCGGGAGGCCTGGGTCGGATCCCCGGGTTATCTTGAAGAGCGACTTGGGGCAGCCGGCAATGCTGCGCTTGCCGCCCAATTGCATCGTATCGCCGCCGCGGGATTGACCGGGATTATTGTCGGTGAGGCAAAGTCGGTCATCGGATTAATCGCGGTCGGTGACGCGATGCGTCCCGAGGCCCGACAGATCGTCGCGCAACTGCATGAACTTGGCATCGCGCAGATCGTCATGCTGACCGGTGACAGTCGCGCGCCTGCCCAGGCCATCGCGCGCGCGACCGGCGTGGATGAGGTTCACGCCGAGCTCCTTCCCGAACAAAAGGTCGCGGCGATAGAAAGGCTGGTAGCGCAGCACGGCCTCGTCGCCATGGTCGGTGACGGCGTCAATGATGCGCCGGCGATGGCGCGCTCGGGCCTAGGCATCGCCATGGGCGCGATTGGCAGCGATGCGGCGATCGAGACAGCGGATATCGCGCTGATGCAGGACGATCTCTCTCGCCTGCCGTGGCTCATCCGGCATTCGAGGGCGACGCTCGCCGTCATCCGGCAGAACATCGGCTTCTCGCTGGCCATAAAACTCGTTTTCGCAGGTTTGACGCTGCTTGGCATGGCGTCGCTCTGGGGCGCGATCGCTGCGGATGTCGGCGCATCCCTCCTGGTCGTGCTCAATGGTATGCGTCTTGTGGGTCGCGACCAGCGAGTTCGATAATCCGGTCACCCAGGCAGCGAAGCAACGATCTACGCTCATCCACCACCCAATAGGACCGCACTGCTATGACCGGACAATGTGCCGCAGGCGTCGACACTGGCTTCGTGACACTGGGTTATGCCAAGGTTGCCATATTGGGCGTGGTGCAAGGTATCACCGAACTCCTGCCGATTTCATCGACCGCCCATATGCGCGTCGTGCCGGCCCTCTTGGGCTGGCGAGATCCCGGCTCGGCTTTTTCGGCCGCGATGCAACTCGCCGCGCTCGCCGCCGTGGTCAGTTATTTCTGGCAGGATGTCCGCCGCCTGGCGGTCGGTTCCGTGTCGGCGATCGGCCGTCGGCAGTTCGCCAATCCCGATCTCCGTCTGGCGATCTGGATCGCGCTCGCCACGGTTCCGATCGTACTGGCGGGTGCTCTGCTGTCCAACAGCCTCAATACATGCAACTCTCCCTTTCGCGCCCTCCCCGTGATTGGCTGGGCTTGCATGGCGATGGCGGGGCTGATGGGGCTCAGCGAGCTTCTGGCGCGCCACAGCCGCAGTGTTGAGAAGGCATCGCTGATTGATGCGCTGCTCGTCGGGCTCGCGCAGGTTGGTGCCCTTATTCCAGGCGTATCGCGCTCAGGATCGACGCTCACTGCCGCGCTCGCGCTCGGATTCAAGCGCGAGGAAGCGGCCCGCTTCTCGTTTCTGCTGGGCATTCCGGCTATCGCTCTGGCGGGATCGAAGGAACTATGGGAGTTGCACAAAACCCATCTCGACATGCATGGCTGGTCCGTTCTGGCGGTCGGCCTGGTTGTCGCGTCCGTTTCGGCATTCGCCGCGATCTGGGCGCTGATGCGCGTCCTTGAGCGGTTCTCCGCCTGGCCGTTCGTGATCTATCGGGGAATGCTGGGCGTTCTTCTGCTCGTTGCGACCGCCAAGACCTGGCTCGTTTGAATCGGGCGCTCAGGTAATCGAATCCACAGGTGCAGCTAACGATCATGCAGCGAAATCACTCTCCTGTCCCGTATCAACGGCCGGATGGCGGCACCGTGGTCAAGTCGACCTCCTGTCCGGTTCGGAGCGTTTCGAGCAGCATCAGGCTTTGATGGCCGAGCTGTGGCGTGGTGCGCAGCAGCTCCATCAACTCGGCCTCCGTCTCCACGATGATCGGATAGTGACGGCCGAGCGGAAGAGTCGGACCGGCGAAGCGATATGGAATGTCCAGCACCATGATATCCGGAAATGTCGCGATCGGAGGGTGACTTCTCAAACGACATGCTTCCCGCGACAAGCCGCCCTGACGATATTCGCAAGGGCGGCCTACCTTCACACCTTCACCAGTTGCGCAGGCGGCTCTGTGGTAGTTCTCCGTTTTGCCAATATTCGGAACATCAGCGCGGAGATCGCCGGAAGAACGAGCAGCGTCAGAGCCGTCGAGGTGATGAGGCCGCCGATCACGACGGTCGCAAGTGGTCGTTGCACCTCGGCTCCCGTACCGGTGGCGAGCGCCATCGGGATGAAGCCGAGGCTCGCGACCAGAGCAGTCATCAGCACCGGCCGTACACGTTCCATCGCGCCACCAATGATGGCGCCGTCAATCCCTTCGCCATCGTCAAGCCGCTTACGGATAGCGCTCATCATGACAAGGCCGTTGAGGACTGCCACACCTGAGAGCGCGATGAATCCAACAGATGCCGTGATGGAGAAGGGTATCCCCCGCATGGCCAGAGCGAACACACCGCCGGCCAGGGCCATGGGAACGGCTGTGAATACGACGAGGGCCGGCCAGGCACCGCCCAACGCCATATAGAGCAATGCGAAGATCAGGACGAAGCAAAGTGGCACGACGATTGCCAACCGCTCGGAGGCCGACTGAAGGCTCTCGAACTGGCCGCCCCACTCGGTGAAGGTGCCAGCGGGCAGTTTCACATCGGCGATCTTCGCCTGGGCTTCGGTAACGAACCCGCCGAGATCGCGGCCGCGCACATTGGCCTGGATGACGACCATCCGCTTACCGTTCTCCCGGCTGATCTGGTTGAGCCCCTCGGTGTAGGTGAAGCGCGCCACTTCGCTGAGCGGGATGGAACGCGCGTTCCCGGCACCGTTGGATGGTAGCATGACCGGGATCGAGCCCAGCGTCTCGATATCGTCGCGCTGTGCGTCGGGCAGACGCACCACGACATCGAACCGCCGGTCGCCTTCGAACAACAAACCTGCCTCGCGGCCGCCAAGTGCGGCCGCGACCGTACTGGCGACCTCTTCGACCGACAGGCCGTAACGGCCCGCCGCCTGGCGATCGACCTTGATGTCGAAAGTCGGTGCGCCCGATGTCTGTTCCGCCTGCACGTCCGCCGCGCCTGGAATGGTTCGCAGCGCGGTCGCGATTCGGCCTCCCGCCTCGCTCATCGCGTCCAGGTCGTCGCCATAGAGCTTGACCGCGACGTCCGAGCGGACGCCCGCGATCAGCTCGTTGAACCGCATCTGGATCGGCTGCTGGATCTCCGTACGGTTGCCGATCAGCGGCTTCATCCGCTCCTCGATCCGCCGAAGGATATCCTCCTTGGACTTGACCTCGGCCGGCCACTCCTTTTCAGGCTTGGGAATGACATAGGTGTCCGAAGCGTTCGGGGGCATGGGATCGGTGCCGAGATCGGCATTGCCGTTCTTGGAAAAGACCAGCGCTACCTCCGGCAACGTCTTCAATGCATTTTCGATCTGAAGCTGCATCGCTGTCGACTGGTCGATCGAGGCGGACGGAATACGGAAGTTGGTGACCGTGATGTCCTTCTCATCGAGCTGCGGCATGAACTCCTGTCCGAGCGTGCCGAACAGCAGCACCGCGGCGGCAAAAACGCCCACGCCGCCGAGGATGAACGGCATTGGCCGCGCTACGGCGCGGGTGAGCGCCGGCTGATATTTCTCCTTGAACCAGCGGATCGGTTTGACCTCGGTCTCGCTGACCTTGCCGGTCACCAGCAACGCGACCATCGCCGGTACGAAGGTGATCGAGAGGATGAACGCGCTGGCCAGTGCCAACATCAGAGTGATCGCCATCGGGGCGAACGTCTTGCCCTCGACGCCCTGAAAGGTGAGCAGCGGTATGAACACGAGGAAGATGATGGCCTGGCCATAGACGGTCGGCCGAACCATCTCCTGCGCGGCATGGGTGGTTTCGGTCAAGCGTTCGAGCCGGGTTAAGAGCCTTCCTTCCTTGTGCTGCCTCTCGGCGAGGCGCCGGAGCGCGTTTTCGACGATGATGACGGCGCCATCGACGATCAGGCCGAAGTCGAGCGCGCCCAGACTCATAAGATTGCCCGAGACACCAAGCTCATTCATACCCGCAGCGGTCATCAGCATGGTGATCGGGATCACCGCCGCCGTGATGAGCGCCGCGCGGATATTGCCGAGCAGCAAGAACAGCACCACGATGACAAGGAGCGCGCCTTCCACAAGGTTCTTTTCGACCGTAGCGATGGTCGCATTGACCAGTTTCGAACGGTTATAGGCCTGGCTTGCGACAACATCCGGCGGCAGGGTCTTGTTGATCTCGACCAGCTTGTCGGCGACGCGGTTGGCAACGATGCGGCTGTTCTCGCCAGTGAGCATCAAAATCGTCGAGATGACCGCCTCCGATCCACCGACGCTGCCCGATCCGGTACGCACCGCGCCGCCGATGACGACCTGGCCGACATCCTTCACGCGCACCGGAACGCCAGCGCGTGTGGCGATGACCGCCTCTTCTATGTCGGAGACCGAACGCAACCGCGCGTCGGCCCGGACGAGGAAGGATTCACCGGCACGGCGGATATAGTTGGAGCCCGCCGACAGATTCGATCGTTCAAGTGCGTCGGCCAACTCGGTGACCGAGATGCCAAAGGATGCCAGCGCGGTCAGATTGGGTTCGACGACATATTGCTTCACATAGCCGCCGTTGGAATCGACCCCGGCGACACCCTGGACAGTCCGCATCTGCGGGCGGATGATCCAATCCTGGACCGTGCGCAGATAAGCCGCCTTGGCGACCACTGTCGTCAGTTTCTCGCCCTCGGGCGTCAGATAGGAACCGTCGGACTGCCAGCCAGGCTGACCGTCGATGACCTTCACGCCCTTGCCGTCCGGATGTACGAACGCAACGCTGAACATGAATATCTCGCCGAGGCCCGTGGTCAGCGGCGCGAGTTGGGGCTGCACCCCGGCAGGAAGGCTGTCCTTGGCCTGCGCGAGCCGTTCAGTCACCTGTTGCCGAGCGAAATAGATGTTGGTGCTATCCTTGAAGACGGCGGTGACCTGGCTGAACCCATTACGCGTGAGCGAGCGGGTCATCTGGAGGCCGGGAATACCGGCAAGCGCGGTTTCGACCGGGAAGGTGACCTGCTTCTCCATATCGACCGGACCAAGGGTGGGCACGAAGCTGTTGATCTGGACCTGCCGATTGGTGACGTCGGGCACCGCATCGATTGGTAGCAATGTGATCTGCCAGGCGCCGAACAGGACGACGAGGAAGGTAACGAACGCAACAGCCCATCGCGCTCTGACCGAAAGCCCTAATATCCGCGCGATCATTCCGCCGACTCCTTGCCAAGCTCGGCCTTGAGCAGGAAGGCGTTGGTGGTGGCGATCATCGTGTTTGCAGGGACGCCTGAGACGATCTCGACCATACCGCTGCTGCGCGTGCCAATGCGCACAGTCTGCGCCTTGAACCCCTGGCGGGTTCGCACGAACACCACCGTGCGATCGCCGATCGTCTGGACCGCGTCCTGCGGCACGCTCACGCCCAACGCCGCACCGCCGCCGCTGGCGAAGATACGTGCCTGGACGAGCTGGCCTGGCGCGATCAGACCACCACCGCCGCTTGGCGTTACGACCACCGTTGCTTGCCGCGTCTGCGGGTCGATCACGCCCGTCGCTGAGCGAACCCGGCCTTCGACCTTCTGGCCGTCGTTGGTCGTCAGCTCGACCCTGTCGCCAGCCTTCGCAAGCGATGCATCCGCTGCTGGCACGCTCGCCTCGATCTGGAGGCGACGCGGATCGGCGACACGGAACAACTCGGTCTCGGCCTGGACAGACGCGCCGAGATTGACGGGTGCGGATATTATGCGGCCGGAGATCGAGCTGATCACGGCAACCGACCGGCCATCGCCTGATACCTTTGCCGCACTGGCAGCAGCGCTCGCCTGCCGGGCTTCGGCCTGCGCGACCGCAAGGTTCGCCTCGGCCGTCTCATAGTCGGCCCGCGGCGACACGCCCTGGGCCAGCAAAGTGCGTTCGCGCGCCAATTGCCGGCTTGCGAGCGTAACCCGCGCGGCGGCCGCACTGCGATCCGCGGCGATAGCCGACGCCTCGCGGCTCTCAACAAGGGCAATCGTTTCGCCCGCCGAGACTGGATCGCCGATCCGCTTGAAAATCCGGGTGACGGTTCCTGCTGCCCGGGCAGTGAGCACCGCTTCGGCATCGGGTGTTGCCTCGACGGTGGCGCTCGCGAGGATTATGCCGGCAACGCCACCGGCTGCCGCTGGTGCGACGCCTATGCCTGAGGTCTTGATGCCGTCTTCGCTGATCGCGACGGTGTCGGTTGGAACGGTCGAGACCGCGGCCGCCGTCTCGGCTTTCGGTGCGGACGGACCCGTCACACGGGCGATTCCGAAACCGGCAAGAGCGGCGAGGACGAGACCGATCGCGGCCCCTGCGTAGAGCTTGTTGCGTTCGGGGTTCATTGGATCTCATCTCCGGAAAAGGTGCGGCCCTGAAGGCGGGCGAGCTGCGCGCGCGCCTCGAAACTGGCGCCTTTGGCGTCGAGGACGATGCCCCGCGCCTCTCCGAGGCCGTGACGGGCGTTCAGCAGCTCGACGAGCGGGGACTTGCCGGCTTCATAGGCAATGCGAGCAAGGCGATAGGTTTCTTCCGCAGTTCTTTGCGATGCCTCCGCAGCGGCAACCCGCGACTGTGCGGCCGTAATCTGCGCGCCGGCCGCGCGGGCTTCGGCAATCGCATCGTTGCGGGCCATGGCCAGCCTTGCGGCGGCTGCCTGCGCCTCCGCTTGCGAGGCGGCGATATTGCCGCGGTTGCGATCGAAGATGTTGAGCGGGATTGAGACGCCCGCCGTCAGAGCGGTCGCATCCTCGTAGTCGAGACGTCGAACCCCGACGATCGCCGTCACATCGGGGATCGCCCGCTTCTGTTCGACGGTCAGCCGACGTTCGGCGGCCTCTCGCTCTGCCTGAGCAGCGAGATAGGACGAACTCGTCATCGGATCGACGGGGCCGTAAGTTGGTGCTGCGACGGGCGTGGCCAAGAGCGATTCCGATAAGCCGGTAAAGGTCTCCTCGACGCCGGCGAGTGCGGAGAGGCGGGCATAGGCCGCAATGCGATCCGCTTTCGCCCCCTCGAGATCGGCGCTGACCGCGTACAGCGCGGCCTCTGCTTGCAGGGCGCGCAGCCGCGCTTCCTTGCCGGCATCGACCAGAGCGCGAGCGGCACGCAGGACCTCCTGCGCTTGCTCGACCTCGCCTTCGACCAGCAGGATCCTCTGGTCCGCGACGTCCGCTGCTGCATAAGTGCGTGCAAGATCATAAGCGTAGCGGATCTTCGCATCGCGATCGCGGGCGCGGGACGCGGCGACGCCCGCCTCTCCGGCTGCGATCCTCGCCGAACGCTTGCCGCCGATTTCCAACGGCTGGCTATATTGCAGCGTCGTCTCGGCGCGATCGACCCCACGATAAGGAGACGATCCCGCGACATTCTCGGTGAGAATGCTTACGCTCGGATTGGGCCGGGCGCGGGCCTGGCGCGCAAGACCTTCGGACCGACGGACATCGGCTTCGCTTTCGGCGCGCCGGGGTGCGTCGGCGGTCTGGCGCAGAAGTGTAGCGAACGGCGGCGCCACTTGCGCCTGTGCGGGTCCGCACAGCGCCGCGACACACGTCGCGACCATCATGCCGGACACCACGCGACGTGGCAGCCGGCCCATAAAGGCTCTCATATTCTTATCCCCAAAAAGGCTGAAACGACGGCACGCGCTATGCGCGTGAATTCAGCCTCGCGGCGGGCGCAGGATCGCCAGGGGAGCGAGGGAACGTGCCGCTTTTGCTGACGCAAGCGTCCAGATTTCGGCGACAGGCTTCATCAGCACCGCAACCACGGGCGGCGCAGGCACGACGATCGTCTGCAGCACCGCATGGGCCGCCAGATGCATCAGGTCGGCCGTGTCCGGCTGCTCGGCCGGGGCGTGATCATGATGATCCCGATCTACACTGACGACATGGCCGGCATCGTGGACATGCGGCTTCGCGTCGTGCCAGGTGGCGAGCGCAAGCATCCCGAACAGCGCCAGAATCGCCGATAGCGCAAAAAGGCGTATGCGAACGCAGGCCCCAACCGGAGTGCGCAATCTGATCGACGATGCCGTCATCTCGCTGGAGGTATCGCGAACACGGTCGGTCCACAAGCGCGCCGCATGGCAGCAATCGTAACAGCCCAGACGAAAATCATTGGCGTGGCCAACGCTGATGAAGATCGTCGATGACGAACGCATGCTCCCTCGCCTCCCCGTGATCGCCGCGCAGATGGGGATGATTTGGGGCGAGGTCCGCATGATCATGGGCCACCGTATCGGGATCGGCGCTGGGCCAGAGCCACATGGCGGCCAGGGTTCCGGCAGCCGCGATCGCCGCCATTGCGGAAAAAGCCGCCGTCTGCCCAATGCTGGCGCCCAATTGACCCACCAGGGGATAGCAGATCAGCCAGCAGCAATGGCTGAGCGCGAATTGCGCGGCAAACAAGGCAGGCCGATCGTCGGCATTGGCCGACCGTCGAAGCAACCGGCCCGATGGCGTCACGCTCATCGAATAGGCGATACCGAGTATGAACCAGCCGATCAGGATCATGCGCCAATAGTCAGGCGCTGCCCCAAAGCTTGCGGTCAGCACTGCCAATATGGCCAGACCGATCGTCATTGCTGCCGCAGCACCAATCATGATCGTACGATCGGCAACCCGATCGAGGATTCGCGGCAAAGTCAGCGCGGCCAGGATCGAACCTCCGCCGAAAGCAGCAAGCGTGAAGGCAACATCGCGCTGTGTGAGGCCGAGATTGCCACGCACGATAACCACCGTGTTGACGATGACCATCGAGCTGGCCGCGGCTGACGCGAGTGTCAGCGCCAGCAGCCCGCGCAGGCGCGGCGTCTTCAGATAGATGCGCGTACCGCGCGTGGTCTTTGCGTAGATGCCGCCACTTCTTGGTTCGGATTTCGCAGCACGCGGCAGGACTGTCGTCACGACGAGCAGCGCGGAGCACAAAAATCCAATCGCCGTACCTGAGAAGAGCCAGTGGAAGTTGATGACAGTCAACAGCCCAGCAGCGAGGATCGGGCTGGTCAGGCTTTCCATGTCATAGGCGAGACGCGACAGCGACAGCGCGCGGGTATAGTCGCGCTCTTCCGGCAGGATATCCGGGATGGTTGCCTGGAAGGTCGGCGTGAACGCCGCGGAGGCCGATTGCAGCACGAAGATGAGAATATAGACCTGCCAGACCTGACTCACGAACGGCAGGCAGATCGCCACCGCCATCCGTACGAGATCCATGCTGACAAGAAAGGCGCGGCGCGGCAGGCGGTCGGCAAAAGCACCAACGACCGGTGCGACGCCGATATAGGCGACCATCTTGATCGCGAGCGCCGTGCCGAGCACCGCGCCCGCGCTGCCACCGGCGATGTCGTAGGCAAGCAGGCCCAGCGCCACCGTTGCGAGCCCCGTACCGATGAGCGCGATGACCTGGGCTAGGAACAGGTGGCGGTATGTACGGTTCGCTAGGACGGAGAGCACGTTGCATTGTCCAGTCTGAGTCGGGCCCATCCCCCATGGGGGATATAGGCAGCGCTTGAGCTATCCCCCCAGGGAGGATATGTAAAGCCATGCAGCGTGTTGCACGGAGTTTTGCGGATGACGGAACACAGGCACGAAAGTCACCCCGCGATCGTCAAGCGCCTCAACCGAGCGGGCGGTCATCTGCGGAGCATCGTCGAAATGATCGAGGCGGGGCGGTCGTGTGTCGATGTTGCCCAGCAGCTCCATGCCGTCGAAAAGGCTGTCTCCAGCGCGAAAAGAGCGCTGATTAACGACCATATCGATCATTGCCTCGCCCATGCCGAAGTAAGCGATGGTGTCGGATCGGCGGTCGAGGAGTTCCGGACGATCTCCAAGTATCTCTAGGATCTTTCGCGCGAATTTGATCGGACTGTTGACGAGCACGCTTATGCGATCGACTATGGCGCCAAGGTAGCCGCCTATGTTGATGGGTTTAGGGGCAAGATGAACTGGACATCCGCCGATACCCGGTTCGCGAAAACGACGGCAGGCTAAGGAGCAAGCAGAAGGCAAGAGGGATCTGGTAAGCTGATGTGGCGAAAGGCTCTTCGGTTCGTCGGCATAGTGTCGGCGCTGTCGGTCGCTACCAGTTGTAGCGCCGCGCCGCGGGTGGTCGCGGCCACCGACCCGTCGTCACCGTTGAAGCTTGAGCGGATCATTCCGCTGCCCGGCGTCTCCGGGCGGATCGATCATCTTACGCTCGATACGGCACATGGGCGGCTTTTCGTGGCGGAATACGGTAACGGCACGGTCGACGAGATCGATCTGGCCGGCGGTCGCCCGATCGGCCGGATCGTCGGGCTGCACGAACCGCAAGGCGTTGCCTATCTCGATCGTCTGAATGAGATCGTCGTCGCCTGCGGCGATGGTTCGGTCCATTTCTATGCCGCTTCCGATCGCCGTGAAGTAGCGCAACTCGACCTTGGCGACGATGCCGACAATGTCCAGATCGACAGCCGCAACGGGCATGTGATCATCGGGTTCGGTGGAGGCGGACTGGCGATCATCGATCCTGCGGATGCCCAGATCCTGAGCCGGGTATCGCTCGCAGGTCACCCCGAGGGCTTCCGGCTGAAGGGTTCCCGAGCCTGGATCAACATCCCCGATCGTGGAGCGATCGTGGCCTATCGGGTGCCGGCCGCGCTTCAGCGCCGGGAGGCCGACACGGGGAATGTCATCGAGACGCTGCCCGCGTGCGGTGACGCCGACGATCTCTTCCTCGATGGCGATCGCCAGTATCTTATCTGCGGCGCGGGCCACATCGATGTCTCAACGCCCTCGCCCGCGCATGACGCCAGCGTTCGGGTCAGCACTGCGCCGGGCGCTCGCACCGGCCTGTTTTCACCCGAACTCGAAAAGCTTTTTATAGCGGTTCCGGCCCGAGGTCAGCCCGCCGCAATTTGGATTCTGGCCGCTGCCGTGGGCCATCGCTGAACCAATACGCCAGTGGCGGTAGTTTGTTCGATCAACCTTCCGGCCCCGGGCGAAGGCGATCAATCTTGGTAAGGTTGCCAATCTTGGTAGGGTTGCGCTGATGCCTGCCCGGAGATCAGGCATCAGCGCAAATGTTCACTGACTTGGCCGGCTGCGGCGCCATGCAAGTGGACGGCGCAGCGCATCCCCTATTGCTTGTGGATGGCGGTCACCTCACCCGCGCTGCCAGTCAGCGTGACATCGAAATCAACCTTCTCGCCGACCTTTGTCGCATCGGTGATCGCGGGCGCTGCCTTGAATGCCATCGTCATCGCCGGCCATTTGGCTTCGGGGATCGGACCATGATCAAGCGTGATGGTGCCCGCGGTCTTGTCAATCGCTGTGACCGTGCCATGACCCTTGGCCTTGATGGCCGAGGTCGCGGTGGGCGCCATCGCCATGTTGCCCATGTCGCCGCTCATGGTCGCGGCGGGCGCCGCCTGGTTGGTCTCGGCCGCAACGGGCGTTTCCGCCTTCTTGCCGCAGGCGGCGGTCAGGGCGGCAAGGCCGAGGGCAATAGTCAGTCGTACATAGTGCATGGTCATCTCCATCTTAAATCCGGTTACGGGGTGGCGGTTGGATTAAATTCGAGTGCTTTGGTGAACTTCTATTTCGTCCGAACCGCTGTCACTTCGGCTGCCATGCCATGGGTTCGGACGTCGAATCCAATCGTCTGCCCCACGCTAAGGCCACGAAGCAGTGTCGGGGGACTGGCCTTGAAGGTCATCGTCATGGCCGGCCAACTTACTGATGGGATCGCGCCGTGGCGGATCGTCAGCGTATTGGCCTTCGTGTCGATCGCGGTGATGACACCCGTGCCTTGTCCGGTCTTCGCAGCAGGCGCCGGGCGATCCATGCCGGCCATACCAGGCATGGCTTTCATATCGCCGCCCATCATTTGGGCAACTACGGGGGTAGCGCTGAAGCTACTAAGGGCGAGCATGACCGTCAGATACGTTCTCATGACTAACTCCTGTGCTGAGAGGTTGGTACAGCGTCGGAATGACGTTGTTTTGGGCGGCGCAGCAGCAAGTAGGCTGCGGGCAGAACGAACATGGAGAGCAGCGGCGCAGTGAGCATGCCGCCTATCATCGGCGCGGCGATCCGGCTCATGACCTCGGAGCCGGCGCCCGACCCGAGCAGGATCGGCAGCAGGCCGGCGAGGATGACCGCGACCGTCATCGCCTTGGGCCGGACGCGCAGCAGCGCGCCTTCGCGCACCGCCGCCTCGACCTGCGCGGCATCCGGATCGGCTTCGCGCTCCTCCAGGGCGTTCTTGAGGTAGATCAGCATCACGACGCCGAACTCGGCGGAAACACCGGCAAGCGCGATGAACCCAACCCCGGTGGCCACCGACTGGTTGAAGCCGAGCAGGTAGAGCGTCCAGATGCCGCCGGTGAGCGCGAACGGCAACGTGCCCATGATCAGCGCTGCCTCGTCGAACCGGCCGAAGATAATGTAGAGCAGCACGAAGATAATCAGCAGAGTCGCCGGCACGACCAGCTTCAGCTTGTCGACCGCGCGCTGGAGATATTCGAACTGACCGGAGTAGGCGATGCTCACACCCGGCGAGAGCTTCACCTGTTTCGCGACCGCGCGTTGCAGGTCGCCGACCACCGACGCGAGATCGCGCCCGCGCACGTCAACATAGACCCAGGTTGAAGGCCGGGCATTCTCGGTCTTGAGCATCGGTGGTCCTTCGGCGATCGAAACCTTCGCAACCGTACCGAGCGTGATCTGCTGGCCCGATGGGGTCAGGATCGGGAGCGTCCGCAGACCCTCCAGGCTGTCGCGCAGCTCGCGCGGATAGCGCACACTGATCGGGTAGCGGGCAAGCCCCTCGACCGTTTCGCCGATCGTCTCACCACCGACCGCGCCTGAGACGATCGCCTGCACGTCGGTGATGTTGAGCCCGAATCGGGCCGCCGCGGCACGGTCGATATCGACATCGACATAGCGCCCACCGGTGAGCCGCTCCGCGAGCGCGGAAGAGACGCCCGGCACGGTCTTGGCGACCGTCTCGACATCATGGGCGACGCGATCGAGCTGGGCGAGATCGGCGCCCGACACCTTGACCCCGATCGGGCTCTTGATGCCGGTCGCCAGCATGTCGATCCGATTGCGGATCGGTGGCACCCAGACATTGGCGAGGCCGGGCAGCTTCACCGTGCGGTCAAGCTCATCGACCAGCTTGTCCGGCGTCATGCCCGGCCGCCATTGGTCACGCGGCTTGAACTGGATGGTGGTCTCGAACATCTCGAGCGGCGCCGGATCGGTCGCGGTCTCGGCGCGTCCGGCCTTGCCGAACACGCTCTCGACCTCGGGCACGGTCTTGATCAGCCGGTCGGTCTGCTGGAGCAGTTGCGAGGCTTTCGCCGCCGACAGTCCCGGCAGTGCCGAGGGCATGTAGAGCAGATCGCCTTCGTCCATATTGGGCATGAACTCGCCGCCGAGGCGTGTGAGCGGCCAGGCCGTGGTCGCGAAGGCGAGCGCGGCGATCAGCAGCACCGTTTTCGGCTTTCGCATCGTCCAGTCGATCGCGGGCCGGTAAAGGTTGGTCAGCCAGCGATTGACCGGATTGGCCTGCTCTGCGGGGATGCGGCCCCGGATCAGCCAGCCCATCAGGATCGGCACCAAAGTCACCGACAGGATCGCCGCCGACGCCATCGCATAGGTCTTGGTGAAGGCGAGTGGCGCGAACAGCCGCCCTTCCTGTCCTTCGAGTGTAAACACCGGAATGAAGGACAGCGTGATGATCAGCAGGCTGAAGAACAACGCCGGTCCGACCTCGGCCGCGGCCTCGGTGACGACGATCCAGCGCATTTCACCCTCGAGATGTTTGCCTTCATGCTTCTCTTCCCAACGCTCGATCTGCTTGTGGGCATTCTCGATCATCACCACGGCCGCATCAACCATCGCGCCGATCGCGATGGCGATGCCGCCCAAGGACATGATGTTGGCATTGACCCCCTGGAAGCGCATCACGACAAAGGCGGCAAGCACGCCCAGTGGCAGGGTCAGAATTGCAACCAGCGCCGAACGGACGTGCCATAGGAACAGGCCACAGACCAATGCTACGACGATGAACTCCTCGATGAGCTTGTGGGTTAGATTGTCGACGGCGCGGTCGATGAGCTGCGAGCGGTCATAGACCGTCACCACCTCGACGCCCGGCGGCAGGCTCTTCTTCAGGTCCGCCAGCTTGTCCTTAACTGCCGCAATCGTCTCGCGGGCATTCTTGCCCGAGCGCAATATCACCACACCGCCCGCGACTTCGCCTTCGCCGTTCAGCTCGGCGATGCCGCGCCGCATCTCCGGGCCAATCTGGATGGTGGCGACATCGCCAAGACGGACAGGCACGCCGCTCGCCGCTGTCCGCAGCGGAATCGCCCGGAAGTCGTCGAGCGTCTTAAGATAGCCCGAGGCGCGGACCATATATTCGGCCTCGGCCATCTCCAGCACCGAGCCGCCCGCTTCCTGGTTGGCCTTTTGGATGGCATCGACTGCTTGGGCGTGGGTGACGCCGTAGGCAGCGAGTTTCACCGGATCGAGCAGCACCTGATATTGCTTGACCATGCCGCCGATGCTGGCGACTTCGGCGACGCCGGGAACGGTCTTCAACTCGTAGCGCAGGAACCAGTCCTGAAACCCGCGAAGCTGGGCAAGATCGTGGCGACCGGTGCGGTCGACCAAGGCATATTCATAGACCCAGCCGACCCCGGTCGCGTCCGGCCCAAGCGCGCTGCGGGCGCTCGCCGGCAACCGGCCCTGCACCTGATTGAGATATTCGAGCACGCGGCTGCGCGCCCAATAGAGGTCGGTGCCGTCCTCGAAGATCACATAGACGAAGCTGTCGCCGAAGAAGCTATAGCCGCGCACCGTCTTGGCCCCCGGCACCGACAACATCGTGGTGGTGAGCGGATAGGTAACCTGATTCTCGACGATCTGCGGTGCTTGGCCCGGATAGGACGTGCGGATGATGACCTGCGTATCGGAGAGGTCAGGCAGCGCGTCGATCGCGGTCGATCGCACCGCCCAGACGCCCATGCCGATGAGGGCCAGTACGCCGATCAGAACGAAGAAGCGGTTCCTGACCGACCAGCGGATGAGATGAGCGATCACTGGCTCGCCACCTTCACCATACGTCGTACCGTTGGCCCCGCGGGAGGTTGATCGAAGCCGAAGCGGACACGATCGCCCGCCTTCAGGCCACGCGCGATCTTTGGATCGGGAAGCTGGAAGGTCATTGTCATCGCCGGCCAGCCGATCGCCGGCACCGGCTCATGGCTGAGCGTCACCGAAGTGGCGGTGATCTGTTCGATCTTGCCGACGGTCTCGTAGAGCACGGCGGTAGCTGCGGGTTTGGCGGCTGCCGGCGGCGTGCCGCTGCCGATCGGCCGCGCCTGAACTCCTGACAGGCTCGCCTCGGAATCGATGAGGAACTGGCCCGACGCGACGATTTTCTCACCCTCGCTCAGACCCGCCAATATCTCGGTATCGTCACCGGATTCGCGCCCGGCTTGCACCTCGGCGGGCCGGTAGCGCCCCTTGTCGAGCGCGAGCATCACCAAGGTCCGCTTGCCGGTACGGATCAGCGCTTCGGACGGTACGAGCAATACCGGTTGCGTGGCTCCGCCGAATGACACTGTCGCGAACATGCCGGGGCGTAGACGCCCGCCACGATTAGGCAGCTCGATCCGGACGGTCAGCGTTCGGCTGTCGACCTGGGTCTCGGGCAGGATCGCCGACACACGCCCGGAGATGGTCTCGCCAGGGAAAGCGGCAAGTGTGGCCTGCACGGTTTGTCCGGGTTTGAGTGGACCGGCGATGGCTTCGGGTACGGCGGCATTGAGCCAGACCGTACCGAGGCCGTTGACCTCCGCGAGCGTCTGTCCTGCCGTCATGGTCATGCCGGCCCGCACCTCCAACGTCTTGATGACCCCGCCTGTCGGCGTGGAGATCGTCACGACATTGTGCGGCCGTCCCGTTCGCTCGACCGAAGCGATCGTGCCCGGCGCCATGCCGAGCAACATGAGCCGTTGGCGCGCCGCCTGGGTCAGCGCCGCGTTGCCGGTGCGGCGAACCGCAAGAAACTCGGCCTGTGCGCCGCCCCACTCTGGCACCAGGATATCGGCAAGGGGTGCGCCCGCGCCGACCACGTCACCCGGCGCGCGACCATAGACGCGCTGGACGAATCCCCCTGCACGCGCCTGCACGATCGCGACATCGCGCTGGTTGAAGCCGATCGTGCCGGTGGCGGTGAGGCTGCTGGCGAGCTCGCCGCGCCGAACCGCGACCGTGCGGAGGCCCAGCGTTTGCGAGGTCGCCGGGTCGATGCGGATACCCGGTGCGTCGCCGCCGCCTTCGTCGACATATTTGGGGATAGTCTTCATCCCCATCGACGAAAGCGTATCAGGATTGTTGTAATGCTCTTGCGGCACCATCGGATCGTACCAGTAGAGCACCTTCCGACCCGCATCTCCCGACTGCACTGGCGGTTCCCGCTGCCCGCCCAGATGGGCGATGCCATAGCCTACCCCACCGGCCACCAATGCGATCAGGGCGGCGGCAAGCCCCAGCCGGGCGCGCGGTGATATCTCGAGGCTCATCGGTCTTCGCTCCGGTATGTGAGGGTCAATCGGGCGCCGTCGGCGGCGACCAGGGCTTCGCGGTCGAGGACAGTGAGGGTCGCGTCGGCCAGCGCGACATAGGCGTCGGCGATCTCGACCAAACTGGCGCGTCCGGCTCCGTAGCTGGCTGTTTCCAATGTGACGCGCTGATCGGCGAGCGGGAGCAGCGTATCCCGCGCGCGCATCCACTGCTCATGGTGCATGACATGGTCGGCGAGATCGGATTCGAGGTCGGAGGCGAGCGCGCGCCGCGCAGCCTCGCGCTGGGCCATTACCCGCCCGGCATTGGCCTGAGCCTCAGCGATCTGGGCGTTCTGGCGATTGCGGGTGAAGAAGGGCAGACTGATTGTCACGCCGGCCGAAACGTAATCGCCGAAGCGGGGATCGCGACGCTGGTAGGCAAGGTTGACGCCGAAGTCGGACCGCCGGCCGGCATCGGCCATTTGGACATCGGCATCCGCCTGCCCGGATTGGGCATCGATCATCCGGATGGTTGGTTGACGATCGAGGCCGGCACGCAGTTCGGCCCCATCGACCGGGAACTCGGGGATTGGTCCAGCGATCTCAGGCGTGGGGTCGCCGGTCCAGCGGGTCAGGATCGCCCGTGCCCGCGCCACATTGGACACCAGCTCGCTCCGGCGATCCTGCATCGTCGCGACCGCCTGCTGCCCGGCAAGCGTCTGCGCCGGCCGTGCGTTGCCCGAAGCAACCGCACTGGTCGTGGTCCCTACCACGCGCTCCAGCCGGGACAGCACATCGTCGAGCGCGGCAAGTCTGCGCTCGGCATAAGCGAGATTGATCCAAGCCAAGGCCGTTCCGACCTCAACGGTGCGCGCCTCGACCGCGGTATCCGCCTCGGCCGCCTTGATGTCGCTATCGGCGCGCGCCTGCTGCGCATGGCGCTTGGCGAGATTGGGAATGTCCTGACTGACCCCAACCCGCGCCATCGTGAAGTCGTCACGATTGGGCTGGAACGCGAGCGGTCCCGAGATCGGAAAGCTCTCGATACCCACAGCCAGCGTCGGATCGGGCAGCGCGCCCGCCGCACCGCGCGCGGAACGGGCGGCATCGGTCCCAAGTGTCTTCGCTCGAATGGATGGAGCATCATGCTTCGCCTGGCGAAGCGCCGCATCGAAAGTGAGCGGACCGGCAAAGGCAATGCCGGGGATCGCCGCGAGCAGCGGCGCCAGAACAATCATTCGCATAGAGGTCTCCTGATCGGCAGGCCAGGACCGATGCGCGAGAAAGGCTACGGACAAACGGACGCCGGCGAAGGGGGCATTCTTCGCCGGCGCCACGCGCCCGGCCTTGGTCGTTATCGCTATCGGCCAGGCAATCGCCTTAGCCGGCCGATGGAGCTTTGGGCTTGCCGGGCATGTCCATCATGCAATCGGCCGCGCTCATCTTCATCATGTCGCAGTTGCAATCCGCCACTTCGGAAGTGCGGTCCTTGACCCAGACGCGAACCTGAGGAGGCAGGTTGGACTTGTTCGGTCCGAATATGCCACGAGACTGCCATTCCCAATGGCCCGGTCCACGATCATGCGCGGAGGCAACGGAAACGGTTGTGACTGCCGCAAGCGCCGCGGCAAGAGTGAGAATCGTCTTCATGTGAAATTCCTTGGTTGAACTGTGTGGAGGCATGCGGCGGACCATGAGGGTCCGCCACGCGCCGCTAGGGTTCAGCCAAGGAGAGTCGGTGGTTCCGGTTCAGGCGAAAGGTCACTGCCGTGTAAGACAGTAGTGGTCGTCCAGAAGGCCAAGGTGGAACCAACCGCAGGCACCATAAGCGCCGGTGCGTCATTGCGAACGGCCATGGGAATGACACAGCCCATTGCTGCGATACAGGCGAGCGTCATGCCCTTGCAGGGTTTCTGCGCAGGCTGCTGTTGCTGCGCCATCATCTTCATGCAGTCTTCGGACATCCCTGCCGTGGCCATCCCGGTCATCGCCATCGGCGCGGACAATACAGGCGAAGCCGATGCAAACGCGCCTTCCTGGCCGAGCAGACCGATCAGGGCTCCGAGAAGGAGAAAGAGATGAAGCGCACGTTTCACTGCTGTTTCAGTCTAATCGCTTCTCATGGTCAGGACAATCTTTATTTCACCCGCCGTGATGCGCAAAGACACGCTGACCAGCGGATCCGAAGGCGATGACGTCGAAAGCCTGTGCCGGTTGCCCAGGAACTTCCATGCCAGGCGAACCGATCGGCATGCCCACAACCGCAAGCCCCGTCACACCACGCGGACGCTGCGCGAGCAGTCGCTTCATATCGGTGATGGGAACATGACCTTCGAACACCATGCCGTCGATGATCGCCGTGTGGCAGGAGGCAAGACGCGGGGGAACGCCCTGCGAACGCTGCAACATCGAGCGCTGCCGGTCGTCGACTATCGTCACCTGGCGCCCGAACAGCCGACGGACCTGCGCCGTCCACTGCTCGCAGCATCCGCAACCTGGACCGCGATGCACGACGATGTCCGTTGCCGCCATGGCCAATGAAGGAAAACCGAGCGCAAGTAATATGGCGAGCCGACGGGTCCGCTTCATAGTTCGTTCCTTCCTGCCGGGCGCGATTGAGGCGACCCGGCCGTTCCCGCACTTGCTTTTTCATTCAATACGCGCGGTCGTCAAACATCCCTCGAAGAATTGCGAGGCGGGGGGAGCCGCTGACAATCCGGCATCGGTCATTGGCGCGCAAGCATGGCCTTCATATCGTCGATCTCGCGCCGCTGGGATTCCTTGATCTCGCCGCACAGCCTGACGATCTGTGGGTCGGTGAGCGACGCCTTCTTGCACATCAGGATTGCGCCTGAATGATGCGGGATCATCGAGCGCAGGAACGCGCGATCCCCGATTGTGGTCTGGGTCCGGATCAGGGCGAAACAGCCGATGAAAACCGCGATCGAGCCGATCAGGAGCGCCGCATTCATTGCCCTTGATGGAAACATGTGACCCATCGCGAGGATCATCAGCACCACCATCGGCGCCACCATCATCAGCGTCATGTAGAGCATATTGAGGTTGTTGTAGAAACTCCCCAGACTGTCGATCATGACGAACATCACCAGATACATGATGATGCCGCCGACAAGGGTCTGCAGGGCGAGGCTTGCATACGCGTTTTTCATCATCGGTCGTCTCCTTTGGTCCCCGCCCCAACTCTCTCCTCGACTATTCAGCCCTTGCAGTGCCGCTTTCGCAGGCAACGGAAATACAAAAGCGTCACCACGAACTCGGTCGATCGGCAACACGCCCATGACCAGACCACTAGCAAACCAAAGCAGCGCTCGACGCCGATGATCCGATGAACGCGGCTAGCCCCGACGTCGGAGCGAAGCCGGACGCTTCTCAGAACCAGGTCCGCACGCCAATGACAAAGCTCGTCGCCTTGACGTCCTTTCCATCGGCCCGCGCATAGTCCGCCGTCTGCCCAAACTTACGGTCGTAGGAAACGCCGATGTAGGGAGCGAACTCGCGGCGGACCTCGTAGCGCAGGCGCAACCCCAACTCGGCGTTGGACAGCCCCGATCCGATCCGGGTCTCGGGCACGTTTTGAGCCGAGAGGTTCAATTCGACGCGGGGCTGCAGGATCAGGCGTTGGGTAATGCGCTGATCATAATAGCCCTCGATCCGCCCCAGCACCTCGCCCTTGTTCGACAGGAACAAAGCGGCTTCCGTCTCGAACCAATAAGGTGCAACCCCCTCGATTCCGATCGTCGCATACGTTCGGGACGGGTTGGGTTTGAAATCGTATCGGACGCCGGCCTGCACGTTCCAATAGGGATCGAGCGCACGGCTGTAGAGCGCCTGGACCTCGGCACTGTCGACCCCTTCGCGAAAGGCGCCCTCCCCTTCGGTCTTGATCACGAACCGATCGAGATCCTTGCCGAACCACGCCTCGCCATCCCAGCGATAGCCGTCGCGGCCGTTCCGGACCTGATATTCCGCCAGATTGAACAGGATCATCGAGGTAGAGCTGCCGCCATGTTCATTGTGAAGCATGGTGCGTGAAGCGGCCATCTCGCCATTTCCGTATATCCGGTCGGCATAGTGATCACTCGGAGGCGGTGGCGCGGGAGCGTTGCCCGGCGCAAGGCTCGTACCCCCTGCGCCATGGCCTGCCATCGACATGCCAGGCATTGACGACATATCGTGCTGCATCGGCTGACCGCCAGTGTCTGACGGCATGTTCATGCCCGGCATATCGTGCTTCATTGCGCCGCCCGCCGCCTCGGGCGTTGCCATGCCAGGCATGCTGGACATGTCGTGTCCGGCATGGGCATCGGGCGCTGCAGGCAACCTGCTGGCTGGCATGTCCATTCCGGGCATAGCGCCCATCCCTGACATGCCGTGCGCCGCGGGCTTGGGCTTTGCAGCGGGTGCACGACGCGTGGTGGGCGCGGGTCTACGAGGCGGCTTCGCGGCGGTTGCGCGTTTAGCCTGACGTGCCGGCCTTGCCGCTGGCTTCTTCTTTGCTGGCGGTTGAGCCATCGGCATGTTCATGCCGGGCATATTTTGCATCGATTGTGCGTTGGCCGGTACCGCGAGGGCGAGCGGCGCCGCGGCGATCAGGAGAAGAAGCGACTTCATGCGCCATCTCCCCGGGGACGGACAGAGACGACGCGCATCATCCCGGCATGCATGTGGTAGAGCATATGGCAGTGGAACGCCCAATCGCCGATAGCGTTAGCGGTGAGATCAAAACTTACCTTACCCCCCGGCGCGACATTGACCGTGTGCTTGCGCGGTGAATACTCGCCATGCCCCGTCACCAGCTCGAAAAAATGACCATGAAGATGGATCGGGTGCGACATCATCGTGTCGTTCACGAGCGTGACGCGGACCCTTTCGTTTTCGATAAACGGAATTGGCTCGCTCTTGTCACTGAGCTTCACCCCGTCGAATGACCACATATAGCGTTCCATATTCCCGGTCAGATGGATTTCCATCGCCCGGTCGGGTGCCCGCACGTCGGGATTGCGGTCGACCGCCATGAGATCGCGATAGACCAGAACACGGTGCCCGACATCTTCGAGGCCCTGTCCGGGCTCTCCCGTGCGATCCATCGGCATAGGTGAAATCGTCTGCACACCAGGCCCCATCTTGACCTGCGGGGCTTTGCTGGCGTCGCGCATATTCATGCCGCCCATTCCGCCCATCGCCATGCCGCCCATCGCGTCACCGATAGGCGCACCCATTCCAGGCATGTTCGCCATCGAACCACCGGCCGGCTTGTCCATTGCGGGCATCGAGGCCCCGGATTCCATGTTCATTCCAGCCATACCGCCCGCGGCGGCCCCGCTTGCCGACATGTCATGTCCCATCGCTGAGTGGTCCATGCCTTCCATGCCGCTCATGTCCATATCCCCCATGCCCATGTCTTTCATATTGGCGAGGGGGCGTTTGCGGAGCGCCGGCACTTCGGCCGACATGCCTTCGCGCGGGGCCAGGGTGGCGCGGGCCATGCCCGACCGATCGACGGATTCGCCGACCAGCGTATAGGCGCGATCGTCGGTCGGGGTGACGATGACGTCATAGGTCTCGGCCACCGCGATCTGGAACTCATCGACCTCGACGGGCCTGACATTGAGACCGTCGGCCTGAACGACCGTAAATTTGAGGCCGGGAATCCTGACATTGAATGTCGTCATCGCAGAGGCGTTGACGAAACGCAGCCGGACGCGCTCGCCGGGCCGGAAAAGCGCAGTCCAATTGTCCTGCGGGCCATGCCCATTGACGAGATAGGTGTAGGTCGAACCCGTGACATCGGAAACGTCGGTCGGGTCCATACGCATATTGCCCCAGTCGAGACGTTCCTTGAGTGGTTGGTCTTCCTTGGCCAGGAGACTGGCCAGCGTTTGGCGCTGATAGTTGAAATAGCCCCCGCCGACCTGCTTGAGCTTCCGGAAAATCGCGTGCGGGTGCATCTGGCTATGGTCGGAGAGCACGATGACATGCTCGCGGTCCGAGCGGATTGTGTCCTCGCCTTCAGGATCGATTACGATCGGCCCATAATGGCCCATCTGCTCCTGCAGCCCCGAATGGCTATGATACCAATATGTGCCCGCCTGAACGATGGGGAACTCGTAGACGAAGGTCGACCTTGGTTTGATGCCGGGGAAGCTGATCCCGGGCACGCCATCGAACTGGAAGGGCACCAACAGGCCATGCCAGTGGATCGAGCTATCTTCCTCGAGATCATTGATCACCGACAGGCGCACGGTCTGGCCCTGACGCAAACGGATCAGGGGAGCAGGAACAGTGCCATTGATTCCGATGGCATGGCTTGCCCGGCCGTCGATCATCATCATCTGATGCGCGATCTTGAGCGTGATATCGTTGCCGGTCACGGTCGGGAGCGGCTTCACGATCCCGGCCGAAACGGGCTTAGCCCATGCCGGCATCCAGGCCGACAGAGCCAGACCACCGCCGGTCAGCGCGGCGCCGCGGAAAAGGTCGCGGCGGTTCAATACCGGGGGCATAATATCTCCTTGTTCGACGTGCAGCACTCCGGGTCCGCAAAGACGCTCGAGCGCGGTATCTCTCTCTCCTTACGCGCGAGCGGGGCGCACCCCTCATTCCTCGGCCAAGATTTCCGTAAGGCGCGACCGCGCACGGTAGAGGCGGGTCTCGACCGCCTTGCCGCTGATCGAGAGCGCAGTTGCCGCTTCCGACTGGCTCAGCCCTTCGACGGTGCGGAGCAGCAGAACTTCTCGCAACGAGGCCGGCAACGCGCTGATTGCGGCGGCCATTCGCTTGAGCTCCATTTTTGAGCCAGCACTGGCATGCGCGGAGGGAGCCTCATCCGGCACTTGCTCAATCTCGTCGTCGGAAGTGGCAAAACTGAACGTGAAGAGCTGACGTACCTTCTGGCGACGGCGCCAGTCACGGCATTTGTTGATCGCTATCCGGGACAACCAAGCCCGGAGCGGTCGCGCGCCATCATATTTTCGCAGATGGCTGAACGCGGAGACGAAGCAGTCCTGGGTGAGGTCAAGCGCGTCCTCGGCATTCCCCACGAGGCCGCGCACCAGTCGAAATATCGCTGACTGGTGCCGATGCATGATCTCAGCGAAGGCCGGCTGCCGACCCGCGAGCGTCAGCGCCGCAAGTTCACCGTCCGAGCACGCGCGAAGATCCAGACTCACCGTGCATCGTCGGTGAGCGCATGTACCACCGCCTGATCGAACGTCTTGGCCTGATCAGGACGCAAGATCTGACGCATCGCGAAGATATGGCCGAGCGTTTCCTTTTGCAGCTCGCCCATCGCCTGATGCGACTGATCGACGGCCGCCGCAACACGCGGTCCGTTACCATGTTCGATTTCGATCGCGGATGCGAGACGCGCATTGTCTGCTCTCATTTCGAGCTCCAGTGCGCGTCGGCGCACGGCGAAGCGCTGCTCGAGCAGCTCGATCTGGGCCTTCTGACGGTCGTCCAGATCGAGCTGGCTGTGCAATACGTCGTGGAGTTCGACGCCGGCTGCCTTGGGCTGCGGGAAGAAGTACCGACCAAGGAACACCCCTGCAACGGCCGCAACAAAGGCGACGATTGCGACCAGAAAGAGCAGCTTCGGCTTCACCGAGGGCCTGCCAGCAGCGTCGAGGGGGCAAGCGGATTGGATGGTCCGAATGGCGAAAGTGTAACCGAGGCCTCGGCAGGCGGCGTGAATCCGTTGCTTGCAATACCGAGCAGCACTGCTCCAAAGGCGGCCACTGCACCGAACCGGAGTTGAGAAGCAGCCGAAACCTGGGGCAATGCCGCAATGCGTCGAAACACCTCCTCCTCCAGACCGATCAGGCCCGGATGCCCCGGTTCATTGCGTAAGCGGCTCAAAAGCTCGTCCAAGTCTGTATTCATCGTAAGATCCCAATCATCATTCAATCCGGCGCACCGCGCTGGACTCGGATTCCCCACCTGCCCCTCTATCCGTCTTTTCGTCAAAGCACTGAGCTATGGCGGGCAGAGCTCGACGGCGACTGCCGGGCAGACGCCACATCGCTAGGGCATCATATTCTTCATGCCAGGCATATCCTTCATCATCGCGTCATGGTCTTCGGGCGCACTGGCAATTGCCGCCTGATATTGGGCGGGCGTCATACGTGGCAGTTGCCGCACGAAAGCCACCATGTCCCAGATCAGTTCGTCGCTGTGCGTCTTACCCCAAGCCGGCATCGCGGTCAGCTTGACCCCATGCTTGATGATCCAGAATTGCGCTTTTGGCGATCTCTGCTGCTCCCGAAAAAGCTCCGGAGCCCTGGGGTAGAGACCCTGGCTGATCTCCGACTTTTCCAGTCCCGGCCCGAGATGGCAGCCACTGCACATCTCGGTGTAAAGCCCCGCGCCGCTCTGCAGCCGTTTTAGATCCATCAGGTTGGCGGGGACACTCACATTGCGAGACCGGACGGCGATCGAACGATCACGAAGCTGCTCTATGAGCCAATAAACCGGTTTGGTGTGCGGCGCATCGGCCCCTATGTCATAGGCTCCGACATATACAACGATCCCGACCAGCGCTCCGCCGACCAGCGCCGTCGCGGCAATGAAGCCCACGCTCGGGAAGTGCTTGCGCAGCCATGTCTTCCTCGAATTTGCCATCGCGTCCTCCCGAGCAGAAGCGTCCCTGGATCCCGGTGATTTTCACACCCATCCAATTGACCATACGCATGACAGGCTTTGATCCCTCATCAGCCACGCAGATCTCCGGCGCAAACCCCGCTGGCGTCCGGATTTGAAGAAATCTTGCTTGCTTGATGAGGGATGGCGCCGCGCGATGCGTAATTCGATCTGTCGGCAGTATCGCCGCCCATGGAGAAATCGATGTTTCGTAAAACAGTTTTTGCCGTCGCCATGGCGGCGTCTGTCCTCGCCGCTACCGCTGTTCAGGCCCACCCCAAGCTCGATAGCACAACGCCCGCGGCCAATGCCGTCGTCGCAGCCCCGACAAGGATCCAGCTCGTCTTTTCCGAAGCACTTGTCGCGCAATTTTCCGGGATCGACCTGACGATGACGGAAATGCCCGGCATGAAAATGGGGCCCATGAAGATGAACGGCGTCAAGGCGACCGTGGGTGCGGACGGCAAGACGCTCGTCGCGTCGCTTGCCAAGCCGTTGCCGGTTGGAACCTACAGGGTCGATTATCACGTCGTCTCTGCCGACACCCATCGCATTCAGGGCAGCTACACCTTCAAGGTCCAGTAAGTCCGTGCCGGACATCATAGCGATCGCGGTCAGGCTAGGGCTTTACCTCGATCTCATGCTCCTCTTCGGGTTGCCGATGTTCGGCCTCTATACGTTGCGCGGGACCGAGCGGGCTTCCGGCTCGGTCCTGCGCTTCCGCTCGGTGTTGGCGACGATCGCGCTTGCCGGCATCGGACTATCGATCCTGGGCATGATGGTCCTGGCGGCCTCGATGGGCGGCGTGCCGATCGATCAAATCGACCGGGCTACAACCAATCTTTTGATATCGGGCACGGCGATCGGCACTGCCTGGCAAATACGGATCGCGGCACTCTTGCTTGTGCTGTATTTTTCCATTGTCGGATGGCGCCGCCCCACTTTCGCCCTGTGGTCGCTGTCAGCCACCGCCGCTGTCGCTCTGGCAACTTTAGCCTGGACGGGTCACGGCGCCGCCGATGAAGGCTTATTGGGATGGATCCATGTTGGCGCCGACATCACCCATCTTTGGGCCGCGGGCATATGGGTAGGAGCACTATTCGCCCTTTGCCTTCTTATTTTCCGCCCTGCCGCCCGCATGGCGATACATCATATCCACCTCTCTCACCGGGCGTTGGATGGCTTTGCGAAGGTCGGATCGGCTGTCGTGGGGCTGCTTATCCTGTCGGGCTTCATTAACAGTTGGATCCTGATCGGACCGTCCAGGCTCGGTTCCCTTTTTGCCAGTCTCTACGGCCTTCTGCTGGTGGCAAAGCTGATACTGTTCGGCGTCATGCTAATGCTGGCCGCCGCCAACCGCTTCTTCCTGACCCCCTCCCTCGCTGCAGCCATTGAAACGGGCAAGACATCCTCGGCGATAGGAACACTTCGTCGCAGCCTCGTCATTGAAACTGCATGCGCTCTTGTCATTCTAGCCCTCGTTGCATGGTTAGGACTGTTGGCCCCGCCTGCATCGGGGATGTAATCCGTTTTCATGGAAGCGCGCTCGATGTCGCGGCCTGGGTCATGGAGGTGATGAGCCCGACCACCAACATGAGTATCAGCGTGGGTCCCGCAACAACCATTATCACCCAAAGCGCCTGGCCCATCAAAAACCAAAAAGGGGTGTAGGTATCCATCTCTCCCCCGATGATGATGATGGTGTCGTCGCCCCCTGACGTTCCGACCTTTGGTTGTTGCGGGGCGAGCGACATGGAGCGCGATCGGCTTATTCCAATCTGTCTTCCCCACATCCGCTCGCCCCCGCGCCACGCTGCGACCCGTGGGCACCTGAGCTGTCCATCCTGCTTGGCGATGGGCTTCATCTGAATTTACGCAGCGACGGGGTTTACCCCTCACGACCCACCGCTTTTTTTCGAAGAACGCACACGCTTTCGAGGGAAGAAGCGGCGTGCCGCGTAATATCAGTGACGACCGAGGTCAGCGAAAGGCAGGCATGTACGACTGCGTAATCATCGGAGGCGGCCCCGCGGGGCTGACAGCAGCCACCTATCTGGCCCGGTTTCTGCGTTCTACGCTGGTCATTGATGCTGGCGATGGCCGCGCCACCCGCATCCCGACGACACATAACCTCCTCGGTTTTCCAGACGGTATCTCTGGTGAAAATCTGCTTGTCCGTATGCATCGACATGCCGCCCAGTACGGTGCCGAATTGGCCACTGGGGTCGTCGATCGCATCGACCGGGTCGGGACAGGTTTCGTCGTCGATACGAATGCCAAGACTTTCAGCGCACGGACAATATTGCTTGCTCAAGGCGTGATAAATCATCGACCGCGAATGGCGCAGGAAACGCATGATCGAGGCGTCGCCCAAGGACTGGTACGCTATTGCCCGATCTGCGACGGCTATGAGGTCCGCGGCAAGCGAGTGGCCGTGTTGGGCTGCTCCGACCATGGTGCGGCAGAGGCTCTGTTCGTTCGCCACTATAGCGACACTGTGACATTGCTCGCGCAAGACAGTTCGCAATTGTCGGTAGCCGAGACGGCAGATCTGGCCCGAGGCGATATTGCCGTCGAACGCGCCCCGGTTCAAGATTTGTCGATCGATGGGGAAATCCTCCTCGCCCATTTGGCCGATGGCCAATTGCTCCATTTCGACACCCTTTATGTTGCCCTCGGAACCGCCCCTCGCTCGGAATTGGCGCGAATGGTTGGCGCGGAGCTGAGCCCAGCAGGTTGCATCGTCGTCGATGAGCACCAGCAAACGACGGTCGGTGGCCTGTTCGCTGCCGGCGACATGGTTGAAGGGCTGGATCAAATTGCTGTTGCGGCAGGTCAGGCGGCTAAGGCCGCGACGGCCATCCACAATCTGTTGTCCGGCTGACGCGGCAGCGCAGGGTCTGCCACGCAAAAAATATGTGAGGCGGGCTTGACCCTGACACGATGTCAGACCCCAGATCGCTTTTCGTCGATAAGGAGACGAGCCTGTGACTGACCCTGTTTCTGCAAGCAATTCGGATGCACACGGCTGCTGCGCGGGCAAGCACGGCGGCGGCACGGACGCGAAGACGGCCAAGGATCCGGTTTGCGGCATGATGGTCGATCCGACGGCAACGCCTCATCATGCCTCGCATGATGGCGAGGGCTATCATTTCTGTAGCGCAGGCTGTCGCACCAAGTTTGCCGCCGACCCCAAGCGGTATCTGTCGGACGAGGGCAACACGGCCGCGGTCGCAGAACCGGGTGCGATCTGGACCTGCCCCATGCACCCGGAAATTCGTCAGAATCATCCAGGGCCATGCCCAATCTGCGGCATGGCTCTGGAGCCTGCCATGGTCACGGCCGACAGCGAGCCGAGCCCCGAGCTCAAGGACATGAGCCGCCGCTTCTGGGTTGCGCTCGCGCTTAGCCTGCCCGTGCTATTCCTCGAGATGGGTGGACATCTGTTCTCCACTCTCCACCACATCGTACCACCGACGACATCGACTTGGATCCAGTTCGTCCTTGCGACACCCGTCGTTTTGTGGGCGGGCTGGCCTTTCTTCGAGCGCGGCTGGGCTTCGCTTCGCACGCGTAACCTCAACATGTTCACGCTGATCGCGATGGGGACCGGCGTCGCCTGGGGCTACAGCGTGGTCGCGACCCTTGTCCCTTCGACCTTTCCACGGGCCTTCCGCGCGGCCGATGGGTCGGTCGCGGTCTATTTCGAAGCGGCTGCGGTCATCACCGTCCTCGTGCTGCTGGGTCAGGTACTCGAACTGCGCGCCCGCGAACGGACCTCGGGCGCCATCAAGGCGCTGCTCAACCTCGCGCCCAAGACCGCGCGCCGCATTGGCGCGAACGGGGATGACGAGGAAGTGTCGCTCGACCAGGTCGCCGTCGGCGATCGTCTCCGTGTTCGACCGGGCGAAAAGGTGCCGGTCGATGGCAAGGTCGAGGAGGGCCGATCCTCGCTCGACGAGTCGATGGTGACGGGAGAATCGATGCCGGTCACGAAGGCGCTCGGCGACGCTGTCATCGGTGGAACGATCAACCAGAGCGGCGCGCTCGTCATCCGCGCCGAGAAGGTGGGCCGCGACACGATGCTGGCGCGCATTGTCCAGATGGTCGCGGATGCACAGCGTTCACGCGCGCCTATCCAGCGCCTGGCCGACCAGGTCGCGGGATGGTTCGTGCCCGCTGTCCTGCTGATCGCGCTCATTGCCTTTGGTGCGTGGGGTATCTGGGGGCCGGAGCCACGCCTCGCCCATGGCCTGATCGCCGCCGTCGCCGTCCTCATCATTGCCTGCCCCTGCGCCTTGGGGCTTGCGACGCCGATGTCGATCATGGTCGGAATCGGCCGGGGCGCAGGGTTCGGCGTCCTCATCAAGAATGCCGAGGCCCTGGAGCGGATGGAGAAGATCGACACATTGGTTGTCGACAAGACCGGGACGTTGACCGAAGGGCGCCCCTCGGTCACCCGCATCGTCTCTGCCCCTGGTCATGAGGAGAGCGAACTGCTGAGGCTCGCCGCAGGCGTAGAACGGGCGTCCGAGCATCCGCTGGCGCTCGCAGTTGTTGCGGCTGCCAAGGACAGGGGAATCGTGCTTCCCGAAGTCACGGATTTTGATTCACCGACCGGCAAAGGCGCAATCGGCACGGTGGACGGCAAGCGCATCAAACTCGGCAACGCCCGTTTCCTGTTAGAAAGCGGGATCGACGTCAGCGCACTCGATCCGCAGGCGGACGAACTGCGCCAGGATGGCGCGACCGCCATCTTCATCGGGATCGACGGACAGGCAGCCGGAATCCTCGCCATTGCCGATGCGATCAAGGCGACGACGGCCGAGGCCATCGCGGCGCTTCGCAAGGAGGGCATAAGGGTCGTGATGCTGACGGGCGACAATCGCACCACGGCGCAAGCGGTCGGGCGCAAGCTCGGGATCGACGAAGTCGAAGCCGAAGTGCTGCCGGACCAGAAAAGCGCGGTTGTCGCGCGATTGAAGGGCGAAGGGCGCATCGTCGCGATGGCCGGCGACGGGGTCAACGACGCGCCGGCCCTCGCTGCCGCCGATGTCGGTATCGCGATGGGCTCCGGCACCGATGTCGCGATTGAAAGCGCTGGCGTGACCCTGCTGAAAGGCGACCTTAACGGCATTGTCCGCGCGCGCCGGCTGAGTGAGGCGACAATGTCCAACATCCGGCAGAACCTGTTCTTCGCATTCATCTACAACGCTGCCGGGGTTCCGATAGCGGCGGGTCTGCTCTACCCGATCTTCGGCATCCTGCTCTCCCCGATCATCGCGGCGGCGGCGATGGCATTGTCCTCGGTCAGCGTGGTCACCAACGCGCTCCGCCTCAATCGGGTGGCACTATGAATATTGGCGCTGTGTCGGCCGCGAGCGGGGTCTCGCAGCGGATGATCCGCCACTATGAGAAGATCGGCCTTATCCCGTCGGCTGCGCGACGGGAAAGCGGCTATCGCGACTACTCGGACGCCGACGTCCATCGGCTTCGCTTCATTGCCAACGCTCGCGACCTCGGCTTTCCGATCGAAGAAATCCGAAAGCTGCTTGATTTATGGTCCGATCGCGCACGCGCCAGTTCAGAGGTCAAGGCGCTGGCGGAGGCCCGCGCGGCCGACCTTGGCCGCAAGGCGGATGCGCTGAATGCGATGCGAGAAGCGCTGATGGACTTGGCGAAGAGGTGCCACGGCAACGACTGGCCGGAATGTCCGATTCTGACGCACCTGGCGTCTTGAGCATGTTCAACGACAGCCAGCTCGCTCATTTTTGCAATTCGCGTCCCGTCAGCTTCGCGAGCCGGCGCGGAAGGTCGGCGGCGATCTTGCGTTGCTGTCGGGGCTGCGCCTTCTTCCAAGCCCGGCATTCCGGCTTGGACCGGCCACAGCCCCGACACCAGCCAGTCGAGCAGTCGAAACGGCACACGTCTATGCACGGCGACTTCACAGGCACCTCATCAATGGCATTCGATTGTCAGGTGCTTCAACTCATGGACGGGCACCAGCCGATCGCGGATCACGCCTGCATTGACCCCCGCACTGCCGACCACTCCCACTATGGCAGCATGGGCCTCGGGACCGACACGCCAGACATGAAGATCGGCAATACGCACATCGCCCGGTCCCTCAACGAGATCCTGTATTTCCTCGGCAACATGATTATCGGTCGAATCAAGGAGGACTGAGGCGGTATCTCGCATCAGGCTCCAGGACCAGCGAGCGATCACCCCCGCTCCCACGATCCCCATGACAGGGTCCATCCACACCCAGCCAAGATAGCGGCCTGCCAGAAGAGCCGCGATTGCCAATACTGACGTAAGAGCGTCGGCTAGGACATGCACATAGGCCGAGCGAAGGTTGTTGTCGCCACCATGAGCATCATGGTCGTCGACGTGGTCATGATGGTCATGACCATGATGGTGATGGCTGCCCGACAGCAAGAATGCGCTGACAATGTTCACACCGAGCCCAATGACGGCAATTAAGGTTGCCTCACCAAACGCAACCTTGATGGGCTCGAACAACCGCAGGATCGATTCAACGCCGATTCCCAGGGCGATCAGGCCAAGCACCAGCGCCGAGGCGAAGCCCGCAAGGTCGCCCACCTTGCCGGTTCCAAAGCTGAACCGCCGGTTCGACGCATGCTGCTTGGCATAGGCATAAGCAACCGCAGCCACACTTAGCGCGCCTGCATGGGTCGCCATATGGAAGCCATCGGCCAGGAGCGCCATTGATCCCGTGACATACCCGGCGAATATTTCGCCGATCATCATCACAGCCGTCAGCACCACAACCCACAATGTGCGGCGTGCATTCTCGTCGTGAGAGGCACCCAAGTAGACATGATCGTGCACAAAGGCGTCAATATCGCGGGACGTCGTCATTATTTCAGCCTTATTTTGCGTAGCGGCGTATGACCGCGATCAATTCTTCCGCCCCAGCGGCACGATCCTCGGCCGCGAGGTCGGGATGCGCCACATGGGTGCGGACATGCTCTTCGATGATCTCGTCCATGAGGCCGTTCATGGCGCCGCGCGTCGCTGCGACGAGATGCAGAGTCGTCGTACAGTCTGTTCCTGCGGCCAGCGCTTTCTCAATCGCCGCGACCTGTCCCGCGATGCGGCGCACCCGCTTCAAGAGCTCGTCATTGCCTTCGGTCAAATGTCCCATAGGATACCCCCCTACCCTATCATCAACATCTATGATAGTGGGACGTTAAATCGGCCTCTCACGCGCGATTTTTCGATTGTCGCGTTTCGACTTCCAGGGACTACACCAAGCACCCGGCAAGGCCGCCGGACCGCGCGCTATCAATTTTCACCAAGGGCCGAGTTCGGTCGTGCTATTCGCGGAAAGGGAATGGGATGATGACCGAGCCCGATCACTGGGAAACCGTTTACACAACGAAAGCGTCAGATTCGGTGAGCTGGTTTCAGGCGACGCCAGAAACATCGCTGGCCGCGCTTTCGCGCATTGCGGTGCCGCCAACATCGGCGATCATCGACGTCGGCGGCGGCGCGTCCGCCCTGGCGGACAGCTTGCTGGACAGAGGTTGGGCGGACGTCACGATCCTCGACGTCGCAGCGGCGGCGCTCGAGGTCAGCCAGTCGAGGCTAGGCACTCGCGCTTCGCAGGTTCAGTGGATCGCAGCCAATATCACTCAGTGGAGTCCAGCACGCCAATATGATATCTGGCACGATCGGGCCGTGTTCCATTTTCTGGCAACGAAGGAGGCCCGCGATGCTTACAAGAACGCCCTGCATACGGGACTGAGGACAGGCGGGTGGTTGATCATGGCCACGTTTGCACTTGACGGGCCGGACAAATGCAGTGGCCTCCCTGTGATAAGGTATAATGCGGAACTGCTCACCCAGGAACTCGGTCACGAGTTTACGCTCGTGGAGGCATGGTCAGAAGAGCACAAGACACCGTGGAACAGCGAACAATGCTTCAATTGGTGTGTATATCAAAGGCGTTGAACGTCTTCATCCGCCATATAGGCGAACCTAGCAGGCTGTTGAAAAAGGGTTTCGAGCAGTGGTGGCGAGCAACATGGAATCTCGGATCAGCACATTAAAGCACGATCGATTCAAGATGGCGCCGAGTTGGCTTCGATTGTTGCTCGACAATGCGGTCGCTCCGACTTTTTCAACAGCCTGCTAGGCCCCCAGCCATGCTACTTGCCATGTGTAGATGGCGCACTGGCCGCTGGCGACCGGCGCTACCACTTAGCTGACCGGACAGCCTACCGTCTTATATCCTGACGCAATGGCTCTGCGCACTCGGCGGTACGATTCTGTCGTTGGGGCTCGAAGCCGGGGCACTTGCCGTCGCAAATGCCGATCCGATCTCCTTCATCAGGTCCACTGCCTTGTGTCGCGCCGGCTGGGCCCTTATTTCAGCACTAATTGAGGATGTGAAATGGTCTGATTAAAGCCGATGTCGAGGCTCATGGGAAGATAAGCGAATTCTTCAATAAGAGGAATAACAAATTCCTCGCGCGGAATCTGCGCCATCGCTGCCAAGCCTACTTCAAGTGTTTCCTTCCCGACCAAATCCACAAGCCATCCCATGCGCTCGCGAAGCGCCTCAATCATCGCTTCACGTTGTACCGTGAAACAGGGCGGTAGCGCTAAGAGCCACTCGGCCGCCGACTCCATTTCCCAAATCCTGCTTCCAAATATTTGCACTCAATGCAGCGCAGTTCATGGCCGATGGACTTTTGACACTTCGGCATTCAAACGATGATTGGTTACTGTCAATCGCTCTCTTATCGCGGCGATGCAGGCGTTCGCTATAGGCAGCCAAGATGGGGACTCGCCCTCGAGCGCTACCCCTAGCGTTCGACTGAAATAATACCGTTGGTAGCCAGCATTTTTTCCGTATAAATCAGCTGTTCCCATTCTCCCGCCACAAACAAGCCCTTTCTCTGGAAATATCTGAGTAAAGGCATCGTCGAATTTCTTCGGGCTGGCCGTCTGGGCCACCGCGAGAACTGCTTGATGAGCCTCGGAAATTATGTCGGGTGGAGATTTTGCGCAGGCGCCAATGACAAATATCGATAGGAAGGAAATCGTGAATATTTTTCGTGTCATCGCGCGCCTCGGCAGGTCCACGAGCCGTGCCAAAAGAGCACGGTCTCTCGAAACGTAAGACTTCGTCAATTTCCAAAACCGCAGTTGGAGAAATTGACATTACCAAATTATCAACCGAGATCGGCACAGGCGATGGCGTTTAGTTTCTAAACGTCCTCTCGGCTCCCGAGCTGACCAGATCTCGGTCGTCCGTACCGTGGATCTGCCGGCCGCGCGCGGCGAGCCGCTTGGGCGAGGCGTGGCCGAGACTGGCATCCTGAAGGTCGGCGTTGGACTCGACGACCGGTGCCGCTGCGGGACAGAGCCTCGTTGAGCGGGGGAGCCGGCTTGCCCAAGTGAGATTAAGCATGGTGTTCAAAATTGGGTGCCTACGTTGAATGTGAAAGTCTTGGTGTTGTCCCCGTCCTGCTTCAGCAGGACTTTGGAGAAATCGATTCGGAAGGGGCCGAACGGCGAGTTCCAGTTGACACCGACGCCGATCGCGACACGCGGCTTCCAGGTATTGCCGACGAAGAATTCCCTATAGGCCGGAATGGTGTTGCCCAGCGCTACGACGCCGTCGCCCGTGGCGGTGCAGTTACCCCCATTTACCGGCGTCGTGCCCGCAGCCACGACCGTCGTCATTCCGGCGCAGGTAACCTGATATTGCGGCAGACCGGTAGCGCTATCGCGAGTGGCGATGAACTGCGCGCTCGTGTTGTTGTCGGTTACGGGGGTGCGAACGCCCCAAACCGCCCCGACGCCCGCGAAGATGGAGGGACGCAGGCCCAATTCCTTCGCCCCTGATCCCAATGGTATCTCAAGCTCCGCACGGCCTTGGTAGTAGTATTTTCCGCCCAGTGCGTCATCGACCCACTGGTTGCGATCGGTCGAAAACCCATCGGTTTTGCCATCGATGACTCCATCACGGTTCGCGTCGACATAGTATTTGCGCAGGACTCGCGGACCGATCCCTCGAATGTCGAAGCCGCGCATTTGCGGCTCGCCGAGATAGAAGCGGTCGGTCAGCCGAACGTCGTCAATGCCGCGGGCCGGATCCCCGCTGTGGTCGAACGAATTGATGAGCCCCCCCTCGGCCGACAGTGAAAAGATGAAGCCCTTGCCGACCGGGAAATAACGCGAGGCGTTGGCGCGGATACGGCCATATTTCACCGATCCGCCGAGGCCGGCAAATTCACCGCCAAGCGAGGCGAGGAAGCCCCGCGTCGGGTGCACGCGGTTGTCGAGCGTGTCATAGATCAGCGAAGCGCCGATGATCGAACTCGTGCGCTTGCCAATCGCCTCACAGAGGTAGCGGCCGGCGAGTAGCGGGTCGCACTGCTGCACGCCCGGGGTCACGCGATCGGTATAGAACTGGGTCTTGTCGAGCGATACATTGTCATAGTTCAGCGTATAGCTGGCGACGGCCGTCAGATATTCGGTCAACGGCACGCCGGCGCGTAGCTGGAAGCCGGTAGTCGCCTGCTTGTAGGTCGTGTTGCGGTTCGAGTTGAGGTAGTTGAAGCTGTTGTAGTCGCGGCGATAGATGCTGACCGAGGCCGAGACGTTGCGATCGAAGAGGTAAGGCTCGGTGAAACTCGTCTCGACGCTCTTCGAATATTTCGAATAGGAGCCCGACACGCCCACCGTCTGGCCACGGCCGCGGAAGTTGCGCTGCTGGATCGAGGCCTGGAAGATGAAGCTTTCGATCGACGAGAAGCCCGCCGACAGCTGCAGCTCGCCCGTCGGCTTTTCCTCGACATTGGCTTCGAGCACGATGCGGTCGGGCGCGGAGCCCGGCTTCTGCTCGACCTCGAACTTCTCCTGGAAGTAACCGAGCGACTTGATGCGGTTGGTCGAGCGCTTGACCTGCAGCGAGTTGAACGCGTCGCCCTCGGCGATGCGGAACTCGCGGCGCACGACCTTGTCCTGCGTCAGCGTGTTGCCGTTGACGTCGATCCGCTCGACATAGACGCGCGGCGCTTCGGAGATGACGAAATTGACCCCCATGGTCAGATCGTCCTTGCTCCGATTGTAATCGGGCCGCACGTCGGCGAAGGCATAGCCGAAGGCGCCGGCGGTCTCGTTCAGCTTCTCGATGGTGTCTTCCACCATCTTGGCGTTGTACCAATCGCCCGCCTTCATCGGCAGCTGCTTGGCGAGCTGCTCACCATCGAAGTCGCGCAGCTGGCTGTCGACCTTGATGTCGCCGAACTTGTAGCGCTGGCCCTCCTCGACGACGTAGGTGATGATGAAGTCCTTCTTGTCCGGCGTCAGCTCGGCGACGGCCGACACGACGCGGAAATCGGCATAGCCCTTGGTCAGGTAGAACTGGCGCAACTTCTGCTGGTCGAAGGCCATGCGGTCGGGATCGTAGCTGGTGCCCGAGCTGAACAGGCGGGTGAAGCTGGTCTGCTTGGTCACCATCTCGCCGCGCAGGTCACCGTCCGAGAACTTCTCGTTGCCGATGATGTTGATCTGGCGGACCTTGGACTTGGGGCCCTCGGTAACCTCGAAGACGATGTCGACGCGGTTCTGCTCGAGCATCACCATCTTGGGCTCGACGGTGGCGGCGAAACGGCCCTGGCGCTTGTAGAGCTCGATGATGCGGGCGACGTCGGCGCGGACTTTCGAGCGCGTGAAGATCTGGCGCGGCGCGACCTTGATCTCCAGCAGGATCTTCTCGTCCTTGATGCGCTTGTTGCCCTCGAGGATGATCCGGTTGACGACCGGGTTTTCCTTGACCTGGATGACGACGTTGCCGCCATCGTTGCGCACCTGGGCGTCGGCGAACAATTCGGTGGCGAACAGGTCCTTGAGCGCCTGGTCGGCCGCGGTCTGGGTATAGTCCTGCCCGACGCGCAGCTTAATGTAGGACAGGATCGTATCGGGCTCGAGCCGCTGCGCGCCGACCACGGTCAGCGTCTTGATCGGCATCGCGGCAGGGGCTTCGACAGCCGGGGCAGCTGTCGCTGCCGGCGCCGCTGCAGCAGGCTTGGCCGGCGCAGTGGAACCCTGGGCCGCAGCCTGGGCGTAAACCGGCTGTCCCGCCAGGATCGTGGTTCCCAGAAGCGCCGCCGCCAAACCGGACGCGCGGCGATAGTCAAGGCTGCGAACCATCGTCATTCCTATCATCGGCACGGCGTTCCCGTTACAGCCTGGCAAAAGTCCAGAAACATTGCGGCAAAAGGCAATCCCTCTCCGCCAGGAATCGCGCTTGCAGCAAGGACCCCGCGAAATTCGCCATCCAACATACTAATCTCCGACATTGAGGCGCCGGCCCCCTACCAAGACGAGGCAAATGCTGTTGACCTCAGTTCGAACGACCGAGCACATGCAATTCAAAGAGACCGTCTCGAATCAGGATTGGGTAATGGCAGGCTGTCAGTTTACGAAGAAACCGTAACCTCGCCATTTCCAGTGCCTATGCAGCGGGACAAGCGATGTGCCGGCGTAGCCCGGGCAGCCGGCGCTTTGAGGACCGCTTCCAGTTCGACTCCCGCCTGTTCTACCTTCCGGCACGGAGCACGGCGCTGCTTGGCTTAAGGGATTGCCCACTGCCGCTCGTGGTCGACAATCCGTTCGACAGCGATCAGCGCGTCAGCGGCCTCGCCGACCCGAAACCGCTAGCTTATCGGCACGGGCTGCTCGATCAAATCGGTCGGATCCCTTGGCATTCCCGCGAACGCTACTTTTACGCCACGGTCCGGCGCGGGAACATGATCCTCACGCAAAGTCCATCCGTTTCCAGAATGGCGTGGCTCGCGTTGTGAAGCGAAGCGATTGCCGCGACCAATGCGAGACCCAAGCCGGCCCCTTCGGTGTGGCGACTGGCATCCAGCCTGTAGAAGCGGCCGAAGACCTTGGAGCGCTCTATCGGAGGTATTCCCGCCCCCGTGTCGCAAATCTCGGCGGCAGGCGCGCCATCGATCATTATCAGGCGCGACGTGATGACGGTTCCCGGTGGCGTGTGAACGATCGCATTCTCGATGAGATTGGTGAATAGCTGTGCAAGCAATTCGGCGTCGCCATCGACGGTTATACCGCGCGCATGATCGGCCAGCAGAAAGTGATCCGCATCCTCCGCCACGGGCTCGTAGGCCTGCTGAACGCGGTCCATGAGCTCGGTCAGATCTACGCACCTGAAATACCGTCGTCCAATCCCGCCTTCGACCGCGCCGATCCGCAGGAGCGCCTGGAAAGTCTCGAGCAAACTGGTGGTCTCGGCCAAGGCATCGTCGATGACAGATGGTTCGGCTACCCCGCTCTGCTGCATGACCTCCAACCTCTGGTGTAGGCGGGTCAGCGGCGTGCGCAAATCATGGGCAATATTCGTCGAAACCTGGCGCAGCGCCTCCATGGCGAGGGCGTTACGATCGATCATACGGTTCAGATTGCGAGCAAGTTCATCAAATTCCGGGCCGAAGCCGATCATAGGAAGCCGTTCGGTTAGTTCACCTTCGACGATCCGGTCCACGGACTGATTCACGCGGGTAAGCCTGCGCAGGAACAAACCTCCGATGATGTACCCGCCGATCAACGCAAACAGAGTGATAGCTATCCCACTGACCAAGGTGAAGTTACGCAGTCGCTGGCGCATGTTCTCGACATCAAAATTGTCGGTGGCCACAACCATTTTCAGCCCATCTGGCAATGACATCGTCAGGGAAGAAAACATCTCCTGCGTCAAAACCTGCCTTGGCTCGGTCTCTCTCACCTGAAACGTCGACCAACCGTTATGCACTGCGGAGAGAGGTAGATCGCCGAACAGTTGATGGCCCTGCCCGTCGAGCAGGAGATACCGGAACTGGGCATCGCTGCTTGCACTTTGATGTCGCCCCATGGCCTCGATCAGGCCCGACCGGCCCAGTGAGCGATATTCACCGGCGAGGACCGCTGACTCAGCCCGGATACTCCCCTTGGTCGCGTCCGCCGCATAATCTTTAATCTGCCGCTGTACAACAACCAACAAAGCAGCCGCACCTGCAGCAAAGATCAACGCCAGCAGGAAGGCGAAGCGAAAGGCGGCGCTGCGTATCGCTGCTGGCATCATGTGCTTAGCCGGCATCGATGCGGTAACCTGATCCTCGCACTGTCCGGATCAGTTCGATGCCGAAGCCGCGATCCACTTTTGCCCGCAGCCGGCTCATGTGGCTCTCGATTACGTTGGTCTTAGGATCGAAGTGAAACGACCAGACGTTTTCCAAAAGCATGCTGCGCGTTACAAGTTCGCCGGCGTGAAGCATCATGTATTCAAGCAACTTCAATTCCTGGGCCTGCAGGTCGATCCGTTCACCGCCACGCGTTGCGGTTCGCCTGATGCGATCGACGACGAGATCGCCGACCTGCAGAAGGGCGGCAGTCTCCGCGACCGGAGGACGGCGCGCCAGGGCATTGACGCGGGCCAGAAGCTCGCTGGCGGCAAAGGGTTTTGCAAGATAGTCGTCCGCGCCGGCCTCCAATCCTTCGACCCGATCTTCCACGCCGTTCATTGCTGTGAGGAATAGTGTTGGCGTCGTAACGCCGGCAGCGCGAAGCGCCTTGAGGACGGCAAGACCCTCCAGTTGTGGCACCATGCGGTCGAGGATCAGCACGGCATATTCGCCGCCGGAAGCCAGAAAGATCGCGTCCCGGCCGTTTGTGCAACTATCGACGACATGCCCGGTCGTTCGCAGGACTTGTTCTAGATGAGAACGGGTTGCCTGATCGTCCTCAAGCAGCAATATCTTCACGTTATCAATCCTTTGGCTTACAGAAGCGTTGGATTCGACTGCCGCGTTTTAAGGGTCGGGGACGACAATCCAAAAATTAGGAATAATCAATATTGGCCTCATCCAGGGCGAATGTCGAACCGTCTAGGACCGGTGCGAACACTTCGTTCACGAGGATGCAACCATGAAATCTCTACGTACCTTTTTGCTCGGGGCCGCACTCGTCAGCATGGCTGGCGCGGCGGTTGCAGGGCCCCACCAACCAAGACTGAAGGGTAGCGAACTTGCAAGTCGGGCGCGGATCAATCTTGCCTCCGCTCGCATGACCGCGCTGAGGGCCCGTCCCGGTACGATCACCGACCAGGAACTTGAGCGCGAAGCTGGAGGCAGTGGCCTGCGTTACAGCTTCGACATCACCAGTCACGGCAAACCCTATGAAGTCGGCGTCGATGCCGCGACCGGCGCCGTTCTGGAGAACATAGCCGAAGGCAAGAATCCCGACTAATGCTCTTCGCCGGGACCCAAGCGACGGGTCCCGGCGCCTTTTGCTGCCAACCCGGGGACGACAGCCAGCATGCCGCTTGATCGATTTCGCCTGAGCGGGCTTGCCCTGCCCTCGCTTTTGCTGGCGGGATGCGCCCACTACACGCCATTGCCACTGGTCACGGCGCCGCCGCTCGCGTCCAGCGTTACAGAACTGGCGCCGGCCGCGCCTTCCGCACAGCTCTCGGTCGAACAGGTCGTCTCGTTGGCACTGGCCAACAACCCGGATCTCAAGGCGGCGCGACTGAAGCGCGGCATCGCTGCGGGACAGACCAAACAGGCGGGTATTCTGCCCAACCCGTCGTTGAGCGGCGCATTCCTGCCACTGCTCTCCGGATCGGGGACGGTGCCGGCGTGGAATCTCGGCATCACGCAGGATATCAAGAGCCTTATCACCTATCGCTCTCGCCATCGTGCCGCCGCCAATAGCGAGCGTCAGGTCGCGGCCGACATCGTCTGGCAGGAATGGCAGGTCGCCGGCCAAGCGCGGCAGATCGCGACCGACCTCATCATGAACGAGCGCAGCCGGCCGACTTTCGTCGCCGCCTACCAGCTTCTTACCGATCGCAATGCCAAGCTCGAACGCGCGCTCGCCGCGCGAACCGTGACGCTGGTCACCGTGGCGCCAGACCGCGTCGCGTTGCAGTCGGCCCGCACCGCGCTCGATGCGCTTGATCAGCGTCAGCTTTCGCTGATGCATCAGCTTGACGCGCTACTCGGGTTGCGGCCCGGCGTGGTGATCCCACTCGCGCCTGCCGCCGACCTGCCGCCGTTCGATCCCGCGGCGATCCGTGCCGACCTCGCAACCCTGCCCGATCGGCGCCCGGACCTTGTCGCGCTGCGCATGGGATATGCGGCGGCGGACGAGCAGTTCCGTCAGGCCATCCTCTCTCAGTTCCCGGACCTCGTTCTGGGCGGCAGCGTGGCCAGCGACAACTCCAAGGTCATCAACGGCGGCCCCAACGCGACAATCGGACTGCCCATCTTCGATCGCAACCAGGGCAACGTCGCCATTACGCGAGCGACGCGCGAGCAACTTCATGCCGATTACAGCGCGCGCCTGGCTGCAGCGACCGGCACGGTCGAGGCGATGCTCGGCGAAATGGACCAACTGTCCGCCCAGCTCGCGGTCGCGCGCCAAGACCTACCCGCCGCCCGCCTTGCCGCGCAGCGCGCGAAGGCGGCTTTCGGCGCATCGAACCTCGACGAGCGCGGCTTCGTCGATCTCGTTTCCAACAGCTTCACCAAGGAACAGGAAATCATGACGCTCGAGCTCGGGCTCCTCGATCGCCAGATCGCTATCCAGACTCTCATCGGAGCGGGTCTGCCAGTCGCCACGCTGCCGGCAGGTGAACAATGAAAAGAGCATTGCTGGCATTGCCCATCGCGATCGTCTTGGCCGGATGCGGTAGCGCGCCGCCCCCCGCACCGACACCGAGCGTTCTGGTGGGCATCGCGAAAGCGCAGCGCGGGTCGCTGCCCGCGACCGTGATCGCTTATGGTTCGGTGGCACCGGCACTGGGCGGCACGCAGACCTTCAGCATGGCTCAGCCCGGACAGGTGACGACGCTGCTGGCGACGCCGGGCATGGCCGTGCGGGCCGGCCAGCAACTCGCGACCTTCGCTACCGCGCCTTCGGCGCAAGGCACTTATCAGCAGGCAGCCAGCGCGCTGACCGCAGCCCGCAAGCAGCAGGCGATCACCGCGCAGCTTCTGGGTCAGCAACTCGCGACGCAGGATCAGCTCGTGCAAGCCAACAAGGCAGTTGCCGATGCGCAGGCTACGCTCGCCGGCCTTCAGGCCGAGGGCGCTGGTCAGGCGATGAAGTCGATCATCGCGCCATTCGACGGCGTGGTAACGGCGGTCGCCGTCGCGCAGGGCGATCGCACGCAGCCCGGTGCGACGATCCTGACGGTTGCTCGCAGCGGCGGCATCGTCGTCACCGCCGGGATCGACCCGGCCGATCGCGCCGGAGTCGTAGCGGGTCAGGCGGCCACCCTAAAACGGCTTTCAGGTGGAACCAAGCTGACCGGCAGGGTCATCCGCGTCGGCGGTGCGCTCAATGCCCAGACACGATTGGTGGACGTGGATATCGGTTTTCCCACCGGGGCGCTGCTTCCGGGCGAGGCAATGCAGGTGACGATCGAGACCCGGCAGGTCGCGGGATGGGTAGTCCCGCATAAGGCCGTCGTAACCGCCGGCGGACCCGCGAGGGTGTTTCAGATCCTGGCCGGCAAAGCCAAAGCCGTGCCGGTTCACATCGCTCTATCCTCCGACCAGGGGGATGTCGTCGAGGGCAATCTCGATCCGGCAAGGCCGCTGATCGTTGCCGGTGCCTACCAAGTGAACGACGGCGACGCCGTTCGCCGGGGTAACTGATGTTAGAGCGCCTGCTCCATACGCAATCGCGGGCTTTCGTGCTCGTCGCGCTGGCACTCGCGCTGGCCGGTATCGTTGCCGCCACCTCGCTGCCGATCGGCCTTTTCCCGCAGGTCTCCTTCCCGCGCGTAGTTGTCGATCTGGACTCCGGCAGCCGACCAGCCGACCAGACTGCGCTCACGGTAACGCGCCCCGTCGAAGAAGCGATCCGCGCCATTCCCGGCGTGCAGAACGTGCGCTCGGAAACCAGCCGGGGCTCGGCGCAGATCTCGATCGACTTCGGTTGGGGCCGCGACATGATCGCCAGCACGCTGCTGGTCGATACGGCGGTCGCGCGGATCGTCCCGTCGCTTCCCGCGGGCACCCAGTACAATGTCCGTCGCATGGACCCCACGGTCTTCCCGATCATCTCCTATGCGCTGGTTTCGGATGGCGATCCAATCGCATTGCAGGATTTCGCGCGCTACCAGATCACGCCGCTGCTTTCGTCGATTAGCGGGCTCGCGCGGGTGGGTGTTCAGGGCGGCGACAAGGCCGAAGTACAAGTGCTCGCCGATCCGCATCGCCTCGCCGACCGCGGGCTGTCGATGACCGACCTTGCAACAGCGATCCGGGCCGGCAATGTCCTGAGTGCCGTCGGCCAGGTCCAGGATCGCGGCCGCCTTTCGCTGGTCATTGCCGACCGCAGCGTGGTCAACGCGGCGCAGGTCGGCGATATCGTGGTCAAGGCCATGCCGGCCGGGGTCGTGCGCATCCGCGACGTCGCGACCGTTCAGGACGGCGCGCTGCCGGTCTGGCAACGGATCGTCGAGGACGGCAAGCCGGCAGTCCTGTTCAACATCTACGAGCAGCCCGACGGCAACGCGGTCCAGATCGCCCAGGAAGTCCAGCAGAAGCTGGCCACGCTGAAGCTTCCGCCGGGGGTCAAGCTGGTCAACTGGTACGACCAGAGCGAACTGGTGACGCAATCGGTCGCCAGCGTGCGCGATGCGGTGCTGATCGGCCTAATACTCGCCGCGCTAGTCCTCCTGTGGTTCCTGCGCAGCTGGCGCGTGACCTTGGTGGCAGTGATCATCGTGCCCGCGACCCTCGCCGCCACCGTCCTCGTACTCAGCATGTTGGGCATGAGCTTCAATATCATGACCCTGGGCGGCATCGCCGCTGCCGTTGGCCTCCTGATCGATGATGTCATCGTCATGGTCGAGCATATCGCCCGCCGCGCCGGGGCGATCGGCGAGGACGGCCAGCCCGCCGGCGGCGCGGCAGTAATTCCTGCGGCGCGGGAGTTCATGATACCCCTAACCGGATCGAGCCTGGCGACGCTGATTGTGTTCATTCCGCTCTCGTTCCTTACCGGCGTCACCGGTGCCTTCTCAAAGGCCCTGTCGGTGACGATGGCCGCGGCGCTTGCCATATCCTGGGCGATGACCGCTTTCGTCGTGCCCGTGCTCGTCCGCCGGCTGGTCGATTTCAGCAAGTGGCACGATCCCGGGGCGGCTGGCGAAGGACACATCGGCAGGCTTCACGATAGCGCTCTGGATCGCCTTTCCGCCCGCCCCTGGCTGCTCGCGGCAATCGCGGTGCCATTGCTCGTGATCGGCTATATCGGCTATTCGAACGTGCCCACCGGCTTCATGCCGAAGGTCGACGAAGGCGGCTTCGTCATGGACTATTATACCGCGCCGGGAACCTCGCTGGACGAATCCGGGCGCCAGGTCGGCCAGATCGATGCAATGCTGCGGGCCAATCCCGAAGTGCTCACGTTCTCGCGGCGCCTCGGTACCGGGCTCGGCGGCGATCTCGGGCAAAGCTATCACGGCGACTACTTCGTCCGCCTGAAACCGAGCCACAGCAAACCGACCGAACAAATCGCCGCGGACGTGGCCGACCAGGTCGCCCTCAAGGTCCCCGGCGTTCAGATCGAGGTCGCACAGTTAATCGAAGACCTGATCGGCGACCTCACCGCGGTCCCACAACCAATCGAGGTGAAGCTTTTCGCCGCCGATCCCTCGGTGCTCGAAAACGAGGCAAAGAAGGTTGCAGGCATCGTCGAGAGGGTGCCTGGAGTGGTCGAGGTCAAGGACGGCGTCCAGCTCGCAGGCGATGCGCTCAATATCCATGTCGACCCGGTCCGTGCCGGGATCGAGGGTGTTGCTCCGGCCGACGTCGAGATGCAGGTCTCGACCGCGCTCACCGGCTCTGTCGCGACCACGCTGGCGCAGCCCGACAAGGCCGTGGACGTTCGCGTACGCCTGCCCGATGCGACGACGCTCAGCGAAACGGGTCTCGCCCAGCTACCGATCCGCGCCACCGATGGGCATGTCTTTCCTCTTTCGCGCGTGGCGACGATCGAGACCGTAACCGGCCAGCCGCAGATCGGCCGCGAGAATCTCGAGCCGATGGTCGCGGTAACGGGCCGTATTCAGGGCCGCGGCATCGGCGCAGCGGTCAACGACGTTTCGACGGCGCTGAACAAGCCCGGCGCTCTAAGCCCCGGCGTTCGCTACGAGCTGGGCGGTCTCTACCAGCAGCAGCAGATCGCCTTCTCCGGTCTGATCAAGGTCTTCGGTATGGCGCTCATCGCCGAATTGGTCCTGCTGCTGGTGCTCTATCGTCGGTTCTGGCTGCCGGTCATCATCATCGCCTGCTCACTGCTCTCCACGACGGCCGTGTTCACGGCGCTGTGGCTGGCCGGCGTCGATCTCAACATCACCGCGTTGATGGGAATGACCATGATCATCGGCATCGGCACCGAGATGGCGATCTTCTACGTTTCGGAGTTCGAGGAGCTTTCGCACCAGATGCCGCCGGTCGAGGCGGCGCGTGAGGCCAGTCGCAATCGCCTGCGCCCGATCACCATGACGACGCTTGCCGCAATTCTGACGTTGCTGCCGCTCGCGCTGGCAATCGGCCAAGGATCGGGCATCCAGCAGCCGCTTGCAATCGCGATCATCGCGGGCTTGCTTCTGCAATATCCGCTGGTTCTGCTCGCCATGCCGGTGCTTGTGCGCATTACCCTGCCATCGGCCTCCCGCGATGGACCCGGCGATAAACAGGTTGTCGCATGATCGCGTGGAGCGCTATGGGACCGCCTGTGCAAGCAGACAGTTCACGCGGGCTCGAAGCGGTCTACCGCTTGTATCACGGCGAATTGCTTCGCTTCCTCACTGCGCGACTCGGCGATGTCGTCGAAGCGGAGGATATTCTTCAGGAACTCTGGATACGGTTGCAGAATGCGCCTGGCTCACCGGTAGCCAATGGCCGGGCCTATCTTTATCGCATGGCGCAGAATCTGATCGTCGACCGTATCCGCGAGAAGCAGCGGCGAATGCGGCGAGAGCGTCTCTGGCTGGAAGCGCGCGGGGAGGCGACGATATCCAGCGAACCCGCGGATCAAGCCCGGAATGCCGAGGAGGTACTGCTCGAACGCGAGGAAACAGCACGTCTCGCTGCAACGGTCGCAGAGTTGCCGGAAGGAGCGCGCAGGGTATTCGAACTGCACAAGCAACAGGGCCTCAGCCATGCCCAGGTCGCGATGCGACTGGGCATCTCGAAAAGCGGCGTCGAAAAGCATATGGCCGTCGCCATGAAATATTTTCGCCGTGCTTTGCTGGACTGAGGCGGACCGGCATGTTTGACGTCTTACGCGCAGCCATGACACTATGCGGACTTTCATCGACGTGACGGCAAGACCGGAAATCGACGAGCGATTGCTCGACGAAGCCGAGGCGTGGCACAGCGCGCTCGAGCTCGGCGATGCCGACTGGGATGGCTACACCGCGTGGCTGGAGGCGGATTCGCTCCACCGGGAAGCCTTCGACGCGGTCGTCCTCACGCACCGGATCGTCGACGAACGCGTTGGCAATCTCGGGATGCCCGCGCCAATCGAACAACCAGCCGCAATTGCGCCACCGGTTTCGCACAGGCGATGGGTCTATGGCGCGGTTGCAGCGACGGTGGCCTTGGGCGTCGGCATCTCGACCCTCTGGCTGCGCCCCGCCGATACGGTCTATTCCTCTTCGCAGCAGGAATACCGCCAGCTTGCCCTGGGATCCGGGATCGCCGTCGATCTCGCCCCCGCGAGCCGGCTTGTCGTGATCGGCGGCAATGCGACCACGCTCGAACTGGCGCAGGGCGAAGCGGTCTTCACCGTGGCCCACGATCCCGGTCGCGGGCTTGCGATCAAGGCTGGCGAATATGTCGTCGGCGATATCGGGACCACGTTCAGCGTGAATCTATCGGCCCATTCCGTGAAAGTCGGGGTTGCCGAGGGGCGACTTACGGTAGCTGCCGACGGCGGAGACGCGACGGCTGTATCGGCCGGCCAGCAGGTCATTGCGCCGCGATCTGGCGGTTCGGTGCATCTGAGCCAGATTGCCCCGCCTGATATCGGGAGCTGGCGTCAGGGCAGACTTGTCTATAGCGACACGCCGCTGGCGGTGGTCGCAGCCGATATTTCGCGATACTCGGGCAAGGCTATCGAAGTGGACCCTGCAATCGGCAGTCAATCGTTCTCGGGAGTGCTGACGATTGGTGACGGTTCGAAGCTATTGGCTAGTCTGGCGGATATTGCCGGCCTTACCTATGAAGAGACGGGCAATCATGCTCGCCTCGGCGCTGGTCCCGCTCGCTGAGATATTAGCCCTGCCGTCACCTGCGGCCGCTAGGGATGTGCAATATCGCTTCGATATACCGGCCGGCATCATGGCGGGGTCGCTGACCGCATTATCGCGGACTGCGAACGTCTCTATCGGCTGGCCCCAAGATCTACCCCAAACCCGCGTACCCGCGCTTCACGGCACGATGAGTACATCGCAAGCGCTCGATCGCCTTCTTACCGGGACCGGTTGGCGGGCTAGGCTGGTCAATCCCACCGCCTATCGGATTGAACGCGCACTCCAGAACATTCGTCCCCCGCGGCCCGCCCCCCTTCCGGCTCCACGACCAAAGATTTCTGTGCAGCCCCCCTTGCCGGCGCAGGACATAATCGTCACGGGGCAGAAGCGGCACCAGCGGCTCAGGGACCTTCCGCTGTCGATCAGCGTTGTGTCGCTGGACGGGATTGGACCGGTCGGACTCGCGTCGGGCAGCCGCGAATTGGCTTTGTCGGTCGACGGCCTGGCGCTGACCAATCTCGGTTCGGGGCGCAATCGGCAATTCATCCGCGGCGTTGCCGACAGCGCCTTCAACGGGCCCAGCCAGTCGACGGTCTCCGCCCAGCTCGACGAAGCACGCGTCACGTTCGACGCGCCCGATCCCGATCTACGCCTCGTCGATATGGAACGCGTGGAAGTGCTGAAGGGCCCGCAAGGGCCGCTCTACGGTTCGGGCGCGCTGGGCGGGATATATCACGTCGTCACGCGCAAACCGGACCTGACCGAGGCGAGCGGCAGCGCCCGCGTGATCGGCGAAGCGATCGAACATGGCGGCGTCGGCGCCGGCGGCGAGGCCACGGTCAATCTGCCGCTGACGACCGACAAGCTCGCCTTGCGCGGTGTTGGCTACGTTCTGCGCGAGGGCGGCTGGATCGACAACGCCGGCCGCAATCGCAACGCCAACCGCACCGTAACCGATGGCGGACGGTTGGCGCTGCGCTGGCAGCCGGATCGCGATTGGACCGTCGACCTCGCGGGCGTTCTGCAAGACATCGGCGTACGTGACAGCCAGTACGTGACGGTGTCGGACAAGACGCGGCTGCGTGAGGCGCGAATCCCCGAGCCCACCGACAACGATTTCAGGATGATTGCCGCTACCATACAAGGCAGGCTTGGCGGCCTGAAGCTTCTCGCCACCAGCAGCTACGTCGATCACAATGTCAGCTATACGCTCGATTCCACCGATGCGTCACCCCTGTTTGCCTTGTCCGGCCCGTCGCGGTTCGACAGTGATAGTCATTATACGATCGTCAATCACGAAGTGCGGCTTTCTCCAGTCGGATCGTCGCGGTGGATCGCCGGGATTTCCTACCTTCGTGCGCGTAGCCATACGATCGCTACGGTCAGCACGGTCCAGGACAGCCGCGGGGTCGAGGCGCTCGATCGCTACGTCACGGAACTGGCGATGTTCGGCGAAGCCAGTATCCCGCTGCTTGAGCAGTTGACGGTAACTGCCGGCGCGCGGGTATCTCGCTCCGTCGCTGAAGACGAGGCGCAGGAGCGTTCGGCGGGGTCGTCCGACCGGATAACCAAGACGATTCTCTCGCCCAGCCTTTCGCTGGCTTGGACGCCCAGCCAGCGCACGCTCGTCTATCTGCGGTATGCCCGCGCGGTTCGTCCCGGTGGACTGGCTCCTGCCGACATGCCTGGCGCCGGCCGCTTCGATTCCGACGATCTCGGCACGTTGGATCTCGGCATGCGTTATGCCTCGCCGGGAAACCGGTTCGCGGCGAGCGCGAGCATCTACTATACCGATTGGCGTCATATTCAGTCGGACTATCTGCTGGCCAACGGCCTGGTCGCTACCCGCAATGCCGGCCACGGTCGTATATTCGGCCTCGAGGCGAGCGTCGATTGGCTGCCCGCGGCCGGGCTGCGCCTGTCTGTCGGTGGAAGTTTCATAGACGCCGTATTGGTCAGCAGCGAGAACGGCCTGGCGCTGGACGATCGCCGCCTGCCGGTTGTGCCCGACTTTACCGGGCGGCTGACCCTCGAGTACGGTTTCGACCTTGGCGAATGGAAGGCAAGTCTGACAGGCCAGGCCAACTATGTCGGCAAAGCGCGCCTTGCGTTCGACCCCGCCCTCGACCGGCAAATGGGCGGGTACCTGCCCCTCGCCGCCACTGCAACTTTTGCACGGGACCGTGTGGTACTAAGCGCGCGGATCGACAATCTGATGGATATCAAGGGCGACAGCTTTGCCTTCGGCAACCAGTTTTCGATCCTGAACGCGCCGCAATACACGCCCTTGCGGCCGCGCACGTTCACTCTTTCCATCTCCCGATCCTGGTAACCGCGCAAAGCCAGCGCACCGAAAGGGCGGGCGGGCCGTACAGACACAATTTTTATTCCGCGTCGACTGCGGCTGGGCATTGCGGTGCCGTCTTGCGGGTGGTCGCAAGGCGGAGGTAGAGTTTGCGGAATACCAGCTCGCTGTCTCGTGGCGCGCAGTCTTCGAAAGAACCTACGCGCCGCCTCCTGCTTTCGATCCACGATGTCGGTCCTCGTTCGGAAGGCGCAGTCGACCGGCTTCGCGACCATCTCGGGCAGCACACGTCGCTCGACAGGGTGGCGCTGCTGGTCGTACCCAATCATGGGGGCGAAGCGCCGATCCAGCCCGGATCGCCTTTCGCCACGCGGCTGCGCGAATGGTCGGACCGAGGTGCCGAAGTCTTCGTCCATGGCTGGTTCCACCGGGACTCGACGCGGCACAGGACGCCCACTGCGCGCTTCAAAGCCCAGTACATGACTGCCGGCGAAGGCGAATTCCTGGGGCTCGACCGGGCCTGTGCCCGTGCTCTCATGCGTGACGGCAAGAAACTGATCGAAGACGTTACCGGCCGGGCCGTTGCCGGGTTCATTGCCCCCGCTTGGCTTTACGGCCCCGGCGCGCTCGATGCCTTGGCCGATTGCGGATTCATGATGGCAGAGGATCACTGGAAGGTCTGGTCTCCGGCCACCGGGCAGATCCTGGCCGAGAGCCCGGTGCTGACCTGGGCGAGCCGCAGCCGGGCACGGATCGCGTCCTCGCTGTTGGCCGCGCGCCTGCTGCCGACCCTGCTGCAGGCAATGCATGTCGCGCGTGTCGGCGTTCACCCCGGTGACACGACGGTCCCGGCGATCATGTCGAGTATCGATCATGCGGTCGCGCGGTTGAGCCGATCGCACCGCATCTCCCGCTACGCCGAACTTCCGGCGTCAGAGGCATTCGCATGCGCGTCCTGACTTTCGTGCACAGTTTCGATCTTGGCGGGGTGGAGCGCGTTGCCCTGCGCCTCGTTCGTCGCTGGCGTGAGCTTGGAACCGACGCTCCGCTGTTCGTCGGCCGGGTCGCCGGGGACATGCGCGCCGATGTCGGCGGCGACCTCGATTTCATCACGCCGTCTTCGCCCGGCATCGGCACTGGCAGCTGGGAAACGCTGTGGATGATCGTCACGCTTCCCCGCGTGGTACGCCGGCTCCGTCCCGACATCCTGTTCTGCGCCGGCAACAGCTACACGGTCGTCGCCGTCGCCCTGAAGCTGATCTTGGGCCGTGATTGTCCGCCGATCGTAGCGAAGATCAGCAACAGCCTCGATCGCCGCGATATACCGGGCTGGTGGCGCTGGGCCTATCGGCGCTGGCTGCGGATCCAGGGCCGCTTTCTCGACCACGTGGTCGGCATGGACGATGCGATGTCGGGCGAGATCCGAGACGCTTTGGGCCTGTCGGCCGACCAGCTCGCCATCATTCCCGATCCGGCCTTGTCCGAAGCGATGATCGCCCGGCTGAGAGCGCAGCCCCAAGCGGTCCGCTTGCCCCAGGCCGGAATCCGCTTCGTCGCCGTCGGGCGCCTCGCATCGCAGAAGAACTTCGCGTTGATGCTGCGCGCATTTCGGACCGGAGCGCGCGAACACGACCGTCTCGTAATCATCGGCAACGGACCCGCGCGCGACCGGCTGGTGGCCCTGGCCGCCGAACTCGGGCTGAGCGAACGGGTGGAGTTTCGGGGCTATGTTCCTGAGCCTTCCGCCCTGCTGTCGCAGTTCGACATATGCCTGCTCTCTTCCGACTACGAAGGCGTGCCCGCCGCTGTACTCGAGGCGCTTGCCGCCCGGTTGCCGGTCATCGCCACGGATTGCTCCTGCAGCATGGCCGGACTTCTGGCACACGGCGCGCTTGGCCGCCTGGTCGCAGTTGGTGACGAACAGGCACTCGTCGCTGCGATCGCAGGCGCGGAGACGCTTCACCCGAACGACGACCTGAGCCTGGCGCAAGCCCGGCGCTTTACCATCGAACTGGCGGGCGAGGCCTATCTCCGGGCCATGCGGCAGGTCCTGGCGCACGAGCGGTCTGACGAAACCGATGCGTTGCTACCTGCCCCACCGCATTCCATCGGAAAGATCTGCGCATGACCGCTCACGCAGCCTTCGAGGTTCCTGGGAACCGGATCATCGATCCTGAACCGCTGGTGCGAACCGGCCGAAGTTGGACCAAGTGGATAGGCCCGGTCATTTCGGTGCTGATCCTTGCCTCGGTGGTCTATCAGCTTCGCCAGATGGACGTTCGGCGATTGGCGGCGCTCATGCCGTCCAGTCCGGTCTTCTGGACCGTGATCGTTGCTTACTACTTTGCCGGCCCGATATCCGAGTGGATCATCTTTCGCCGGATATGGTCGTTGCCGGTCGGCGGATTTCCTGCCCTCCTGCGCAAGCTGGTCAGCAACGAAATCCTGCTCGGATATCTGGGCGAAGTCTATTTCTATGCCTGGGCGCGTCGCCACGCCCAGATCAGTGCGGCGCCGTTCGGAGCGATCAAGGACGTCACGATCCTCAGCGCGCTGACCGGCAATCTGTTCACGCTGCTGATGGTGGCGGTCGCAGCCCCGCTGTTCGGCGAACTTCACCTTGGCATGAACAGCCGCGCCTTCGTCGGCTCCACCGTTTTCGTGCTGCTGCTCTCGGCGGCCATGCTGCTGTTGCGCAAACGGCTGTTCACCCTGCCCAAGCGCGAACTCTGGTTCGTCACTTTCGTCCATTCGGCGCGGATCGTCGTGATGATGCTGTTGGCCGCCACCGCATGGCATTTGCTGCTGCCAAGCGTGGCATTGACCTGGTGGCTGCTGCTCGGAACTCTGCGCCAGCTTCTCTCGCGCCTGCCGTTTCTGCCCAACAAGGACGTCGTCTTCGCCGGACTCGCGACTTTCCTCGTGGGATCGGAACACGAGATCGCGTCGGCCATCGCGTTGTTCTCAACGTTGATCCTGGGCGGGCACCTCTTGGTGGGCGCCTGTGTCGGCCTTTCTGAACTGGCCAGGGAGGGTCATCAGGAATGATCGGCGCAATCATGTCGATTCTGCTCGCCGCCTCGCTTCGTTCCACCGCGGACCTCGGCACGACGGAGGGACAATGTCGCCGCGGCGAGGCAGGCCCTGCGCTACTCGTGGATGTCATAGGCCTCAAGGATCGGCGCGGACTGCTTAAGCTGGAACTCTACCCTGCCAACGATGCCGACTTCCTTCAGGACGACAATGTCCTGGTCTCCGCGGGCAAGGTCTTCCGGCGCGTCGAAATCGCCGTGCCGCAGGCCGGCATGGTTGAAATGTGCATTCGTGCTCCGGCTTCGGGGACTTATGCGCTGAGCCTACTCCACGACCGTGACGGCAATCATCGCTTCGGCCTGTCGATCGACGGCATAGCCTTCGGCGGCAATCCAAAGCTCGGCTGGTCGAAGCCTAAAGCTGCGGCGGCCAGCGTTCGCGTCGGGTCCACCCCCTCTCGCATACGCATCGTATTGAATTACCGCCGGGGGCTGATGTCCTTCGGCCCGACCGAGGACTGACCGCTTGCGTATCGTCGATATTTGCGCGTTCTATACGCCTCACGGCGGGGGCGTGAAAACCTATGTGGAGCGTAAGCTGCAGGCCGCTCGGCCAGGCCACGAACAGGTGATCGTGGTTGCGCCGGGGACCCGCGACACCATGGTCGACTATGCACCCGCGGGCCGCCTCATCACAGTATCGGGGCCCCAACTTCCGGTCGATCGCCGTTATCATTACTTCAAGGACGAGGCGGCGTTGCATGACCTGCTCGATCGTCTCGATCCCGATGTCGTCGAAGTGTCCTCTCCCTGGGCGAGCCCGGCCATGGTCGCGCGCTGGCGCGGCCGGGCATTACGCTCGTTGGTCATGCATGCCGACCCGCTTTCCGCCTATCCCTATCGCTGGTTCGGAAAGCTTGCCTCGCGCGACAACATCGATCGCGGCTTCGAATTCTTCTGGCGGCACCTGCGCCGGCTGGACCAGCAGTTCGACGTCGTCGTCAGCGCCGGAGCCAGCCTGACCGCGCGGCTCACCGATGGCGGGATGCGCAAGGTGCAGACCATTCCGATGGGCGTGACGCCGGGCCTGTTCGCCCCAGCGTTGCGCGACGAAGGACTACGCGCGCGCCTGCTTGCCCGCTGCGGCCTCGACTCCGATGCGACGCTGCTGATCGGCCTGGGGCGCCTCGCTCCGGAGAAGCGTTGGCCGATGGTGATCGAGGCCGTTACCGCCGCCGGCTATGACCATCCCATCGGGCTGGTGCTGTTCGGCAACGGGCGCGAACGCACGCGCGTCATTCGCGCCGCCGCGAACAACCCCCATGTCCAGTTGATTGCGCCGATTGCCGATAGGCGCGAGCTGGCAACGGTGTTGGCAAGCGCCGACGCTTTGGTTCATGGTTGCGAAGCGGAGACCTTCTGCATGGTCGCCGCCGAAGCGAAAGCCAGCGGCCTGCCGCTGATCGTTCCCGATGCGGGCGGGGCCAGCGACCAGTTCGTCAGCGGACAGGGCGAATTGTACGAGGCCTGCTCGTCCGCGCGCCTGGCAGACGCGGTTCGCCGCTTCATGACCTCGGCTCCGCTTATGCAACGCGGGCGTGCAACGGCAGCGGCACCGTTCGTCCAAAGCATGGACGAACATTTTCTGCGGCTGTTCGAAAGCTATGCGCAGCGAATGGACAAGCGGGTCAACGCCGCCTGACGGTAGCTACCCACGCCCTTCTGCCATCTCGGGACGATCTTCGAAGGCCGCCATCCAGGTCGACCTAGCCAAGTCTTCGACCACTCGAACTGGAAGGCCCAGTGTCCGGCTACGCTCGATCAGCGCGCGCGGTGCCGGCCCGCCGCTCACGATCACCCTCGCCAGCATCGGCAACCGGCGCCCACGCGCTTCAAGCACCCCCGTCAGCCCGGCGAGAAGCGTCGGTTCCAGAACGAGCGACGTGATCCGCATCTCGGCGATACTATCCACCATCCGCTCGAAATCGGGGCGATTGGGATTGGCCAGACCGATGCGTTTTGCGGGAGGCATCACATAGGTTCCGCCGGCCAGGATCGTCGCGTAGAATCCTGCAATCGCTTCCGAAAGCATCCAGGTCGGCTGAAGCGCTAGATGCCGATCAAAATGTCCCGGTTCCGATAAATCGACAAGTGAAGCGGCAATTTCGAATAGATACCGCAGAGGAACGCAGACCTGTTTATCTTTGCGAGAGCGAATGGAGCGAAAGGTGACCCGGCCAGTGCCAGCCGGCATGGGCGTCATGGGAATAGCATGGCGCAGGCGGACCATGTCGGTCGCGTTCAGATAGACTGCCTGAGCCCCGCTCCAAGCCATGGCGGTCGCGGCATCGCTAGCCGAGCATGCGCTCGATATGGTGAGCTGAGGAATTCCGGCGGCGATCAACGAAAGGTCGAGCAAGGCAAGCGCCAGGCCATGATCAAGCTGCACTGCCACGGGCCTTGCAGGATTGTATAAGCCGGCTAGGTCGCTAGCCAGAACCTTGACCAGTTCCGAGAGCAGACGATAGTCGATCGGGAAATCCACGATGGGGTCGATCGCCATTCGGTGAGCCGACTGTATGCCATGTCTGTGCAGGGTTTCGATCAGGCAATGCATGACGCTTTCATTCCTTCTGACGGTGCCGTCATGACGACACCGGAAGGGATTCCCGCAGTTCGAGCAGGCAAGATTACGACCTGACAGTCCTTCCGCACTGCAACTGCGGTACCTCGGCTGGCTGACGTCTCAGCCTTGGCTCCCGTGTATCAAGCCCGGAGGTCGGAGCAGATCATCGTCGAAAAGGACAATGCATTGAGTGCGATTTCTCTCGCGGCATTGGCGCTCATGGTCGGGGCGCCTGAAATTCCGAATGCCTCAGCACCGAAGCTGCCCGAAGCGCCGGCAATTGGTCGGCAGGTTGCCATGCTAGGCTCGCCAGCAGTGCCCGATACTGATGGGGGCCAGGACGCGATCGTAGTAGAGGCGGAGCGCCAAACCCCGGCCGGCGATCCCCTAGAACATGTCAACGAAACGTCCTTCGCCGCCACCCAGGCAGTGGACCAGGCGTTGGTCGGCCCGGTCGCGATTGGCTATAAACACATAATACCCGAGCCTGTCAGGAACGGCCTGCGCAACATCCTCAACAATCTGCACGAACCGGTCGTTATGCTGAATTTCCTCGTCCAAATGAAGCCGGGCAAGGCTTCCGAAACACTGGGCCGCTTCGCGATCAACTCGACTATTGGCGCCGCCGGGGTCTTCGATATGGCGAAGAGACGGACCTTTAACCTGCCGCGCCGGCCCAACGGCTTTGCCGACAGCCTCGGCTACTATGGCGTGAAACCAGGCCCGTACCTCTTTCTCCCTTTGGTCGGCCCGACAACATTGCGCGATCTCTTGGGTGGCGCAGCGGACCGCCTCGTGCTGCCGCTCGCTGTCGGAAAGCCCTTTTCCCAACCGGCCTATACGGTTCCCAGTGGGATCGTCGGCGCGCTCAATCGCCGTGTCGAAATTGACGAGAATCTGCACCAACTGCGCGAGCAGACTTCAGATCCCTATGCCGTCCTGCGCAAAACATACTTGCAGAATCGACAGGCTGAAATCGATCATCTGCATTCCCACGCGCGCGGCGAGAATTGACGGACTGTGTTCACAACGGTTTTGCAACTCTTCGGTAAGGTGTTCCGAATGTTAACGGTTATCGATGAGCACCGGCAGCAGTCCTGGCAATCCGCGTGCCACGTTTGCTCAGGAGCGATGATGTGCTAGCGGCGCTTACCGATCTGTTCAGCAGGCACGAGCCGTCGGCGAATATAAGATAGGACAATGGCGCGAATTTTACGGCACAATATTGTGCGAGACTGGCTAAACCGGTCGACGGAATGATTCTTCACATCGAGCCGATCTCGCCTTGGAAGGCCGGTTACAAAGAAAGCTTCAACTACAAGCTCAGTGACGAGCGGCTCAACGCGTGAGATCTTCCACACTATACGCGAAGCGGCGTCCCCCAATCGTTCGTTAGCGAGCCCCCTCAACACGTTCCGAGCACACTGCTCAGTGGGCTAGCGACCACCCAGCCCCCGAAGCCACTTGCTACGCCCTGCTGGCCACCCTACGCTGCGCTCCGGTCAGTCCGCCGGGGGACCATCCCTGCCGGAAACTAGCTTGGCCGGTGGGCCCCGTCAGTGGGGCAAGTCACCAATGGCGATAGGCTAGCGTTCCATCAGGTTGCGTACACAGGCGCCCTCCAGCGACGCATCAAAGTCGATGAAGTGTTGAAGTGTCTCCGAGACGCTCCCGCCCCATACGCGGCCTTTCGGCAATATTACTTGGAGGGTCAGGCGGAAATCGCAGCAAAGTGCGGGCGGCCGAAGACGCGATGATGTCGGCAGACAGGCGTTGCAGAATTACGCACAGAGTACGTTCGTCACAACCCCTAAGTAAGCGGGGCCTGAGGGCCGCCTTGCGCGGTGCCCATTCGCCGGGATGATTGCCGCTCTTTGAGCGAGGTGGCGGGTGTCGGACGAGATCGAGGATTCAGCAAGCGAACGGGCGAGTAGTCATATGAGTAATCGTATGAGTAGTCGGATCGAGGTCGTTAGCCGGGTGTCGGGCCGTCGGCGCTGGACGGTGGAACAGAAGCTGGCCGTATTGCGGGATGCATTTGGCCCAGATGGCTGCATTCGCACGGCCGTTGAGCGCCACGATGTTGGCAGCGGTTCGATCTACACATGGCGACGGCAGGCGATGTCTGGAGAGCTTGCCGGGGTTCGCAAGCTGGCCGAGCCAGCCTTTGTCGAGGTCCAGATCGGCGAGCCGCCCGCGTTGCCTGCTCCCATTGCACCGCTCGTCCCCGGCTTGATCGGGATCGAACTGCCTTCGGGCATCAGGGTGAGCGTGGATGCCACGGTCGATGCCGATGTCCTGTCGCGGGTGATCGGCGCGCTGACACGATGATCCCGCTGCCGCCATCGACGCGGATCTTCCTGGCCTGCGGTGCGACCGACATGCGTAAGGGCTTCGACGGTCTGGCGGTAATGACGCAGCAGGTTCTGGAGCAGAGCCCACATTCGGGTGCGCTGTTCGCTTTCCGGGGCAAGCGTGGCGATCTGGTGAAGCTGCTCTGGTATGACGGCCAAGGCATGTGCCTGTTTTCCAAGCGGATGGACCGGGGGCGCTTCGTATGGCCGTCCACCAAGACCGGGTCAGTGGTGATGACGGCGGCGCAGCTTTCGATGCTATTGGAAGGCATCGACTGGCGTCGGCCAGAGCGCATTTTTACCCCGTCACGGGCAGGGTAAAACGCCCATTTTCCGGCGCTTTCATTGGCATTGGGATCACCGTTCTGCTATATAATCGCGGTGTCAGACGCGGGCATTTCCTCCCCTGATAAAGATGCTCGGATCGCCGAGCTCGAAGCCGCATTGGCGGCTGCCCGCGCCGATATTTCCGCACGTGACATCCTCATCGACACGCTGCGCGTGCAGATCGCGCGCCTCAAGCGGATGCAGTTCGGCAAGTCGTCCGAGAAGCTCGATACCCAGATCGCCCAGCTTGAGCTGGCGCTCGAAGAACTGGAGGGCGAGGCCATTGTCGCCGCCGCCCGCCGGACCGATCCCATAGCCGTTGATCGGCCATCACCGGTTCGGGCGCTGCCCGCCCATCTGCCGCGCGAGGAACAGCGGATCGAGCCTGAGCAGGGCAACTGCACCTGTCCCGACTGCGGCGGTGCGCTGCGGCCCCTGGGACAGGACTGCGATGAGATGCTCGATGCCGTGCCGGTGCAGTGGCGCGTCGTTCGGACCATCCGTCCCAAGTATAGCTGCCGGACCTGCGAGAAGATCGTGCAGGCACCTGCGCCGGCAAAGGCGATAGCGAGGGGCAAGGCGACCTTCGGCACATTGGCCCATGTCGTCGTCTCCAAGTTCGACCATCATCTGCCGCTGTACCGTCAGGCCGAGATCATGGCTGCGCAGGGCATTGAGATCGACCGCTCGACGCTGGCAGGCTGGGTTGGGCAAGCATCTGTGCTGCTCGACCCGATCATCAGTCGCATCCGCGAGGTCGGGCTGACCGCCTCGAAGATCCATACCGACGATACGCCGGTCCCCATGCTTGATCCTGGACGTGGCAAGACGGCAACCGGCAGGCTCTGGGCCTATGCGGTCGATGATCGGGGATCCGGCGCCACGACCCCGCCGCTGGTCTGGTATGAGTTCACCACGGATAGAACTGGCGCACATCCCCAGCGGCAGCTGGCCAGCTTCACCGGCTATCTCCAGGCCGATGGCTATGCCGGTTACGACAAGCTCTACGATACCAACCGCGTCACCGAGGTCGCCTGCTGGGCGCATTTCCGGCGCAAGATCTTCGACATCCATGCGACCAAGCCGACACCGCTTACCACTGATCTGCTGGAGCGTATCGGTCAGCTCTATGAGATCGAAGCAGAGGTTCGCGGCCATCAGCCCGATATCCGGCGACGAAGCCGGCAGGACCGCACCAAACCATTGATCGACGATCTCCGCCAGGCGCTCGACGATGCAACGCGCCGTCTCTCGCCCAAGTCCGAGATGGCCAAAGCGATCGCCTATGGCCGCAAGCGCTGGATCGCGCTGACGCGCTTCCTCGACGATGGCCGCCTGGAGATAGATAACAACATAGCCGAGCGCGCCATGCGCTGCGTGGCCTTGGGTCGCAAAAACTGGTTGTTTGCAGGATCAAAGGCGGGCGGTGATCGGGCCGCCGCCATCTACTCCATCGTAAGCGCCGACGGAACTCGGCCTTGTGCGGTGTGGTGATGGCGTGAAATTTCGCGGGGCAGATGGAGGCCTTGCGAGTGGATATCGAGCAGTCAAACGAGCCTCGTATGGGCGCTTGCCGGGACGGCGGAGCGGTCGTTCGAGTGGAGCGTCGCCGTCGGTGGAGTGACGACGAGAAGCTGGCTATCCTTAAGGAAACGACACGGCCCGGCGCCATCATGGCGGTCGTCGCGCGCAAGCATGGGATCGGGACGGGCCAGCTCTACACCTGGCGCAGGCAATTGCTGCAGAGCGCGATGGCCGGGTTCGTGCCGGTGGAACTTACGAGTTCTGCTCCGCCGGCGAAGTCGGCCGAGAGCGGCCGGATTGAGATCAAAGGCCAAGGCGGCTTCACGGTGTCCGTCGACCGGCTGGTCGACCGGGCGGCGCTGAAGCTGGTTCTTGAGGTGGTCGGGGGGATGGATCGTTGAGCCTGACGCTGCCGCCGTCGGCGAAGATCTATCTGTCGCTGGCTCCCTGCGACATGCGCAAGGGTTTTGACGGACTGAGCGCGCAGGTCCGCAACATCCTTCGGCTCGATCCTTTCTCAGGCGCCGTATTTCTGTTCCGCGGAAAACGCGGTGACAGATTGAAGGCCCTGGTCTGGGATGGCTCGGGGCTTTGCCTTTATGCAAAACGTCTCGAACGCGGGAAGTTTGTCTGGCCCCGCACGCAGGATGGAGCCGCGGCACGGCTCTCGGCCGCACAGTTGGCGATGCTGATCGAGGGGCTGGATTGGAGGCAGGCGATCGTCCATGAGGAGGTGGTCACGCCGACCCTCGCATGAGCGATAAAGTGGCGGGAAACTGCGGTTTTCTATAGGCTTGCGTCGCCGCCGCCGCTATAGTTCTGGGCATGCGGTTCGACCTTGATCGCCTTCCCACAGACCCTGTTCTCCTGCAGAAAATTCTGCGGGAAATGGCTGAGGCCATGGAGCTGGAGCGGGCCGAACTGCAGGCGGCGAATGCGACCGTCAAAGCCCAGAACCTGAAGATCGAAAAGCTCGAGCATCGCCTGGCCCGGCTGCTGCGCGTCCAGTTCGGCCGCAGTTCCGAAAAGATGGATATCGCGCAGCTGCGCCTGATGTTCGACGAGGTCGATGCCCCTGAACCGGCCAACGATGACGCGCCGGCAGCGGCAGAGCCGCAGTCGGTGCGCAGGGCCGGCGTTCGTGCACCGATCCCCGCGCACATCCCGCGCTTGACGACACAGCATCGCCCGGAGCCGTGCGGCTGCGGTGGTGCCGAAACCGTCATCTGCGAAGACGTCACCGAAGTACTGGATTATGTGCCGGCCCGCTTCCGCGTCCTGCGCCATGTTCGCCCCCGTATCGCCTGCCGGTCCTGCGAGACGATCCGACAGGCTCCGGCGATCGACCTGCCGTTGCCCAAGGTGATGGCGAGCAGCGCGCTGCTCGCGCATCTCGTCGTCAGCCGCTTCGTCGATCATCAGCCCTGGCATCGCCAGTCGGTGATCCTGCGTCGCCAGGGCGTGGACATCGATCGCGACGTGATGGGGCGCTGGTCCCGCAAGCTTGCCTGGCTGATGGCGCCACTTGGCGAGCGCCTGCTCTCCTACGTGCTTGAGGCCCCGAAGATACATGGCGACGAGACACCGGTCACACTGCTGATGGGCGAGAACGGCAGTCACACCGCCTACTTCTGGGTCTATCTGCGCGACGGCCGTTCGAGCGGCGACATGAGCCCGCCCGCCGTTGCGTTCCGCTTCACGACCGGTCGTGGCGGCGAGCATCCCGCAGCCCATCTCGCCGGGTATGAGGGATACCTCCAGGCGGATGGCTATGCCGGCTATAACACGCTGTACCGCGACCCGAAGACGAAGGCCTCACGAGGCGTGACCGAGGTCGGCTGCTGGGCACACGCGCGACGCAAATTTACCGACATTCTGGAAAAGAACTCATCGCCGGTGGCGGCTGAAGCCGTGGTGAGGATCGGCGAGCTGTTCGCGATCGAGCGCGACATCAAGGGCGCACCACCCGATGTACGACGACGGGTCCGCCAGCAGTTGGCTACCCGGAAACTGGCTGCTCTACGGCCATGGCTCGAAGCACAGATGCGTGGGCTGTCCTCGGACAGCGTCTTGGCGAAGGCATGCCGCTATCCGCTCAATCGCTGGGCGGCGATGGTCCGCTATTGCGACGATGGCTTGCTCGAGATCAGCAACAACCTGGTCGAGAATGCCCTGCGCGGCGTTGCTCTAGGCCGGCGCAACTGGATGTTCGTTGGTTCGACCAAGGGCGGAGATGCCTCGGCTCTTTTTTACTCGCTCGTAGAGACATGCCGCCTGAACGGCGTGGAGCCCGAGGCCTGGTTTACCGACGTCGTCGCCCGTATCGGCAACAACCCAATCAACCGGATCGACGAACTGCTGCCGTGGAACTGGCGGGCGGCAAGAGAGGTCCAGAACCTGGAGCAAGCTGCTTGAGCAACGCCTTCGTCGCGCGGATGACGATCACGCTGGATGACGTGACACCGGCGGTGAGCCGCATGATCGAAGTGCCGCTGGGAATCCGGCTCGATCGCTTGCACACTGTCTTCCAGGCGGCGCTGGCGTGGACGGACAGCCACCTGTGGGAACTGACCTTCGGGCGCACGGGCTTTGGCATCCTCGACCCCTCATACGGCTTCGATGGCCCCCTTGATGCCAGCAAGGCGACCTTGGCCGAGGCTCTGGAGGGAATGCGGGGCAAGACCTTCCGGTACCTGTACGACTTCGGCGACGCCTGGGAGCACAGCGTCAGGATCCAGGGCATCGCTCCGGCCGACCCTCAAGGTAGCTATCCTCGACTGCTTGAAGCCACCGGCATGCGTCCGCCCGAGGACTCAGGCGGCCCTTGGGGCTATGCCGAGAAGCTCGAGGCACTCGCTGATCCGACGCATGAATACCATGAGGATGCACTGGACGCCTTGGGTGACGATCATGACCCCCACGCTCAGCCCGACATCGATCTGATCCGCACCCGCTTCGCGGCCCTGGCAAAGAAATGGGCACCGCGCCCGCGCAAGGCTAAATAGCCCCACGTCAACGCCGCCTTCCGTCGGCGCTTACACTCCATCATCGAGACTGCCAAGCTCAATGGCCTCGAACCGCAGGCCTACATCGCCGATGTCATCGCCAAGATCGCTGGCAACTGGCCTGCTGCCCGCTGGGATAAACTCATGCCGTGGAAATGGCAGCCAGATCAGCAACCGATCGCAGAAGCCGCCTGAGCCGCGGCCTCCAGACCCCGCTTACACCCCTAATGCGTTCCCGAAGAATTGGGGGCCTCGCGTAGGTCACCTGCTTTCCAAGCTCTTGGCCCGTCGCCGCCAATCGCCGGAATTTTCGTGTGAGGCACAGACCCGTCGTCATGCGCTCGACGCCAACTAATGTTTCGGTGGTGGCGACACCGTCCTAAAGAGCGGCGCAATCAAGCTTCTAGCGTAGCATGACGGCAACTTGGTATCGAAAGTACCAGCGGCGTTCGGCGCTCGCTCACCCCGCCCGGTCAGAGGCACGAACATGGTCCATCCGAGTGAACAACGCTTCAGCGCACCGTTCGGCTGCTTTTCAACTACGAGAAGCTGTTCTTGCGCCCATGTGGGGCCAATCGGCATGATCAGTCGACCCCTAGGCTTGAGCTGGTCTATCAGCGGCTGCGGCATCGTGGCGGCGCCGGCGGCGACGATGATCGCGTCGAACGGCGCTCGTTCGGGCCAACCGGCGAACCCGTCACCGCTCCTTACCGTGACGTTGCGGTAGCCGAGCTCGCGAAGGCGCGCCGTAGCTTGATCCGCCAACGGCTTTATGATTTCGATCGAGGAAACCTGCCGGCTCAGCGGCGACAGTACCGCCGCCTGATATCCAGACCCGGTGCCTACATCGAGAACGTTGGCATTCGGCGGCAGGTGCGCTGCTCCTGTCATAATCGCAACGACAGCAGAGTCGGAGATTGTTTGATCGTAACCAATCGGGAGTGACGTCGGGTCGTAGGCCTGCTGCCTAAGTGCGGCGGGTACGAAGCGCTCCCGATCAACGATGGCCACCGCAGACAACGCGATTTCGAAATAGGCATCGTCTGCTTCCGGCGCGTCACTCCGTAGCGTTTCGCGAATGCGAGTAACCATAATCGCGCGCGCCGCGGCAAAATCGGCGGCGGAGGTGCCCGCAATGAGCTGCGCCGACGCGGAGGAGGCACAAAAGAGTGCGAGCGCAGTCATCCAACGACGGAACGAGCGGTACCCAACCGACCCACCGCCCGACGAGGAGAAAACCGCAGGATAAAAACAAAAAGCGGGGCGCATGGCAACTTTCGGAGATGGAAAGCGAATTGGCTGTGTGCGGACCTAAGGAATTAGACCTCTTGCTCGTATTGACGTCGCCGCCTGCAACTCACCTCAGCGCGCAACACAAACTGCCCTAACCGCGATCGACGTGACGCCCACCCGTGGTCGGGGCGTTAGACGTTCGCCCGGGAATGCAGAGCGACAAGTACCACGCTCAGCTCTCCGATCGGCGCGACGACGTGCCCACTCGCACACTTCCCAAAATCCCAAATTACGACAGAAAGGTAATTCAGATGCAGATGGCAGTTGGTCTCGCAGAAACCAGCATCGCGGTTCGATGCTGGCAGCGCATACATGTTTGGTGGCAGCTCTGACACCGCGGATTGCGCTTCCAATACGTTTAGGGTTTCTGTAGAATTGAGAACCTGGCCCACTTGTGTCGAAGCGCAGCTGTTGCCCTGAGTTTGGTAACTCTGGGACTTTGCCAAGGGCGTTCGAGTCGTCCAGCGTATCGCATCCCCATTAAACTCACTTCTAATTCTGATATTCAAATCGTCCGAGCCGCAGCTTGCCCCGTGCTAGATGGCATTATTGTGGGTGGTGACGTGCGAAGACCAAAATGGCTACGCGGGGGTGGTACCCGGGCAACTTTTGGTAGTTGGTCGAGATATTTCCGGCAATGTCCTATCCACCACGGATGCAACTTGGGAAATTTCATGAACCGGCGATTCCGTCTCGCTTACTTTAAGGCCTGTTTGTGATGCAAACTGAAAGCGCCTCTAAATGGCAATGAATGGGTTTACCACCAGAAAAAGCCAAAGGCTCCCGAATAAACCAAGCCTCATTTTGAAGCGTTATCCGAAGCTATGACCCATAGAATTGGGATTTCAACGACCGATATCGCTATAGCCATACCGGCAAACTGACCTCCACCCAAGCCTGCAAAGATAGTCCCAATTATCAGTGCTAGAAGCAGCGCAGGTGCCCAATATGGATGGTGAAATAAATTCGCCATCTTCCATGCCATGACTGCCGCAAGCACTGCCGCCCCTATGCTTCCTATAACGAAAGCCAATACGTGTTCGAAGATCGTCAAGATGGACAGTGTGGTCATATTTGACCTTTCTGCAAAGCAGGCCTTTTAACGCGTTCCCCCAGTGCCTTAACGAGGACATTGTACACCGCTCGGGCAGATCAGTAAACTGCAAGACCGGGCGACGCGGTGACCTCGATCGCACTGCTCGCCAGAAATTGCTCTCTTGAAAATAGTGGATAGCGATCTGCTTCTCACATTTGCAAGTCGTTCGCGAAGCCGTTCAGGAGTACTGGTCGCGACCGAGGCCCATTCGCAAGATGAGACGCGCGATCGCATCGGCGGGCGCTGCGCTCGGCCCAGTATCGGTACCGGTGGATTGGTTCGCGGGCGTAACAGCTCAATTAGATCGCGTTGATCGGCAGCTTCAGGTAAATGTGACCACCTTTCGAGGCGGGTGGCATGGCTCCAGCACGGATATTCACCTGCAAGGACGGCAGGATGAGCAGCGGCGCTTCCAGCTTGGCGTCGCGTGCCTGTCGCAGGAAGACGAAGTCACCCTCGCTGACACCTTCCTGGATGTGAACGTTGCCGGCGTTCTGCTGCGCAACGCTGGTCTCCCAGCGATAATCTTGACGCCCCTCGGGAAGATAGTCGTGGCCTACGAACATGCGCGTTTCGTCCGGTAGGGCAAGGATCTTGCGGATCGAGCGGTATAGGTGTTCGGCGCTGCCCCCGGGAAAGTCGCTGCGCGCCGTGCCGTAATCTGGCATGAACAGCGTGTCGCCGACGAAGACGGCGTCGCCGATGACATAGCTGACACAGGCCGGTGTGTGGCCCGGAGTGTGCAGGACTAGGATATCGAGTTGCCCGAGCGAGAGGACGTTGCCTTCGTCGACGAGGCGATCGAACTGGCTGCCGTCGCGTGCGACATCGTCGGTCTCAAACAGCGCGGCGAACACCTCCTGCACTTTGACGATGCCGGCACCGATGACGATCGGCGCCCCCGTCTTCTCGCGCAGATAGTGCGACGCGGAAAGGTGATCGGCATGGGCGTGGGTCTCGAGGATCCAGGCAAGTTTGAGGCCCTTAGCCGCGACATAGTTCAGCAGCGTGTCGGCCGACCTCGTCGACGTGCGCGCATTGCGGGGACTGAAGTCGAGCACCGGATCGATGACCGCGGCACTGAGCGTGGCGGGATCGTGAACCACATAGCTGACGGTGAAGGTGGCTGCGTCGAAGAAGGCTTCGACGTGGGGCTGGTCCGACATGGGCATCTCCTTAGCCTTATATATCATATCTTGCTAATTTAGCATCAATGCATATAATGGGGACATGTTCGATTTAAACCGCTTCGACCTTGCTCTGTTCGAGGAGAGCGCCGGACGCGCCGCCGCACTCTTGCGCCTGCTCGGCAACGAGAAACGACTGATGGTCTTGTGTCAGCTTGCCAATGACGAGCTATCGGTGGGTGCCCTTCAGGCGCGTATCGGCCTGTCGCAGTCGGCGCTGTCGCAGCACCTCGCACTGCTCCGCGAACAAGGAATCGTCGCCACCCGCCGGGAAAGTCAGACCATCCATTACCGCATTGCCGATCCCGCAGCCTTGCGGGTGATCCAGACGTTGGCGGAGCTGTTTTGCCCGCCAGAAATGGGGAAACAACCATGACTACCGTGCTTCACAAGCTTTCGCCGCGGGAGGTGCAGGCACGCCTCGCAGCTGGCGGCGGCGTGCTCGTAGACATCCGCGAAGCGGACGAATTCGCTCGCGCCCATGTCCCAGGAGCGCAGTCGCGGCCGCTCTCCGCTCTGGAGCAGGCGCACCTCGCCGTGGATCCCGGCACCGACGTGATCTTCTCATGCCGCACGGGCATGCGCACCGCCGCGTCATGCGACCGACTCGCGGCGCTGGTCGTGGGCGATGCCTATGTGCTCGACGGCGGTCTCGATGCCTGGTCCAAGGCGGGCCTACCGGTCGAGGAGGACCGCAGGGCGCCGCTGGAGATCAACCGGCAGGTGCAGATCGCCGCTGGTCTTCTGATCCTTGCCGGCGTCATTCTCGGCTTCCTGGTCGCGCCGGGCTGGTTCGGTCTCTCCGCGTTAGTCGGAGCCGGCCTCACCTTCGCCGGCATCACTGGCACTTGCGCCATGGCGCGGCTCCTGATGCTTGCACCGTGGAACCGCATGGTGGCAGCCTGACCTTGGGTTGGGAAACTCTTCTGCTCGCGGCGTTGGGCGGCGCCATCGTCGGCCTCCTGCTGACCCTGTTTGGCGGCGGCGGGTCCGTCCTCGCGACGCCTTGGCTGGTCTATGTCGTCGGACTGACCGATACCCATGTCGCCATCGGTACCTCGGCTGCCGCCGTTGCGGTCAACGCCGCCACTGGGCTCGCGGCGCAGGCGCGCGCGGGCCAGGTCAAATGGCCCTGTGCCACCGTTTTCGCGCTGTCGGGCCTGACGGGCGCGCTTGTCGGTGCGCATATCGCGAAACAGGTCGATGGCCGCTCGCTGCTCTCGTGGTTTGCCGTCGCCATGATCGCGATCGCTTTATCGATGCTGCTTCCCCGGCGCACCGAGGGTGATCCTGGTGTTCACTTTAGGCCGAGGATGGTACTAAAGCTCGCGCCCGTCGGACTCGTTACCGGTCTTGCGGCGGGGTTCTTCGGGATTGGCGGCGGCTTCCTCATCGCACCGGGTCTAATGGCTTCGACCGGCATGACGCTCGCGAATGCCGGAGCGTCCTCGCTCGTATCGGTGGCCTTGTTTGGTTCCGCGACGAGCGCCTCCTATGCCGCATCCGGGCTGGTGTCCTGGCCGCTATTCGGTGCCCTGGTGCTCGGCGGCGCGAGCGGCACGCTATCGGCCATACCGCTCTCCCGACAGCTTGCGGAAAAGCCGCGTATGGCCCGTTCCATATTTGCCTTCATTGTCATCAGCGTCGCGGCGTACATATTATTTAACCCATCCTGACAACTGCCATACGTTCATGTGCTGGAAATCGGTCGTCGGCCTAGGCATGTCTGAGCAAGTCTCGATGGTGCTCACGCAGCAGGCGTGAAGCTGTACCATCGCACAGCGTTGAGGCATCTGCAGGCGGCATGGCCAGAATTCTGATCGTTGAGGATGACGCGGCGACAGCCGGGGAGATCGCGACCGAGCTCGCCAGTCACGGTCACAGCGTGCGAATCGCCGAAGATGGGCGCCTCGGGTTGCAGCTTGCGACCCAGGAGCGCTTCGACATCGTCACGCTGGACCGTATGTTGCCAGGATTAGACGGGCTGGCAGTGGTCGAGCGATTGCGATCGGCTGGCATCGAGATTCCGGTGCTGATGATCAGCGCGCTCGGCGACGTGGACGAGCGTATCGCCGGACTTCGCGCTGGCGGCGATGACTACCTCATAAAGCCTTTCGCATCCGATGAGATGGCAATGCGGGTGGAAGTACTGCTGAGGCGCAGCAGTCTGCATTCGACCGAGCCGGCCTTTCTCAGGCTCGGCGCGCTCGAGATCGATCTTATCCAGCGCCGGGTCCTGCTGGAGAACGTGCCGATACGCCTCCTGCACATGGAATTTCGTCTGCTGGAATTTCTGGCAAGAAATGCCGGCGAGGTCGTCAGCCGCCGCATCATCTTTGAGCAGGTCTGGGGTTACTACTTCGACCCGGGGGCCAACCTGATCAACGTCCACGTTGCGCGTCTACGCAAGAAGCTCGATCGCCCCGGCAAGGCGTCGATCATCACGACCGTAAAAGGTGAGGGGTATCGGTTCGATGCCTTCTGAGGCCTTGCGATGGCACGACGTGCGCAAGACGAGCGGTTTTCGCCTGACCCTGCTGCTCGGTTCGATCGCGACGGCTGGGCTGCTGCTGCTCCTGCTGCTCATCTTCATCCTCATCGCGCGAGATCTGACCCATCGAAGCGATCGCGTCCTGCGGTCCGAAGCAGCGCGACTGGAGGCGGTGTCACCCGACCAGCTTTCCGCGGAAGTCACGCGCTATATCCTGAGCAGCGCGAGCGGGCTCAACTATGTAGGACTCGTGCGACCCGACGGTCGCGCGGTGTCGGGCAACCTCCGCCTAGCCGGGTCCTATCCTCTGGAGACACCGTTCGAAGTCGATTCCCTGAAGGGGATCTCGCATCCCCTGCGCGTGCTGGCCCACCGGACTGCGACGGGCCGGCTCCTCCTGATCGGAAGGGACATCGCGCCCCTTGCCGACCTTCGAAGGCAGATCGGACGTATCCTGATCCTGAGCGCACTGCTGGTCTTGCCCCTGCTCCTGGCGGCCGGCGTGATAGTGAGCATCGGCCCCCCTGCGACGCGTCAACGCTCTCCAGCGCGTGGCGCGGACGATCGCCGCGGGGGAACTCGATGCCCGCATGCCGATCAAGGGCAGGGGCGATGAACTCGACCTTTTCGCCACCACCGTCAATCAGATGGTCGAAGCGGTTGAACAGACACTTGGACAGGTCAAGTCGGTAACCGACGCCGTCGCACATGACCTCAGAACGCCTCTGACCCACGTGCGCAACCAGCTCTACCGGCTCACGCGCAATCAAACATTGCCCATCGAACATCTGGGCAAAGTCCGCCAGTCGATCGAGGACATCGATTTCGTCGTCGATCGTTTCGCTGCTCTGATGAGAATATCCGAGCTGGAATCGGCGCGGCGGACTTCGGGCTTCTCGACCTGCAGATTGCGCCCACTGGCCGAGACCGTCATCGAACTCTACGAGCCGCTCGCCGAGGACAAAGGCATTTGCCTGAGTCTCGATGCGCCGGCCGATCTGAGCCTCCGAGGCGATGAGAAGCTGCTGTTCGAGGCCATCAGCAATCTGGTCGACAATGCCATCAAGTTCACGCCGCCGGCCGGCCGGGTGACGATCCTGGCCTATGCCCGGCAGGCGGAGGTGGTCCTGGAGGTGCAAGACAACGGGCAGGGCGTGCCGGAAGCGCTGCACGAGGCCATCTTGCTACGCTTCGATCGCGGCGCTGCGTCGCCGCATCTGCCGGGCGCGGGTCTCGGCCTCAGCATCGTCGCCGCAATCGTCCACATGCACCGGTTCTCGCTCGAGATCGCGTCAGCCAATCCCGGATTTGTCGCCCGCATCGTTGCGCCCGAGGCATAGCTCCGCGCTGATTCAAGGTGAAATTCATTTCACTTTTCGCCTCTTCGCATGGGGCCCATTGGAGCGGCCACCGATGCTGCACCGCAAAACCGACGGTGCCGGCGCAGACGGACTTCAGAGCCGGACATTGCAATGCTTCAACTCGTCAAGCTTGCGCTCAGCAAGCCCTATACCTTTGTCGTCCTCGCCATCCTGATCCTCTTGTCGGGATCCATCGCCTGGCTGCGGACACCGACGGACATCTTCCCCGACATCCGCATTCCCGTAATAGCGGCCGTATGGACCTATCGCGGGCTGCCGCCCCAGGACATGTCAGGGCGTGTCGTCTACTACTACGAACGCCAGCTCTCGACCACGGTCAACGATATCGATCACATTGAGAGCCAGTCCTTGAACGGGATCGGCATCGTCAAGGTCTTTTTCCGGCCGGGCGTAGACATCCGAACGGCGACTGCGCAAGTAACCTCCGTATCGCAGACTGTCCTCAAGCAGATGCCGCCGGGGATCACGCCGCCTCTGATCCTGAACTACAACGCATCGACCGTTCCCATCCTGCAGATGGCGCTCTCGGCCAGGACATTGTCCGAGCAGAAAATATTCGATCTCGGCCAGAACTTCATCCGGCCCGCGCTCGCCTCCGTTCAAGGCGCTGCCATTCCTTCGCCCTACGGGGGACGGGAGCGGCAGATCCAGATCGATCTCGATCCTGCTGCTCTTCAGGCCCACACGCTGTCGGCGACGGACGTTGGTCTTGCGCTGGCCGCCGAGAACCAGATCGTGCCCGCGGGTACGACAAAAATCGGGCAATTCGAGTACAACGTCCGGCTCAACAACAGCCCCGAGGCGATCGAGCAGCTCAATAGCTTGCCGATCCGCACGATCGGCGGCGCCACCGTCCTGATGCGCGACGTGGCATTTGTACACGACGGCTCGCCGCCCCAGCGCAACGAGGTGCGGGTCGATGGCCGCCGGGCGGTGCTGATGACGGTCCTGAAGTCCGGTTCGGCCTCGACGATCGCGATCGTCGACCAGGTCAAGGCACTGTTGCCGAAGCTGCAGGCGACGCTTCCTTCAGGCCTCGGCGTGCAATTGCTCTCGGACCAGTCCCTGTTCGTCAAGGCGGCCGTGTCCGGCGTCGTGCGAGAAGGGGTGCTGGCGGCTGTGCTCACCTCGCTGATGATCCTTCTGTTCCTGGGCTCGTGGCGCTCGACCGTCATAATCGCCGCCTCGATCCCGCTGGCGATCCTCGCCGCCGTGGCCGCGCTCTCCGCCGCGGGCGAGACACTCAACATCATGACCCTGGGCGGGCTGGCCCTCGCGGTGGGCATCCTGGTCGACGATGCGACCGTGACGATCGAGAACATCAACTGGCATCTCGAGCAGGGAAAATCGGTGCGCCAGGCGATCATGGATGGCGCCGAGCAGATTGTTGGCCCTGCCTTCGTTTCGCTTCTGTGCATCTGCATCGCTTTCGTGCCGATGTTCTTCCTGCCGGGCATCGCCGGCTTCCTTTTTGCCCCGATGGCCGAGGCGGTGGTTTTCGCGATGATCGCGAGCTTCGTGCTCTCGCGGACGCTCGTTCCGACGTTGAGCAACTATCTCCTGCGTGACCACGCGACACAGCACACGCCGCACATCATGGTCAGTCACGACGCAATGGCCGGACGACCCGCCGGGCGGCATCCGTTCCGGCGTCTGCAGCAGGGTTTCGAGCGGCGCTTCGAGGCAGCGCGTGACTATTACGTGTCCGTACTGGCCTATGCGCTCGCGAGACGGCGCGTTTTCGTCCCAGCCTTCCTTGGCTTCATGCTCCTGTCGCTCGCTCTGGTGCCCTTCCTGGGCCGCAACTTCTTTCCGACGCTCGACGGCGGGCAGATCAGCCTGCACGTCCGCGCTCCGGTGGGCACCAGGCTGGAGGAGACGGCCGCGCTCTTTGATGCTGTCGAGGCGCGCATCCGCGAGACCATCCCCGCCGGCGAACTCGTCTCCATCGTCGACAACATCGGCTTGCCCGTGTCAGGCATAAATCGCGCCTATTCGAACACGGGCGGGATCGGACCGCAGGACGGCGACATCCTCATCACGCTGGCGAAGGACCATCATCCGACCGAGGGCACCATTCGCCAACTGCGCGAACGTCTGCCTGTCTCGTTCCCCGGTTCGACTTTCTCGTTCCTCCCGGCGGACATCATCAGCCAGATCCTGAACTTCGGTTCGCCGGCTCCCCTGGACGTGATGGTGACCGGAACCGACGTGCGGGCGAACGAGGCTTATGCCCGCGATCTTGCACGGCGAATGCGCCATGTGGCCGGCATCGCGGACGTGAGGCTGCAGCAGGCCAGCGACTACCCGGAACTGCGCTTCGATGTTGATCGCGCGGCAGCGGACCGGGTCGGCATAACGGAAAACGACGTAACCAGAAGCCTGTCGGTCAGCTTGGCCGGCAGCTTCCAGGTCGCACCTGCGTTCTGGCTCAATCCACGAAACGGGGTCTCTTACCCCATCGTCATCCAGACGCCGCAATATCGCACCGACAGCATCGCCGATCTCGACAACTTGCCGGTATCCGGCGCCAAGCCCCAGAACTACCAGTTGCTCGGTGCCTTGGGGACGATGCATCGCGAGCCTTCGGCGGCCGTCATCTCGCACTACGCGGTACAGCCCGCCTTCGATGTCTATGCGACGCCGCAAGGCCGTGACCTTGGTGCCGTAGCGGCAGACGTACAGAAGATCATCGATGCCACCCGTTCGCAGCTCCCGGCCGGCGCCAGTGTCGTGCTGCGGGGACAAGTCGAGACGATGAACACCGCCTTTACCGGGCTGATCCTGGGGCTGATAGGTGCCATCGCGCTCATCTATCTGCTCATCGTGGTGAACTTCCAGAGCTGGACGGACCCCACGGTCATCATTTCCGCCCTGCCTGCTGCGCTCGCCGGCATCAACTGGATGCTGTTCGCGACCCATACGCCGCTTTCCGTCCCGGCCTTGACCGGTGCGATCATGTGCATGGGCGTGGCGACGGCGAACTCGGTCCTCGTCATCAGCTTTGCGCGAGACCGCCTGGCAGTCCTGGGCGATGCGGCCCGTGCGGCGGCGGAGGCGGGGGCGACCCGGTTCCGCCCGGTCCTGATGACTGCCCTGGCCATGATCATCGGCATGGCACCGATGGCGCTCGGTCTCGGCGAAGGCGGCGAGCAGAACGCGCCGCTCGGGCGCGCGGTGATCGGCGGGCTCATCTTCGCGACGGTCGCCACTCTCGTCTTCGTCCCGGTGGTCTTCTCCATCGCCCATCGCCGGCATCGCCCGGCGCCCGGTGCGCGGCCTCATGCTCCCGAAGGAAATCCCGTTCATGCACAATGACACGTCCGATCCGGTCCCACCTCCAACTGTGCCGAAAGGGCTAAAGCGGGCAGGGCTGGTCGCCGGCATCGCTGCCACGATCGTCGTCATCGCCGGGCTGACCCTGCGCTCTAGCGAAACCGTCCGGGCCAGCGAATGGTCACAGGCGCGGGCAGTGCCGAACGTGTCGCTGGTCTCCGTGCGGTCGTCGGATGGCAGTCAATCCCTGACCTTGCCCGGCACCATGGCCGCATGGAATGCCGCGCGCCTCTTCGCCCGGGTGAACGGCTATGTGCGCTCCTGGTCGAAGGACATCGGCGCCCTGGTGTCGGCCGGAACGCCCCTCGGGCTCATCGACACGCCCGAGCTCGACCAGCAGATCGAGCAGGCGCAGGCGGCCCTGACCCGTGCCCGGGCAAGCGCTTCGCTCGCCCGAAGCACGGCCCGCCGCTGGAACGACCTGCTGGGCGACCATTCGGTCTCGCAGCAGGAGGCCGACGAGAAGAACGGCGATCTTGCCGTCAAGCTCGCGGCGGTGAAAGGGGCCGAGGCGGATCTGCGCCGTCTGCTCGCGATGAAAGGATATGCGACGATCCGCGCGCCATTTGCGGGCGTCGTGACGGCGCGCAACGCGGACATCGGCGATCTCGTGGGACCGGGGGCGAGCGGTCAGCAGCCGCTGTTCTCCCTGGCCGACGCCAGCCGCATCCGTCTCTATGTCTCGGTGCCGCAAGCCTATGGGGCGGCGATGACGCCGGGATTGACGGCCAAGGTCGGGGTTCCCGACTACCCGCAACAGCAGTTCGATGCGCGGGTGGTCGGCACTTCGGACGCAATCAATCCGCAGACGGGCACGCTCGAGGTCCAGCTGGTGGCCGACAATCCCGGCGCCTTGCTCAAGCCCGGCGGCTATGCGCAGGTCAACTTCGCGATACCCCGCCAGCGCGGCGCGCTCACTGTCCCGTCGAGCGCGCTCATCTTCCGCGCGGCAGGCATGCAGGTGGCGACGGTCGGCCCGGACTCGCGGATCCATCTGCACAAGGTGACGATCGGGCGCGACAGCGGCGGAACGGTCGAAATCGTCGCCGGCCTTTCGCCGGGCACGAGCCTAGTCGACAACCCAACGGACTCGATCGCCGAAGGCGAGCAGGTCCGGGTGAGCGGGAGGCAGCATGCCTAGCCGGGCCCCCCTGTCCGTTGTCCTGTGCCTGACTGCGCTCGGCGGCTGTTCCATGGCGCCCGCCTACCAGCCACCGAAGATCGCGATGCCCGCCGCCTACAAGGAAAGCGGTACGTGGCTTGTGGTCCCCGCGGGCGAAGCGATGCCCGCTTCGGGAGAGTGGTGGACCGCGTTCCGGGATGCTCAACTCGATGATCTCGAAGCGAGAGTGCAGAAGGACAGCCCGACGCTAGAAGCCGCCCTTGGTCGCTACGATCAAGCCCAGGCCGATCTGTTGCAGGCGCGGTCCGGCCTCTTTCCGCAGTTGGGGGCAGGCGTCGACTTCACGCGCAACCGCCAATCCGACAATCGTCCGCTGCGCGGAGCCAACCAGCCTGATCTCTACGGTGCGGCCGATGTCGGGGGTGAAGTATCCTACGACATCGACCTGTGGGGACGCATTCGCAACACCGTCGTCGCCAGCCGCGCGATGGCCCGGGCGAGCGGTGATGATCTCGCGGCGATCCGCCTCAGCCTCGAAGCCCGGCTCGCGGCTAGCTACATTGCCTTGCGCGGATACGACAACGAGATCGACCTCCTGAACTCGGCCGTGCTCGCCTATGCCGAAGCCGATCGCATGACCCGGCACAGGTTCGTCGGCGGAATCGCCAATGCGATGGAAACGGGGCAGTCGGGCACGCAGCTGGCCGAGGCCGAGGCGCAACTGGCCGATCTGCAGAATGCCCGTGCGCTTACCGAGCACGCCATCGCTAGCCTTGTCGGCGCTTCCGCCTCGACATTCGCGATCACGCCGCGATCCGGGCTCATTGCCTTGCCGGCGGTGCCGGCGGATATTCCCTCCACGCTCCTGCAACGAAGGCCCGACATCGCGGCGGCGCAGCAGCGCATGATCGCTGCGAACGCCCGGATCGGAGCCGCGAAAGCCGCATTCTTTCCGGCGCTTTCACTCGGCGGCAGCGGCGGCTTCCAGAGTACGGCGATTGCCGGTCTCCTGACCGCGCCGAACCTGTTCTGGTCGATCGGCCCCGGTGCGCTCGTCTCGTTGTTCGACGGCGGCCGAAACCGGGCGCGGCTCGGCGTTGCCAAGGCGCAGTGGACGCAGGCGACGGCCGATTATCGTGGCGGGGTGCTTGCCGACATCGAGCAGGTGGAAGACGGCCTTTCCGCTACGCATCACCTCGCAGACGAGAGCGAAGCCGAATCTAGAGCCGAACGCCAGGCAGCCCAGGTCGAACGGCTGGCGCTCGACAGGTACCAGAAGGGCGCAGTCAGCTACCTGGACGTCATTGCGGCGCAGACGACCGCGCTGCGAACGCGCCGCCAGTCTATCCAGCTCGCGACGCGGCGCCTCCTGGCTAGCGTGGCGCTCTTCAAAGCCCTGGGCGGTGGCTGGAGCGGGCAGGCCGAAGCCGATGCGCTGAGCGCAAAGTCTCATCACACCGCAGGCTAAATTGAAACAACGGAGAGCCTCATGCCACTCATCTCTCGGCGACAGACAATGCTGACCATCGCGCTTGCCTTGCCCGTGCTGGGAATTTCCGGCTCTCTCGGCGCATCGGCGCCGACACCGGAGCCCGGGTGGTATCCGCTGGACCTCGACCGCGATCGCTATCTTACCGTTCCTGTCTCCATAAACGGACGCACCCTGCGAGCGGTCGTCGATAGCGGCAGTCTGCGCAGTATCCTCCGGCACGACCTGGCTCTCGAAATGGGTTTGCCATACCTCGGGCAGACACTCGTGCAGACATTCACCGAACAGCTTCCCGGCGAACTCTACAAGTTGGACTCGTTCGAAATGTTCGGCGTCTCGGTGAAGCATCTGGCAATAGGCGGTTTCGATCTCGCGCAGATGGAGGCAGTCAACCGGCTAGATCTGCCATTCGTGGTCGGTCAGGACGTTCTGACGTCGATCGACCTTCAAGTTGATTTTGTCGGCAAACGGATGCGGGCGTTCAAGCCAGGACATACGCCCATTGGTCCTGATCACAAGCAGGTGAACCTCTACGGCGCAAACGAGGGATTTCCTGCGATCGCGCTCACAATCGAAGGGCACCATCACGGCGATGCCATCGTCGACCTGGGCAGCAACGTCACCATGATGATGTCGGCCGATTTCGTGCGCGAGACCGGTCTGCTGAACGGGCGCCGGACATCTACTGCTGTGACTGCCGGAATCGAAGGAACCTCACTCGGCGAGATCTTTTGCATCAATGACGTGAAGATGGGACCATTTCATTTGAAATCTCTGCCTGTCCATATCCTTGAAGACTGGGAAATGGCGCAGCCCATTTATGTCGGTTGGCCTTTCTTCCGCGCTTTCGACGTGTTCATGAGGCTGCGCAATGAGACATTTCATCTCATGGCAGATGCCGCCTTGCTCGCCGCGGACTTTCCGAAGGATCGTTCGGGTCTTGGCGGCCAGCGCGCACCGGACGGCATTCGTGTGGTTCATGTGGCGCGAAACAGTCCCGGCTGGAATGCGGGTTTGAGGGAGGGGGACGTAATCAAGTCGATCGATGGCAGGCAAATTACGACGACCTATCCCGCGCGGGGACAGCGTTTCGGATATGGTCCTGCCGGCAAGGCCATCCAGCTCGGACTGTTGGACGGAAGGGTGGTAAGCCTCACACTTTCTGACTATTTCTGAAAGTAGTGGAGACGATTTTTCGATCGCGTCCAGTCTCAGTGCAAATGGCTTGAAATTTCCTGGCCGACCGACCGCGCGACTCTCAGATTTTATCGGATCAACCACATTCGGATATAGACGAATAATCCGGCGTTAATGACCGTGAAATTTTTCGCGACCGTCGCATAATTAGACTCTGCGATCTATATTTACGATGCACTTCAAAGGTTTCCTGAAGCCTATTATGATTTGCAGATAAAATTTCCTAGATATGACTAAAGAGTGTTGCGATCCGAATTCTCGACTGAGCGCAATGGTGTTTGGCTGAGCTGTCCGGCGGCTTCTAGATAGAATTTTGAAGCGGGCATCTATTTCGACATCGTGACGCGAAGTACGAGTTGGGCGAGTTCGGTTCGGTTGCTCACGCCGAGCCGGTCGTACACCCGGTGCAAGAAGATCTTCACCGCACCTTCCGAAATGCCGAGTTCTTCCGCGATCTGTTTGTTGCGAAGGCCCGCTGCTGCCCGCTCGACTATGATGCGGTCGCGTGGCGACAGCGCGTCCAAAGCCCTCCGGACAGGGGGCTGGGATACCAGCTCGAAGGCGCGATCCATCAGGGCGATGTCGATGAAGCGCTTGCCGGCTACCACCGCTTCGATCGCCTGCTGCAGTGTTCCGGCGCTCTCGCCTTTCAGGACGATGCCGTCGACCTTGGCGTCGATGGCCGCCACCAGGCTACGATCGTCGACTTCGGCCGCCAGCAGAAGGATGGGACGGCGGTCGCCCTTTGCCCTCAGGCTCTGGAGCACTTCCACGCCGGTCCGACCTGGCATCCGGATGTCGAGGATGACGATCTCGGGATCGCTCTTCTCGATTGCGGTGAGAGCCGTATCGCCGTCCGGGACAGAGGCGGCCACGATGTGCCCCAGGCTGCCCAGCACGGCTTCCAGGCCGGCGCGCAGGAACTCGTGATCGTCGGCGATGAGGATGCGGCTCATGCCGCCCTCGCTATCGGGATGACGATGGTGATTCCAGTGTTTCCGGGCGAAGAAGCCAGGTGCATCGTGCCGCCGAGCAGCGATACCCGATCCGAAATCGACCGGGGCATGGCCTTGCCGTCAACGGGGAAGCCTCTCCCATCGTCGATGATCGTCAGGATCAACGTGCCTCGCTCCGATGTGGCAAAGCTGGCGTGAACTGTCCTGGCTCGGCCGTGGCGCACTGCATTGGCGACAGCCTCGCGGAGGATCTGCTGGATTTCGAACGTCAGGGCCGAGGACAGGATTATCGGCTCAGCCGGCTCTTCCGCACTGATCTCGATTTTCCATTGTGCGCCCAGCGGCTCGGTCAATGCCGCGATTTCCTGATAGAGGTTCCGTTCGCCGGGCAGAACCACGCCGCGCCGCAGCTTGTCGATCATCGTGCGGACATGGGTCTGCTCGGCCGCGATCGCGGCGTTGATCGTCGTTATCTCGGACCGCGCCGCGCCGGCTGCGGGATTTTCCTTCAGTGCTTCGAGCCGGAAACTCGCTCCGGCGAGGGTCTGAACGACGCTATCGTGAAGATCGGCAGCGATCTGCGATCGCAGGCGCGACATCGCCACTTCGCGTATGAGCGCTTCGGTCTCTTCGTCATCAATCGCGGAGGCGATCTCGCGCCCCACGGCTCGGGCCGGAAGTAGATCGTCAGAACATAGGCCATCGATGTGTGCGAGAATGAGCTGCCCCCCGGCCCGTGCGGCTGAAGATCGGAATGGAGAGACCCTCGTCGACCCCGATCGCATCCGCCATGTTGTCGGGCCGCACGGCGCGATCCCCTGACAGCCGGTCCTGGCTGTCCAAGGCCAGGCGCCGTCCGCGCTTCATGTCGAAGAGCAGAGGATTGTCGATGCTATCCAGATGGTCCAGCCTGCGAGGCGGTTCCTCCATATCGACTGCACCCGTGTGCACCAGCCGCGGATGCCGCTCGCCTTCGCCAAGCCAGGCGAGCGCTCCGCCGCCTGCGCCATAGGTCTGCACGGCGTAGGCAAGGCCTTTGCCCAGCGGATCGTCACAGTCCGTTGCAGATTTCCAGACAAAGCGCGGAGCCTGAGCTCGGGTTCGCGTGGCTGCAAACCAGATCAGCATTATCGATAGCATGACCAAATAGCCGAAGCGCCGCGCGAACTTCGGCAGGTCGATCTGAAGCCCGCGCCAATCGACCAGCATTCCGGCGAGGAGGAAACAGAGCGCGAGCAGACCAGCGACCGCTAGCGCCCGGTGCCTGTTCCACCGCACCGCAGAGCTGAGCGTCAGAAACACGAAAAAGGTCATGAAGGCGCTGAAAAAATCCAGCGCTACTGCTTCGGTGATGGCGAGGCCGGTAACGAAGGTGGCGACGTCGATGACGAAGGCCGGCAATGCCAGGCGATGCTCGAACCACCAGCTTTTGTAGGCAATCGCCAGTGTGCCGACCGCGAAGATCAGATACACCTCGAACAACGGTATTGTTGCGGGCACCTCATCGGCCGCTTCGCTTGGATTCAGCCATATCCACAAGCCGAACAGCAGCGCCATCGCCACGCGCGTGCCGGCCAGGAATCGGCCGGATCGGGACCGGGTCAAGCTTTGGTTCAAGTTCGCAGCCTTCGGAAACTTTAGATAGCGGCGCCTGAATGCCACTTGCAGCCGTGCAGTCAATCGCGCCTGCGCGGGCAGTGCGGCGAGTTTCCCGATACCGTCACCTGCCGTCACATAACTGTAGTCATTAAAAGATACTGGCGCCCGTAACGAAAGTTACTGACCTTGCTGGGCCCCGATTCCCGGATTGCCCTGCGCCTTCGGGGAGCTACGAATAATGAGGTATCAACGGGTTCTGGCCACGCTTCCGCTGGCCGCACTGGCGATTCTGGGTGGCGTGGCGCATGCCGACACGGGATCGGCGGATGCGGCCGCTGCCGACGCCAGCGGTCTCAACGACATCGTCGTCACAGCCACAAAGCGCGAAACCAATCTCCAGAAGACGCCGATCGCAATCAACGTCGTCGGCGCGGCGGACATTCAGAAGCAGCACGTCCAGAGCCTGATCGACTTTGCGCAGGGCTCGATCCCCTCGCTTCGCGTCGCGACCTTCGAGGCGCGCCAGTCGGCGCTGACTGTCGGCATCCGTGGCATCGTTCCCTTCGACCAGAACCAAACCGCGCGCGACACCGGCGTCGGCGTCTATATCGACGGTGTCTACCTTGGCCGCTCACAGGGTCTGAATGCCGCTCTGTTCGACGTCGAGCGCATCGAGGTTCTTAAGGGCCCCCAGGGCACGCTGTTCGGTCGTAACACCGAGGGTGGTGCCCTGAGCATCGTTACCAAGGCGCCCACCGGCGAGTTCGACGGCCGCGTCAAGGCCGGCGTCGGCAACTACGGGCAGTACGCCGGCGAAGCGCACCTCGACCTGCCGGAGTTCGCCAATATCGCGATCAAGATCGACGGCGTCATGCAGCACCAGGGCGCGACGACCAGGAACCCGCTCGTCGGCCAGCTCGGCTGGAACGCCTACAACCGCGTCGGGGGGCGTATCCAGGCCCTGTGGAAGCCGTTCGAAGGCCTGAGCCTCGACCTCTCCTTCGACAAGGCGAAAGACGAGAACACTCCTTTCTACAGCCAACTGGTCAACTACAACCCGCAGGGCCGCGTCGTCGGCGTTTATAACGGCGCGGGCGTCCTGACCTCGCCGACCACCGGCCTTGCCTGCTCGGCCTGTATTGCGCCACTGTCGCCGCTTGTCGTGGTCAGCGGGGACAATCGGCAGAAGACCGCCGAGATCGGTGTGCCGCAGCAGTACAGCGTCGATCGCACGCAGGGTTTCATGGGCACGCTGAAATACGACATCGCACCGAGCATCCAGCTGCGGTCGATCACCGCGTGGCGGAAGGTCAGCACGATCCAGTACGACAATTCGGGAGGGGCGCACCGCACGATCTTCGCGCCTAACACCAAGTTCAGTCGCTACAGCCTGTCCTACCTCGGCCAGAACCAATTTAGCCAAGAAGTCCAACTCGTCGGATCCATGCCGCAGATCGACTGGGTCGTCGGCGGCTACTACTACAACGAACATGCGACCGAGCGGGCTGCGACGCCGGCCTCCAACCAGTGGAACGCCAACGGCACCGCCTACACCATATTGCAAGGCGACGTTTCCGGCCCGATCACTTCGGCCAACCAGGGCTGGGATCCGGCAGACTGGTTCCGCCAGCGCGACAGCTCTGCCAAGGCGAAGAGCTATGCCCTGTTCGGCCAGGCTACCTTCACCCCGGCAGGCTTCGAGCAGCTTCATCTGACCGCAGGCGGCCGCTGGACCAAGGACAAGCGCGAGGGCACGCTGACTGTCGTCAACGGCTTGACCACGAACTTCCCCTTCGCCTTCTCGCAGAGCCGGTTTGACCCGATGGTGACGCTGGCCTGGGACGCGGCGCCCGACATCAACCTCTATATCAAATATGCGACCGGCTACCGCGCCGGCGGCGCCAACGACCGCTCGCAGACCTTCGCCGCCTTCGGGCCGGAATCGGTGCGATCCTATGAAGCGGGCGCGAAGATGCAGTTCTTCGATCGCAAGGTGCGCCTCAACCTCGCGGGCTACATTATGGACCGCAAGGGTACCCAGATCGACTTCGACAACGTCGATACCAATCCCGCCAGTCCGACCTTTAACCTGCATACGGAAGAGACGCGCAACGCGCCGGGGACGACCAAGATCCGCGGCCTGGAAGCCGACCTGACGATCCACCCCATCGACCAGGTGACGCTTGGCGCATCCTATGCCTACACCTATACCCGCGTGCCGGCGACGGTGAATCCGTTCCTCAGCTCAGCGACTACCACCGTGCTGGCGCCCGTGTTCATCGTCTATACGCCCAAGAACGCCGCTTCGGGCTTTGTCGACGTAGACGTGCCGGTGGGCGGCTCGGGCACGGCGGTCCGCTTCCATCTGGACGGCGCCTATGCCGATCCGCAGTACAGCTTCCAGTCCGAAACGGTGAAGACCGATAGCAGCCTCGTATTCAACGGAAGCATCGCGCTGGCCGAAATCCCGATGGGCCGTGCCGGCACCACCGCGACGCTGTCGGTGTGGAGCCGCAACCTGTTCAACGAGACCCACATCTATCGCCGGTCGGCCGCCAATGCAGCGATCCTCGGCGACTACGCCAACTTCAATCCGCCCCGGACTTTTGGGGTGGAGGGTACGATCAACTTCTGAACGACTTTTCCAGAACCGGGCGGTGCGAGTCCCGCCTCAAACTCAGCGGGCGGTGCTTGGCACCGCCCGCTTTTTATTTCTTGTATATTGACGTGACCAACATGACTTTCAGTATGGGAATCTAACGACTTCCGACGATGTGCCGCCCTTCCGGCTCTAGTCTCGCAAGTCGTTACAACCTGCCGATCAATAGAGTGCTTTACCTCGATCAGCCGCTTTCGAAACGATGCAAGCATCCTGAAGGCATCCTCGCAGCCAGCGGTGTCCGGAATCCGCATCCTGTCGCGGATGCCACATCAGCGAGATCGCTAGCGGCGGCATCTTTACTGGTAAGGCAAATGTGTGCAGCCCGGCCCTAACAGGCTGTTGAAAAAGTCGGAGCGACCGCATTGTCGAGCAACAATCGAAGCCAACTCGGCGCCATCTTGAATCGATCGTGCTTTAATGTGCTGATCCGAGATTCCATGTTGCTCGCCACCACTGCTCGAAACCCTTTTTCAACAGCCTGCTAAGGGGTTCGGTATGCCGCTCGGGTACCGAAGCGATGAGTTCAGATGATCGCACCAGCATCAACGCTGTCGCATATCCGTCCACCGAAGCGACGATTTCTCGCTTGAGACCGGCCTCCCTCAGGGTCTCATCCACGGGGCCGCTGCTCTTACCGTCGCGCGAGACCAAGATGTGCCGTCCATTTGAATAGGCCGCCCGTGTCGCCTTGCCGCTGGCCAAGGGATGATCCTGACGAACTACGCCGACGAACTGGTCCCGAAACAGAAGTTGCGTACGAACCTCGGGCCCCACATCGCCTCCGACGACACCTGTCTCGAGGTCGATGATGCCCTCGCGCAGCGCCGCTCTGTCTCTGTCGAGTTTGCGTACGAAGCGAAGGTGGACCCCAGGAGCGTCGCGGCCGATGAGCACGGGGCCGAAGCTCTCCGCAAATCCGTCGCTCGCCCGTATCGTGAAGGTTCGGGCCAACTTTTCGGGAACCAGCTGTTCGGCAGGGCGAAGCACGGCCTCCGCCTCCAGAACGAGCCGTTGCACTTCTCCACGCAGCGCGAACGAGGAGCGGATCGCCCACCGTCTCGCGAAGGCGCGCAAGTGCCCGGCTCATGGCAGACGGGCTTAACTGCATGCGCCGTGCTGCCTTCGCAACGCTCCCCTCGGTCAGGACGACGTCAAGCGTCACGAGCTGATTGAGATCGGGTCGGACCATCAGACTGCTATAACGCGATCCCGGGTTCCTGATACGGCGTTTGACGCATGTATTGAATGCAAACGATGCGTATTCCGCCATATATCGCGGCGGCCTATCCTTCTTTCATCGAAACGGAAAGCAGGAGACCACAATGACCAAGACTTCGCTGGAAGTGTGCGTCGCCGCGATCAGCCGCGATTGGAAATCTGTGGGTGCGCAGGTGATTGCCAATTGCTGTCGTCACATGGCGGTGCTTTCCGAAACCGATAGCACAGAAACCTGGCTCGCCGAGATTAACCGCGCCAATCCGGCTAGCCAGGAACTCTACCGCGATCCCGACAATGGCTTCGTGCTGCAGACCCACGTCGAACAGCAAGGCGTCTATCGGTCGCCGCACGATTACGGGCGGAGCTGGGTTATCTACGCAGTTCAGCACGGCGAGGTAGAGATGGGGACTTACGCTCGCATCGGCGGCCCAGGCCGCGGGTCGCAGCTTGTGAAGCGGAGTTCGACCGTCTTGCAGCCAAGCATGGCGCATATCTACCTGCCGGGCGACATTCACGATACGCTTTGCTTGCAAGGCCCGGCCGTGCTGTTCCGGTTCACGGAGCGTGACCTCAAGGACGAAGCGAGCGCGGGTCTCATGACGCGCTATGCGCTGCGGAACGGCATGTGGATGGCCGCAGCATGACCAAGCTGTCGATCGCCGTACCTATGCGACCGGCAGCAAACCGCATCGCTGTCGCCACGGTGCTGGGCTCGACCGTGCTCGTCGTCTTCGGCACGGCCGCGGTCAGTATGGCGCTTCCGACGCTCGGCAATGAACTCGATGCATCTCCTGCTGTCACCATGCGAATTGTAACGGCATATCAGGCGGCGCTTCTCATGGCTTTGCTTCCTAGCGTGACGATCGGAGCGCGCTTCGGACTCCGTTCGGTTTTCGCCACAGGGGTAGCGCTGTTCACGGCAGCCTCGGTCGCGTGCGCGGCGGCGAGGTCCCTGGAAATGCTTGTCATCGCGCGCGCGATTCAGGGACTTGGCGCTGCAGCCATACTTTCGCTGGCCGTGGCCTTGCTGCGCCAGTTCCTCCCACCGGATCGCTTCGCTTCCGCCATCGCCTGGAACGCCATGGCAGTCGCACTTGCGACCCGCGGCAGCGCCGACGTTGGGCGCGCTCATCATCTCGGTCGGCGGCTGGCGCTGGTTATTCTTGGCGAACCTTCCCGTCGGTGCGGCAGTATTGACGGCGACGAGATCGTTGCCGCGGGCGGAACGCTCTGGAGGGGAACTCGATCTCATCAGCATGGGTTTGATCGCATTCTCGTTCGGGAGCGTCATCGTCGGTGTCGAAGCAATGCGGCATAGGCCGGCGGCGAGCGCTGTCCTGGTGCTAGCCGCTATTCTTGCTCTGGCCGTCGTGATCAGGCGCGAGCTGCCGAAAATGACGCCGCTTCTGCCCATCGATCTCTTGCGCCTTCAGTGCTTCCGGACTTCCGTTCTAGTATCTGTATGCTGTTTCGCGGGCCAGACCACGGGCCTTCTCGCGTTGCCCTTTCATCTCCAACATGGTTTCGGGCAACCGATCTCGATGGTCGGGATTTGCATGACATCGTGGCCGCTTGCGAACGCACTTGCGGCGCCGGTCAGCAGCCGACTGGTCGACCGCCTTTCGAGCGCCCGATTGTGCGGTGTCGGCGGAGCGAGCCTGGCCGCCGGGCTGGCGATCGATGCCCTCTCACCCCTTTCTCTGCTCGTATACTGCCGTTGATCGCGGCGGGTATCGTCTGCGGTCTCGGATCGAGCCTGTTCCAGGTCGCGAACAATAGCAGCATGTTTCTTGCCGCTCCGCTTGAGCGCAGCGCTGCCGCAGGCGGGCTTCTGGGAACCGCGCGTCTGCTGGGGCAGACTTTGGGTGCGTTGCTGCTCACGCAGGTTTTTACCAGGACAAACGTCGATGCAGCGCCTCGCCTTGGGTTGGTATTCGGCGCGCTACTGACGGCTGCAGCCGCTACTGTTTCGTGGCGATCAGCGAGGATCCGATCCTAGTGTCATCATACGCCGACGTAGATGGTGTATCGCGGCGGCTGCGATTTAGCGCAGAAGAAATTGCAGTCCTTCACTTAGGATGCCGTGGTTTGGGTCGAGCCTGGCCTCGGGTATCGAGGGAAGGAATGATGGCGATGGCGCATATTGCAGGTCTGGATGTCTCGGTGAAGGAGATGTCAGTGTGCGTGGTGGACGACGCAATGCACGGTTCTATGCGAGCGGAAGGTAGAAACCGAACTAGATGACATCGTCACCCTGCTGGCATCCGTCAGTAGCGACTAGATTCGCGTCGGGATCGAGGTAGGACCCTTGTCGCAATGGCGGGTGAGCGCCCTGACCGAGGCAGGCTCGCCCAGGGTATGCGTTGAGGCGCGGCATTGAAGGTGCTGCTGAAGGCCCAGCAGATCAGCAAGTCTGATCATAATGACACCCGCGACATCGCGCAGATGATGCGCGCAGGCCTCTTCAAGCCGGTGCACGTCATAGACGCTGGCGACTCAGAAGCAAAGGATGCTGCTGCCAAGCCGTGCCCTCGTTCAGCGCAAGTTGCTGGACATCGAGTGCGTTCTGCGGGGCACGCTGTGCAACTTCGGCTGAAGGTCGGGCCCGTCAGCCAGACCAGCTATGAAGTGCGTATCCGCGATCTGGCCGAAAAGTTCCGGCGCTTGCCGAACTTGTCAGCCTTTGCCCGCGCAGCGAGGTAATTGGCGGAACCCTTTTGGCTCAAGCGATGGATATCTATGACGAGACGATGCCGCAGGAAAGGGTATCGCATCGTCTACGCGCTGAATTGGAGGAGGTGCGATCAATTCTCGCCGTAAAGCTCTCGCTGCGCGCGATCAACTTCGTCGGCGTACCGCTTCCGTACATATTTTTCCGTCAGCATTCCAAGAATTCGGCCCTCCGCGTCGACAACAGCCAGATCGTCGGCAGCGCTTTCATCAAAGCGCTCCATCACCGCGCCAATGGCCAGATCCGGTGCCAAGGTGGACTCTTGCAGGATCGCAAGATCCGACACTGGTCGAGACCCATCACCGTCGCCGGCAAAAGCGGAAGCTGTGGGTACCAGGCCGGCGTAATGTCCTTCGCCATCCTCGAGCAGCACTCGGCTCGTCGACCCCAAGGGGAACTGCGACCTGAACTCGGCGATGGACAATGTCGGAAGGGTGGTAGCGGGTGCAGCTCGCATCATCCTTCGCGCGGTCAATGAGCGCATCCAGCCGATGTCACGTGCGCTCCGAACAATCTCGCCGCGCAGATGAAGGCGCCAGGTCGAGAAGGAATAGCCGAAGCGTTCGCGTACGAGTGCGCTGGAGCAGAGAGCGGCTGTCAGGACGATGGCGGTAATCTCGAAATCATGAGTCGCTTCGAGAACGAGGAAGGACATAGTCATCGGTCCGCCGACGACCGCCACGGCAAGAGCTGCCATGCCAACGAGGGCAGCGTCCACCGGCGACACGGGCACGACGCCCGGAATGAGCGACCATATCGCAGCGCAGATCTGACCGAGCAACGCGCCCAGAAAAAGCGAAGCAAAGAAAAGTCCGCCCCGGAAACCGAAGCCTAGCGAAACGATCGACGCCAGACATTTGAGGAGAAATACAAGAACCAGGGCTTGGAGTGCCAACTGCCCGCCGATCGTCAGATGAAGCGCGCCATGCCCGGCCGAAAGCGCCTGGGGAGATATCATTGCTATGGGGATGAGAAGAGCCCCCCCCATCGCCATACGCAGCCACTCGGGCAACGGACTGCGCCGCACGCCTGCTTCGGCGAGCGATACGAGGCGCATGAGCGCAATTCCCACCAAAGCTGCGATAAGGCCCAGCACGGCATAGAGCAGATAATCGATGGTCGCCAAGTGTTGGCTGCTGACGGCAGCGATGAGATAAGGTGTCTCGCCCAAGGTCCGCGCTGTGACGACGGCGGCAATCGTTGCTGCGACGACCGGGGCAATGCTCGCCGGCGTGTAGGCTCCGATCACAATTTCAAACGCGTAGAAGGCACCGGTTAGCGGGGCACCGAAGGCGGCGCCAATTGCAGCACCCGAACCGGCCCCGACCAGAACACGCGCATCGTTTCGCCGCAGATTGAGCCATCTTCCAACGAGCGAGGCAACGCCGCCACCCGCCTGTGCGTATGCGGCTTCCAATCCCACCGACGCACCGCACCCGTTCGAAATTAACGTCTGGCTGGAAACCAGAACCGTATCTCGCAAGGGAATGCGACCTCCGTGGAGCGCGTTCGCTTCGACGACATCGACCGCCGTGCGCTGGCGATTGCGGATCATCAAAAGAATCGCCCCCAGCAGTAAGCCACCGGCTGGCAAAGCTAGAAGCCGCACTGGCTCAATACTCGCCAACCCGCTCAGCCGGTCTTCGGCGTTTAGACCGTAGAGCGCTGACTGCATGAGGCGTGCGAGCTTGCCGAGCATCGCGGCTAGCAATCCCGCGGCGATCCCAACTCCCACAGCAAGAAGAATGAAACTGGCTTCACTCGATCGAAAAAGCCGCCTGGCAGCCGCGACGACCCCCGCGGTTCGGAGCAATCGGTCAATCATGGCCAGCTGGCTGCACGTTGCGGATCCAGCTCCGGGGAATAGTTGAATGCATGAAAGGGAATACCGTTTGAGGGCGAATCCAAAAGGTGCCAAGGAGCGCTTCCGCCTTTAGAACGGACGCTTGCCATGAGTCTCGCGGCATCTGCTTATACCGCGATCCAGTTCTCCTCCCTTCACCTTAGCCCGGTGTTCCTTCAGATCGGGCCTTTCGCACTGCGCTGGTACAGCCTCTCCTATCTGGCCGGCATCATGCTCGGGTGGTCCTATCTCGTGCGGCTGCTTGCCGAACCCGGCGCGCCGATGTCGCGTGACGACGCAGACAATCTTATCGTATGGCTTACGCTCGGCATTATTGCCGGAGGTCGCATAGCCTATGTGTTGTTCTATGATCTGCAGGCATATATTTCCCACCCCCTTAACATATTCAAGCTGTGGCAAGGCGGCATGTCGTTCCATGGCGGCGCATTCGGCGTCGCCCTGGCAATCCTGCTCTACGCCCGCCGCAACAAGCTCAACTGGCTGAGAATTATCGACTATGTCGCGATGTGCGCACCCATCGGGCTGTTCCTCGGCCGTCTCGCCAACTTCGTCAACGGCGAGCTATGGGGTCGGCCCACTTCCCTTCCCTGGGGCATCGTCTTTCCCGGCGCTGGCCCCCTGCCCCGCCACCCCAGCCAGATCTACGAAGCGGGTCTCGAGGGGCCCTTGCTGTTCGCATTGCTCTGGTGCCTGTTCCGCTTCACCGGCGCGCGCTATCGACCTGGTACGTTATCGGGGTCGTTTATCCTGGGTTACGGTGCCTTTCGTTTCCTCGTTGAGTTCGTCCGGGAGCCGGATAGTCAGCTAGCCGAATTCGCCAGCAGGACAGGACTGCACATGGGGCAATGGCTGTGTGTTCCGATGATCATCGTCGGCGTTGCCCTCATCGTGCGGGCTTCGCATCAGAAAGTCGAATATCCGTCTGCCAACCGAGGGTGACTTCCGACTAGCTTGAACAGACCCGAGATCGTGCAGGCTGCGGAACGCGATGGCCGGCCCGGACTGCGGGAGGGAAACGCGAATGACTTCGTCGCACAGCTTGCCAATCCCAGTCTCCGCCCGTGCCGAATTGCACGAAACGCGCCAGCGCCTGCTGGTTATCGCAAAGCGGCGGGCACTGATCTTGATGTGTCTTTTTGCGCTTATCGCTATCACTTCCCTGTTCCGCATTGCCGTTGTCGGCCTGTCCGAACCAGCGCGGAGGAATCGCTCGCTGGCAGAGGCGCTGCTACCCAAACGCGGGACAATCGTAGATCGCAACGGCGTTCCGCTTGCCCTTGCATTTCCGGCTTATGCTTTGTGGTACAATCCTAAAGCGATTACCGAAAAGGGACCGCCGCTGGTCAAGTCGCCTGCAGCAGTTGCGGCCGAGTTGGTGAAAATTTTCCCGGATGAGAACGCCGCCGAGCTGACGGGCGAGCTCGCATCGGGCAAGCCGGGATATCTTCGTCGCAGAATCCTTCCCGAAGATGCCAACAGAATTCATGCTCTGGGCGAACCCGCGCTTGAATTCCCCCCGGGAGAACGTGCGCTTCTACCCACAGGGCTCGATGGCCGCGAACGTGCTGGGTTTTGTCGACGCCGATGGCCGCGGGCACGTGGGCATGGAAAAGGTCTATAACAAACGCCTGACGGATCGTAACACGCGCGGTATCCCTGCGGTGTTGTCGATCGATGCTCGCGTTCAAGGGGCGCTCGAGGACGAACTCGGCCGCGAGATGGCCGAATGCGAGGCAAAAGGCGCAGCCGGTATTATTCTTGACGTAAATACCGGCGAGGTCCTCGCCCTCGCTTCATTGCCTTCCTTCAATCCGAACCTGATCGATGAGGCGAGCACCGGCAACATATTCAATCGGGTCACCAACCAGGTGTACGAGCTGGGTTCGGTGCTCAAGCCGATCACCATAGCTTCCGCACTCGACGCGGGCGTCGTAACGGACCTCGCACAGCGCTACCCATCAAGTGCTCCCTTGAAGATTGACGGATTCCAGATTCACGACAGTCACAACTTTGGGCCTTCGCTGAATGTCCCCGAAGCGCTGATCCACTCCTCGAATATCGTCACCGCACAGGTGGGCGATGAGCTCGGGGGGCCACGGCTAAGTGCCACACTCCGTGCGCTGGGCTTCGACAAGCGGCCCCAGATAGAGCTGCCAGCGCGAGGCCTGCCTCTCTGGCCGAAAGGCACCTGGGCCCGCCTTACTACAATGACCGTGTCGTTCGGTCATGGCATTGCAGTCACCCCTCTGCACCTGGCGACAGCCTATGCGGCGCTGGTCAATGGCGGCATCTGGCATCCCGCAACGCTCATCAGATTGGAGCCAGGGCAAGTATCGAAAGGTCGACGAGTGTTCACGGCCACGACCAGCGCTCGAATGCGTGAGCTGTTGCGTATGATCGTGGTGGACGGCACCGGCAAGAAAGCTGATGTCGACGGCTATCGTGTGGGCGGCAAGACCGGCTCGGCCGAGAAGCCGGGCGCTGGCGGCTATCGGCATAGCTCGCTCATCACCACATTTGCGGCTGTGTTTCCGATGGACCGCCCCCGATACGTCGTGATCGCGATGTTTGACGAGCCTCAAGGGACCCTCGCCACCTCGGGTCAGCGGACCGCTGCCTGGAACGCGGCGCCCGCGGTGGGACGAATCATCCCGCGGATTGGGCCCTTCCTGGGTGTCATGCCCGATGAAAACCGGGACATCGATATGTCGGACCTATCGCCTTTGGTAAGCGACAAAGGATAGCTTAAACGAATCTCGGCCAAGACGGGCAACTGCTTGTTTACGGTATCGATCTGCCAACGGCGCCGGCAATTTCCAAAGATGCGGACGAGGACTGCGCGCCGCCCGTGCGGTTAGTAGTCTCGTAAAGCGCACGCCGCGAGCAACGCGATCCCGATCAGCCAGGCCGTAAGTGTCAACATCATCGCCTCCCGCACTGCTGGACAAAACCGGCTGCCCTTCGAAGCAGCTTACCGATCGTCAACGGTCTGCGGTGGTTTGGGGCGGCGGCGTTCCGCCAGAAAAATTCGGACGCAGAATGATCAATGCCACTCCACGATAGGTTCATCATTTCCGGGTGCCTGAAATAGACATTTCGAACTGGACGGAGCATGCATCGTGGACGAACTGACGGTGCCTCTTGCTGGCAATGTATGGGCTAGCCATCGACGTACGCCGCAAGTCACCCCCGCGACTCCAGCACATATCGGTCTGCGGAAGGCGCTCGATCGTCATTCAGTTTCTGCGTGGATACATAGGGACGGTCGCCCCGCCGCAGCATCCGGGAGCTTGTCGGAGAAAAAACTGCGCTAGCGCGACTGATTGCACGTCCTGCGGAGACGAGTCATCCGCTTTTTGATCGGGGCAGCTTTCGGCGCTGGTCCAGGGCCGCCTTATCCAGCCGCCCTCGACCGCATCGATACGGCCCCACGGACTATATCGGCATGATAAGCTACTGCGTATCAGAAGCCCTCGTGACGCTGATTGCTGCAAGGTCGGCTGGGTTTTCGATTTTCAGGAATGCCCGAAAATAGGCAAGGCGAAATCGTCGAGTTTTGAACTCACCCCATGGCGCTTCCGCCGAAGCTATAATCTGGCCATTCCGGTCCCTACCTTCAACATGGAGGTGGCCAGGCACTACGCCCGCATGGAAGTTGGGTCTCCTGACATCGCCGCCAATGAGAACGCCATTCTGTTTCAGTCTCGCGGAAGCCCGGACAACGACGAGCTGGTCATCCGACGCGAGCGCAATTTTGCCCGTAAACGGTGAGGCTGAAGCACAACCGACGAGCATCAGTCCCACTCCGAAAACAGCTAATATCCGGCTTGGCCGTGACGTGAAGCGTCCGGCTATGCGGAGCATGACGTCGATCCATTCGATGTGTGATTGCTGCCTTGATCGTGGATCACGTGCGCAATCGATACGCTATCGATATTTGCGACGGGGACGTCGATCGAGGCAGAGAAGTGCCACTGACCACGCGAGTGGAATCGATATCTTCTCCAGTTGCTTTCCTGACATGCAACCTGCTGACCATCCTTGACGAAGGTGACATGCAAGTCACCTCGTCTGTTGGCGAACCATTTCTTATTGCTGACGGATCCCGCAACAATCGTGCGTCCGCCATCAGCTTTTACCGTGACCCATTGAATGTAGACCCAGGAATTGGGCTGAATCTGTACGGGAATATCGACGCGGATCGGACGCGCGTAAGCTGGTGCGGAAATGAGCACGGCAGACGCAAAGGAGCCAAGAAGCAATAGTCGCATATGATGGGAATCCTGAAAACGAAAGAATAAACCCGAGAAACGTCGTGTGTGAAGCTGAGAAAACACAATCTCCAGGCTACGCGCGAGTGCTCCTGCGACCCCCATCAACCGCGGCGCCAGGGCAGCTTCCTGCTGTCGCCTAGCCACGCCGGTCAGAACAGCATCATCGAGCGCCACCAATGCCGGAGGAATCGGGCCTCTCCCAAGTCGCGCAAGCGCAAGTTCGATGTCAGTCACGACGCCATTCTCCTCGTGGCAATCTACTATATACGCAGTTGCCCCGCGAACCCCTCGGCAAAAATAGCCGCTCGATTGAGGGGGCGCGTATTGCCCCTTGAACGCACTTCATGGAGGTTCCTCATGCGCACCAGCCGCTTCACCCTGAACTCTCCGCTCTGGTTGCCTTTGCCAGCCCGCAGCTTGCCACCGCGCATAGCCTCATCAATGATCGTCAGGATGCGGAACTTGCGGCCATCATGTGTGCGACCCTCGACGAAGTCGTATGCCCAGACATGCCCCGGATAATCAGGCCGCAGCCGGATGCACGAGCCATCGTTCAACCATAGCCGGCCCCGCTTGGGCTGCTTTTGCGGCACCTTCAGACTCTCGCGCCGCCAGATACGTTCGACGCGCTTGCGGTTGACCATCCATCCTGCATCACGCAACAGCGCCGTCATCGCTGGATCGAGTTAAGCTTAGTTAGGCACCGGGAATCCGGCTTTCCGCAGCGCCTGGAGGGCGCAAAGCGTGCCCGCAGCGATCCCATATCGGGCAATCGCGCGGTAGCGAGTTCGACCGTGAGAACGGAGGCGAGCTCGGCCTCGCAATCACGGTCATGGGCGAGGCTCAGGCTGTCGACCATCAGCCGGCATCGCCGATCGAACGCATTGCCCTCCTCTCGGACGCGCTCCCCAGCTTCGTCGCCATGCGTTAGGCTTGGATCGGTTTGTTGGCCATCGCCATCTCCACTCTAATCCGGCACGGTCTCCCCGGCTCGAAAGCGACATTCCCATCGTGGCCGCGAGCGACCTCCCGGACAATCGCGAGGCCGAGGCCATGGCCGATGCTATCGGGACTGCCCTTGCGGAAACGGTCAAACACGGTGTCGCCAAGCGCCTCTGGCACGCCCGCCCCCTCGTCGCTCACCGAGATGTAGGCCAGTCGCTCATTGCCGGCACCAATCTCAACGCCCGCGACCAGTCGGATTTTGCCGCGTCCATGGACCAGCGCGTTGTCCAGAAGGTTGCGGATCATGTCGTACAAATCCTCCGAACAGCCCCTTACAGCCAGATTGTCGGGCAACTCCACGTCAAGCTTTCGGCCTGCTCCGTCCGCCAGCGGGAAGACTGCCGCGGCCGCCTCGCGTGCGACGCGCGAGAGATTGACGATCGGCCGAGCGCTCGCGACCTCCGTCTGGCGGGCGTGTTCCTTGCGAGCAAGATCGAGCAATTGGCCGACGAGTTTGTTCAGCTGTTGGACGTCATGGTCGATCGTGCCCCAATCGAGCGTGCCTCCCAGCTTCGCGCGCTGAAGATGAAGGCTGAGCACAGCGAGTGGGGTGCGCAGTTCGTGCGCGGCATCGGCGACAAAGCGCTGTTCGGCCTGATATGCCTCGGTCAGCCGATCAAGTGCGCCGTTGATCGCCCCCACCAGTGGGCGAACCTCTTCAGGAAGGCGTGTCGTCGAGATGCGGGCGCCCGGGTTGCCCGGTCCAACAACCGCCGCTTCGCGCGAGGCCGAGGCAAGGTGTCGAAGGCTCCAACCGCTCACGAGCCAGATCAGCAGGATCGCGCCCGCGCTGTACACCGACAGGATCAGGATGTCCTGATAAGGGTCCTGGAAGAGGAAATAGTCTGTGCCGGCGATTGCCTGCGCCTGGCGATCCAGCGGATCCAGCCCAAAGGCTCCACCAAGTCCAAGCGAAAACATGAGGAGCATCCCGGCAACGAGCCGTCCGCGGAGGCTTCCGAGCGATCGTCTCAAAGCCCCACCCCCGGCTGCAAGCGATAGCCGATTCCACGCGCCGCCTCGATACGCACATCGGATCGAGCAGTCAGAAGCTTGCGCCGCAGGCGCGAGACCGAAGCCTCCAGAGCGTTGGAACCGACTTCATCATCGAAGCCATACACGCGCTCCTCAAGCGCATCCTTCACGACGATTCGGCCCCCGGCGCGAATCAACTCCTCTAGGACCGAAGCCTCGCGGCGGGTCAGATCCAATGCAGTGTTCACGACCGCAGCGGATCGCGAGGCGGGATCGAACGAGAGATCGCCGTAATGATAGATAACGTCGCGCCGCGTGCCTGGCCGTCGAAGGACGGCGCGCAACCGCGCTTCGAGTTCAGTGAGGTCGAATGGCTTGAGGATATAATCGTCTGCCCCGGCATCAAGGCCGCCGACCCGGTCCGCGATCCCGTCGCGTGCGGTCAGGATGAGGGCCGGCGTGTGTGTGCCGCGAGAGTTCCGTAGTTCCCGCAGGACGTCCACGCCGTCCATGTCAGGCAATCCGAGATCGAGGATGATCGCGTCATAGGCCGCGACCGCAGCGGCTGCCAACGCCTCTTCGCCCCGACCGACCGGGTCGACCGCAAATCCGCAAACCCTCAGATGCTCGGTGATCGTCTCGCGCATCGCGCGATTGTCCTCAACGAGCAGCACTCTCATGATCCGACTCCGCGTACGCCACCCGCCACTTATACCACACAGCTGACGCGAGGCTGACGGCGGGCGCATCTGACCTATGGCTTGCCTATTGAGCGCCGACAATCTGACATGCCGTCAGCCTCGCGTCAGCTTGGGCTCCGATAGCTCCCCTCCAGCGATCGGGGAATGCGGACACAATGCAGGCGGCCATGCACCGGGGGAGCGGTAGACACAGGGCGGCAATTTTACTGACCGTCCTGTTGACCGGCTGTGCATCCGTACCTTCGAGGCCTCTCGCTCCAGAGATCAGCGCGGCCACGCTGGACGCCCGCTCGCTGAACGATCCAAGGCTCGAGGCATTCCTCGCCGCGTCCGGCGGAGCCGCAGTGCCAACGGCTCCCTGGGATCTGCACCGCCTCACGCTCGCGGCGGTCTTTTTTCATCCCGACATCGAAGTTGCCGATGCGCGGCTTGCCGTGGCGGAGGGAGCCATCCGAACGGCGGCGCAGCGGCCCAACCCGTCATTCAACCTGACCCCGCAGTTCAACGCGACCAACGCGATTCCGACCGCCTGGACGATCGGGACGGCGGTCAACCTGCTGCTTGAGCTGTTCGGCGAGCGTGAGGCACGAACCGGCGAGGCGAAGGCGCTGGCCGAGGCGGCGCGGTTCGACGTCGATAGCGCGAGCTGGCAGTTACGCGGCCGGGTACGCTCGGCGATGGTGGCGCTGTGGAGCGCCGAACGGCGCGCCACGCTGGTCGCGCAACGCCGCGACCTGCAAATTGCCTTGACCGGCTTCGTCGAGCGCCGCCTAGCCGTGGGTGAGGCATCCTCGCTCGACATGGGCCGCGAGCGCGCCAGCCGGGACGCGGCGGTCCTGGCGGTCTCGGATGCGGCGCGCGATGTCGCCGACACCCGGGTGTCCTTGGCCACCGCGATCGGCGTTCCGGTGCGGGCTCTCGATGGTATCCGGCTGGATTATGCCGCCATCACGGATGCTCCGCCGCCGACAGATTTCGCCACCTTGCGCCGGACCGCGCTGACCACGCGAAGCGACATCCGGGCGAGCCTCGCCCGGTACGCCGCCAGTGAAGCGGCGCTGAAGCTCCAGGCCGCCAACCGCTTTCCCAACCTCGCGATCGGCCCGGGCTATCAATATGACCAAGGCGACAACAAGTTCGCGTTGAGCATCCAGGCCGACCTGCCGATCTTCAATGCCAATGGCGGCCCGATCGCAGAAGCCGCAGCGCGCCGCCGCGAAGCAGCAGCCAATTTTACGGCGCTCCAGACACAGGTCATCGGTGACATCGACCGTGCGATCGCTGCCTATCGAACCGCCAGCGCCAGCCTTGCCGCAGCGAATGCGCTCGCCGCGCAACAGGCCGACCGCAAGGCGCGCAACGCCCGCGTCTTTCGCGCGGGCGCGATCGACCGTGTCACGCTGCTGACAGGCGAGATCGAATATGCGGCGGGCGAGGATGCCCGGCTGCAAGCCCTTACCGCCCAACGGACTGCGCTGGGCCAGCTCGAAGACGCGTTGCGCGTCCCCATCTTCTCGGTGGCGTTGCCGCCGGCCACCAGCAGCAGGACAGCGCCATGACGATCACCTCACGGCTTCGGATGATCTTCGCTGTTGTGATCGGCATCGGACTGGTCGCGGCCGCGATCTGGGCGATCGGTGCAGCACGCACGGAAGCGGGCGCCGAGGCCGATCGCGAGCGGCCGGTCGCGACACCTCAGCGCGTCTTCACCGATGATGGCCAGACGGTCCTTCGGATCGATGCCGCGACATTGGCCCGCAGCGGAATCGTTACCGCGCCGCTTGCAGCAAGCGAGGCGGCGGCGACGGTGCCTGTGTTCGCAACCGTCGTCGACACGGCCCGTTTGACCGACCTTGCCAACGCCTGGGCGGTGGGCGCTGCTCAGGTTTCCGCTGCACAAGCGCGCGCGAGCGCCTCCAAAGCAAGCCTTGCCCGCACCCGCCTCTTGTACGCGGATGCGCAGAACGCTTCCCTAGCGCAGCTTCAGGCGGCGCAGGCGACCTATGCTGCGGACCAGGCTGGCGCCAATGCGGCGCATGTCCAGGCCGAAACTGCGCTTGCCAGCGCGCGCCAGGAATTCGGACCGGCACTGAGGCCAGGCTCCGCGCTGGTGGATGCGATCGTCAGCCGCCGGTCCCTACTGCTGCAGGTGGCGTTGCCGCCTGACGCCGGAACGCCACCACCGACGTTGATCGTCGAAGGAGACGGCGGCGTTCGCGTTCCCGCACGGCTGGTTGGTGCCGCCGCACGCGCCGATCCGCGCGTGCCGGGTCGGGGAGCGTATTATGTCGTTCCCGGGACAAGCGGTCTGGTGCCTGGGATGAGCGTCACTGCTCAACTCGCAACCGGCGCCAATAGTCAGGGAACGACCATAGCCGCGGCAGCAGTCGTGAACTGGCAGGGCAAGACCTGGATCTATCGTCGCCGCCCGGATGGCGCATTTGTTCGGGTGCCGGTCTCCACCGAGCAACGCGACGCGGCGGGCAACTATATCGTCCACGATCTGCCCCCCGGGACGCGGGCTGCAATCCAGGGCGCGCAACTTCTTCTTTCCGAGGAGCTACGCAGCCAGGCGCCGACCGAGAGCGACGGGGATTGAGCGTGGAGCATTCAAAAGGACCGCAAGCCGCCCTGATCGGCTTTGCCGTACGTTTCCGCGGCATCGTGGTCGCGCTCGCTTGCCTGCTCGTAGCTTATGGCGTGCTGAGCTTGCAGCGCGCCGAATATGGCGTCTATCCCGAGTTCGCGCCGCCCCAGGTCGGTATCCAGACCGAGGCTCCCGGCCTTTCCCCTGAACAGGTCGAGCTGCTCGTCACACGGCCAATAGAATCAGTCGTGGCAGGCCTGCCGGGCGTCCAATCTGTCCGCTCGAACTCGATCCAGGGACTGTCGGCGATTACCCTGATGTTCGCTCCCGGCAGTGACATCTATCTCGATCGGCAGCTCGCCTCTGAACGGCTCGCATCGGTGGCCCAGTCGCTGCCACAGGGAGTCGCCGCACCAGTGCTGACGCCACTGACGACATCGACCAGCACGGTTCTCATCTTCGGATTGACCTCGGATCGTCAGTCGCTGATGGCGCTTCACACCACGGCGGAATGGACGATCCGTCGCAGCCTGCTCGCGGTGCCCGGCGTCGCCGACGCGGTGGTGTTCGGCGGTGAGACCCGCTCGATCCAGATACAGCTCCATCCCGACCGGCTACGGCGCTACGGCGTTGCGACCAACGACGTGCTCGCGGCCGCCCGGAACGCGACCGGACTGCGCGGCGCCGGCGTGATCGACACACGAAACCAGCGGATCGTTCTTGAGAGCAAGGGTCAGATCCTCGACCCGCGTGACCTCGCTGGGACGGTGATCTCTTCAGCGCCAACCGGACGCGTGACGCTCGGCGATGTGGCCGATGTGGTCGAAGCGCCCGAGCCGCCGATCGGTGCAGCCGCGATAATGGGCAAACCCGGCGTCATGATCACGGTGAGCCAACAATTTGGTGCTGACACGCTGACGGTTACGCGGGCGGTCGACGCTGCGCTGGCGGATCTGCGGCCGGCCCTGACGGAACAGGGTATTACCCTGCAGGACAATCTATTCCGCCCCGCCAACTTCATCGGTACGGCCCTTACGAACATCCAGCACTCGCTGGTGCTCGGTGGCATCCTCGTGGTCGTCGTCCTCTCCCTGTTCCTGTTCAACCTGCGCACAGCCGCGATCGCCTGCACCGCCATCCCTCTGTCGCTGCTGACAGCGACTTTGCTGCTGTCGCGCTTCGGCATCACCTTGAACACGATGACATTAGGCGGTCTCGCCATCGCGATCGGCGAGGTGGTTGATGACGCGGTCATCGGTGTCGAGAATATTGTTCGGCGGTTGCGCGAGAACCGGGCGCTGGATGCGCCCCGCCCAAGAGCGAGCGTCGTGATCGACGCTGTGTTCGAAGTGCGCAGCGCAGTTGTCTATGCGACGCTGGCGGTCATTCTCGTCTTCCTTCCGGTCATCGCGCTGTCGGGGCTTGCCGGACGGCTCTTCGCGCCGCTTGGAATCGCCTATATCCTCGCCGTGCTCGCCTCGTTGCTGGTCGCGCTCACCGTCACCCCTGCGCTCGGCATGATGTGGCTGTCTGGCCAGCATCACGAGATGGACGATCCCCCCCGTCGCCCGATTCAGCCGCAAGCGCTACGAAGCGCTGCTCGCACCAATCATCGCGCGCACGAAGCCTGTCATCATCGCGGCAACCGTCCTTATCCTTATCGGCTGTTCGGCGCTCCCGTTCTTCTCGACAAGCTTCATCCCGGAACTAAAGGAGGGGCATTTCATCCTCCACATGTCAGCGGCACCCGGTACGTCACTCGACCAGTCGCTCGAACTCGGCGCGCGCGTCACCAAAGCACTACGCCGCATTCCCGAAATCCGCTCGGTCGCGCAGCGTGTCGGCCGCGCACAGAAATCCGATGATATCTGGGGTCCGCATTATAGCGAGTTCGACATCGACCTCGTGCCGCTTGGCGGCGAGGAAAGCGAAGCTGTCCAGGCAAGGATCAACCGGACGCTCAGCGGTTTCGCTGGCGCCAATATGTCGCTGAAGACCTTCCTGACCGAACGTGTCGAGGAGACTCTGTCCGGCACGACCGCCCCGGTCGCGGTCAACGTCTTCGGCGATGATCTTGACGTCCTCGACGCGAAGGCTGCGCAGATCGCCGGCATCCTGAACGGCATTCCCCATGCCGGCAATGTCCAGTTGCTAACCCCGCCCGGGCTGCCACAGCTCGGGATCAAGCTGCGGCCTGCCGACCTTCAGCGCTGGGGGCTGAATCCGGTCGAGGTGCTGGACGCGATCCGGACCGCTTATCAAGGCGACATTGTCGGTCAGACCTATGAGGGCGACCGCGCGTTCAACGTGATCGCTCTGGTCGATCGGGCCAGCCGCGACGATCCGTCGAGCATCGGCACGCTACCGATCCGGACGCCGGGCGGCACGTTCGTGCCCTTGCGGCAACTGGCCGACATCGTGCCCTCGTCTGGACGCTATCAGGTCCGCCATGAGGGAGCGCGCCGCGTGCAGACCGTGACCGCCAACGTGGCTGACAGTGATATCGCCGCCTTCGTCGCAACCGCCAAAGCGCGCATCGCTAGCGGAATAAAGCTCCCTGCCGGAACCTATGTCACCTTCGCCGGGACCGCCCAGGCCCAGGCCGACGCCCGTCGCGATCTTCTCATCAACACGCTGATCGCGGCCATAGGCATCATATTGCTGCTGTCGGTCGTGACTCGCAATTGGCGCAATCTCCTGCTGGTGCTCGCCAACCTTCCTTTCGCCATGGTCGGCGGCGTGGTGGCGGTGCTGCTCACCGGCGGGCAATTATCGCTCGGTGCGCTGATCGGGTTCGTGACACTTGCCGGCATTACGCTACGCAATTCGATCATGATGATTTCGCACTTCGAACATCTGGTCGCGATCGACGGCCGCGACTGGAACGCAGCCACGGCGATCGACGGTGCGAGTGACCGGCTGGTGCCGATCGTCATGACATCGCTCGTCACCGCGCTCGGGCTGCTCCCGCTCGCGGTCGGCATGGGCGATCCCGGTCGCGAAGTCGAAGGCCCGATGGCGGTCGTCATCCTTGGCGGCCTGATGACATCGATGGTACTCAACCTGCTGGTGCTGCCGACGCTGGCGCTCGCCTTTGGACGGTTCGGCCGAGAGCAGAACAAGATGGCTCAGGCATGAAGCCACTCGTCACGGCAGTGCCCCGCACGGTCTGGATGCTGGGGTTCGTCAGCCTGTTCATGGACCTGTCGTCCGAGATCATCCATGCGCTACTGCCGCTGTTTCTCACGACGACGCTCGGTGTTAGCGTTGCCGTCGTCGGCGCGATCGACGGTGTTGCCGAAGCGACCGCCTCGATCACAAAGGTGTTTTCGGGCTATGTTTCGGACCGTGTCGGCAAGCGTCGCCCGCTGATCCTGATCGGCTATGGGCTCGCAGCGCTGACCAAGCCGCTGTTCGCGCTCGCCGGGACCGCGCCGGTCGTGCTCGGCGCGCGCTTTGCCGATCGGATCGGCAAGGGATTACGCGGCGCCCCGCGAGATGCACTGGTCGCCGATGTCACGCCGCCCGAGATTCGAGGCAAAGCGTTCGGGCTACGTCAGTCGCTCGACACGATTGGCGCATTCGTAGGTCCGTTGCTTGCCGTTGGCCTGATGGTCGTTTTCACCAACGACATCCGGTCGGTTTTCTGGTTTGCGACCATTCCCGCGGGCATTGCAGTGTTGCTCGTGGTTGTGGGTGTCGATGATGCCAAGCCCCATAGCAGCAGTGCTCCGGCTCGGTCGCCGATCCGTTTTGGTGATCTCGGGCGACTGGCGCGCCCGTTCTGGGAATTGGTCGCCGTCGGCGTTGTCTTCACGCTCGCGCGGTTCAGCGAGGCTTTTCTGATCCTGAAGGCAAATGCGGAAGGCTTGCCGCTTGCGCTGGCGCCGCTGGTGCTTGTTGCCATGAATATCGTTTACGCATTGGGCGCCTATCCGGCCGGAAAACTATCCGATCGCGTGTCGGCGCGCGCCATTCTCGCGGCGGGCATGATCTGTCTGATACTCGCCGACCTGGCGCTGGCAATGTTGCACGGGATCAGAGGGGCATTTGTCGGAATCGGCTTGTGGGGAGCCCATATGGCGCTGACGCAGGGGCTGTTCGCCAAGCTCGTTGCAGACAATGCGGCGCCGGAACTCCGTGGTTCGGCCTACGGGCTGTTCAATCTCGCGACCGGGCTCACAATGCTGTTTGCAAGCCTCATCGCGGGACTCGTTTGGGATAGGTTCGGCGCCGATGCGACGTTCCTCGTCGGCGGGGCCTTCGCGCTCCTCGCGATGGTTCTGCTTTTTGTTCGGCGGCCTCCCATCGCACACGGGCAGAATCATCCTGGCGGGCTGTGAGATTCGCTTAATGAACGGTGTTGGTTGCTCGTCGAGTGATCGCAAGGTCCGCACATGGACGCCCGACCACCACTGACGAGCGATCAAGGCAAATGCCTCCTCGACAATATCCTAATATCTACTATCGTGGATATATGGATAGTGATTCGGCCATCGCAGCCTTGGGCGCCCTCGCACAGGGCACACGCCTCGACGCTTTTCGTCTTCTGGTTCGGCACGAGCCGGACGGACTGGCTGCGGGCGAGGTCGCGCGGGCGCTCGATGTGCCGCAGAACACCATGTCGGTGCATCTCGCTACGCTGGCGCGCGCCGGACTGATCAACGCGGAACGGCGCAGCCGCATCATCAACTATCGCGCCGATCTCGACCAGTTGAAGGCGCTGACCCTGTTCCTCGTCAAGGATTGCTGCGGCGGCAAGGCGGAGTTGTGCGAACCGCTGATCGCCGAACTCGTCCCCTGCTGCTGATGGAGTCCGTCATGTCCGATCGCATCTTCAATGTTCTTTTCCTGTGTACCGGCAACTCGGCCCGCTCGATCCTGGCGGAAAGCGCGCTCAACAAGTTGGGCGACGGGCGCTTCCGCGCCTTTTCGGCCGGCAGCTTTCCCAAGGATGCCGTCAACCCGGACGCCATCGCCGTGCTTGAGCGGATCGAGTATCCGACCGAAGGCCTGCGCTCGAAGAGCTGGGAGGAGTTTTCCGGTGCCGACGCACCGGTCATGGATTTCGTGTTCACGGTCTGCGACGACGCGGCGGGCGAGACCTGTCCGATCTGGCCGGGCCATCCGATGACGGCGCACTGGGGCATCGAGGATCCAAGTCACGTCCAGGGCACGCCGGTGGAACGCGAGCGGGCATTTGTCACGGCGCTCCGCTACCTTGAGAACCGCATCAAGCTGTTCATTGCCTTGCCGTTCGATCGGCTCGACGCCTTGGCACTGCGCGCGCATGTCCGCGAGATCGGGCATGGCGAAGGTGCGAGCAGCCGCCGCGGGGATGCTGCCTGATGCTCGCCGACATCGTGATTTACCACAATCCCGAGTGCGGCACCTCGCGCAACACGATGGCGATGATCCGCAATGCGGGGATCGAGCCGCATGTCGTCGAGTATCTGAAGACGCCGCCGTCGCGGCCGATGCTGGTGTCACTCATCGAACGCATGGGGATCAGCCCCCGCGCGCTGCTGCGCGAGAAGGGGACACCTTTCGCGGAGTTGGGTCTGGGTGATTCATCGCTCAGCGACAACCGGCTCATCGATGCGATGATGGAGCATCCGATCCTGATCAACCGGCCGATCGTGGTCTCGCCGCTCGGGGTGAAGCTCTGCCGCCCTTCCGAAGAGGTGCTCGACCTGCTGCCAAGCGAACAGCGCGGGGCATTCACGAAGGAAGACGGCGAGCGCGTCGTCGATGACAGCGGCCAGCGGGTCGCGTCATGAACGCCACCGCTGTTGAAGCGTTGGCGCCGGCCAAGCCGGCGATCAGCACATTCGAGCGCTATCTCAGCGTCTGGGTGGCGCTGTGCATCCTGGTCGGCATCGCGCTCGGCTACGCGCTGCCCGGCCTGTTCGCGGTGATTGCATCCGCTGAGGTCGCCAGGGTCAATCTCGTGGTCGCCGTGCTGATCTGGCTGATGGTCATCCCAATGCTGCTCAAGATCGATCTCGGCGCGCTCGGATCGGTCAGGCAGCACTGGAAGGGCGTCGGGGTGACGCTGTTCATCAACTGGGCGGTGAAACCGCTCTCGATGGCGCTGCTCGGCACGCTGTTCCTGGGTTGGCTGTTTCGGCCGCTCCTGCCGGCCGCCGATGTCAACTCCTATATCGCCGGCCTGATCCTGCTGGCCGCTGCACCCTGCACCGCGATGGTGTTCGTCTGGTCCAACCTCTGCGACGGCGAGCCCACCTATACCCTGAGCCAGGTCGCGCTGAACGACATCATCATGGTGTTCGCCTTCGCGCCCTTGGTGGGCCTGCTGCTCGGCGTCGCGTCCGTCACCGTCCCATGGGAAACGCTGCTGATCTCGGTGCTGCTCTACATCGTGGTGCCGGTGATCGTCGCGCAACTAATCCGCCGCGCGGTGCTCTCATCGGGCGGGCAGTCCGCACTTGACCGGCTGCTGGCGCGGCTAGGTCCGGTGTCGCTGGTCGCGCTGCTGACGACGCTCGTCCTGCTGTTCGGCTTCCAGGGAGAAGCGATCATCGCCCATCCGCTGGTCATTGCGCTGATCGCGGTGCCGATCCTCATCCAGGTCTATTTCAACGCCGGGCTCGCCTATTGGCTGAGCCGCCGGTTCGGTGTCGCCTGGTGCGTGGCCGCGCCGGCGGCACTGATCGGCGCCTCAAACTTCTTCGAACTGGCGGTCGCTGCCGCGATCAGTCTGTTCGGGCTCAACTCGGGCGCGGCACTGGCGACCGTGGTAGGTGTGCTTGTCGAGGTTCCGGTCATGCTGTCGGTCGTCAGGATCGTGAAGGCGACGCGGCCCTGGTACGAGCAACGTGTGCCGGCATGATTGGCTCTGGCCGCATCGAAGGCTATGGGCATGACCGGCTGCTGCGATCCCTGGTTGTAAAGCCTGAGCGACGTGGAACCGGTTTGGGTGCTGCCATGCTTGGCGCGATCGAGCGAGCGGTAACCGGTAAGGGGGGTCGCTGCCCTCTATCTGCTTACCACCACGGCTGAACCGTTCTTCCGGCGGCACGGCTATGAAACCGCTAAACGCGCCGCCGTGCCGGCCGTCATCGCCCCGTCAGCCGAGTTTCGAACGCTCTGCCCGGCGAGCGCTGCCCTTCTCTTCAAGTGGATTGCCTGATGTCGCGTCTTCGTACCCTTGCCGACCCCGATTACATGCCGGCGCTAGACCGCGACGTGGTTCGTCTTCATCTCGCGGCAGGCCTCGGCGCGCTCGACCATCCGCCGCGGATCCTGCTTCTATACGGTTCGCTCCGTGAGCGTTCATTTAGTCGGCTCGCGGTCGAGGAAGCGGCACGACTGCTGATCCTTTTCGGTGCGGAAGTGCGAATTTTCGATCCGAGCGACTTGCCCCTGCCGGATCAGGTTAAGGCAGACGATCATCCCGCAGTGCACGAACTGCGCGAGCATGCGCTGTGGTCGGAAGGTCAAGTCTGGTGCAGCCCGGAACGGCACGGCCAGATCACCGGCATCATGAAGGCGCAGATAGACCATCTGCCGCTGGAGTTCGGCGGCATGAGGCCCACCCAGGGGCGAACACTCGCGGTGATGCAGGTATCGGGCGGCTCGCAATCGTTCAACGCGGTCAACACGCTTCGCCTGCTTGGTCGCTGGATGCGGATGATCACGATCCCCAACCAGTCGAGCGTCGCCATGGCGTTCAAGGAGTTCGACGAAGCCGGGCGGATGAAGACATCGAGTTACTATGACCGCATCGTCGACGTGATGGAGGAACTGGTCCGCTTTACCGTGCTGACGCGTGGCCATGCCGAACAGCTTGTCGATCGCTATTCCGAACGCAAGGCTGGTGCGGCGAAGCGGGATGCGGCCAGCGATCTCACTTCACGATCGATCGCCTGACCATCGACACGATAAGACCAAAGGGATGGTCTATGCGAGACGTGACAACAGCCGCCCCGCCCCACCAGCCTCCGCCGCCAGGTTGCGGTTGTATTCCAGCGGCATCCGCGGACTCTTCCAGCGCAGCGCATCCATGATGCCCGACAATTCCTCACCGACACTGAACAGGTCCTGGTTGAGCCCGATGCGCGTGGAATGGGCGCTGATTCCTTTGAGCAGCCTCGCGAGGTCCTCGGCCGAGAGATCGCTCAACGCCGCCTTGTCGAATGCCCGCTGTATGACCGCTCGATAGATCGGGCCAATCGAGCCAGGATGAAGGGACCCCTCCCCCACGTCATATTCGACACGAGCTGCTATTGCGGGGTGCGACAAGGTCTTGCGCAGATCCCACGTCTCGCGGCTCGATATGCTGTCGATGCGCCGCCCCTTCACGGCAGGGCGCGCCTTGTAGCGTCGCACTTGCACCCGGCGGAACAGCGCGCCGCTGTCGATGCCCGATGCCCGTTGCCACGCGATGATGGCCTGCACACTCCGCGGGCTTAGAAAGGCGGTGGCCCCCTCCCCTTCCTGATCGCCTTTGCTGCGCGGGATGGTCAGCAGCCGGGCGTCGGGATCGATGGCTTCCACTATGTGCTCGACCTGGACAGCCACCAACTCGGATGCGCGCAAGCCGGTGTCGTAGGCCGTCGAAAGCAGTGCACGGTCGCGCAGCCCCGGCAGATCGTCGTCGCAGGCGAGGAGCAGCGCGCGGATGTTGAGGCCGCGCGGCGCATCGCGCACCGCGTCCCGCACCGGCCCTTTGAAGCGCAGCGGCCGCGCCTGTTTCTGTGCGGTCCCCTTCTCGCGGCGGATGGCCGCCAGGCGCAGCTTGACCAGCGGCGCCACCGTCGGATCGGTGAGGCCGAGCAGCTGGTGGATCTTGGCGATCGATGCCTTGTAGCGGCTAAGCGAGGCCGGCTTGCCCCCCTTCCCAGCCCGCCCGTCGAGATAATCGGCTACGGTCTCGGCCGTCGCCGGCAGCGCGAACCGATTGGTTCGCCGACACCAGGCGTCGAACGCTTCGATGTCGGATTTCAGCGCGCGGATGCTGTGAGGTGACGAGGCAGCCTGGAAGGCGTCGATCAGCGCCTTATTGACGGTGATCGTCCCCCTGGTCCCCATCTTCGTCACCTCCCAGACGAGATCGATCCCGGAGTTTGGCGGAGATGGGATCAGCGATAACAGGGCGGGCAGCTCTTCCACCGCTAGAGCCTCGATTCCTTGACGATCTGCTCATGGGTGAAAGGCTCGATGCCATAGGCCGCCGCAAGGCCATTGAAGGCCTCGACCGCGACACGCTGGAGCTCGCCGGGCTCGACGGACGTCAGTGTCGCGTCATATTCGTAGGAATCCTCGACGGCCGCGTAACCCTCATCACCAAAGTCGAAGCGACCGCGCGGCCACCAGCTTCCGCGAAGATCGCTCACGCCCAGACGCACATGGATCGGGAGCGAGCCTCCATGCGCAAGCGCGAGAGCGCAGTTGCGCTCCAGAAAACCGAGCCACCGTTGGTAGAAATATCCGGTCGCGAGCGTCAGGCGATCACCCTCACGGTCGAAGAGAAAGCCGCCACCCACGCCCCAGAACTCGCCGGTCTGCTCGAACCACTGGGTCGCCGCGAGGGTCGGATAGACCCCCTCCTCCGCCGTCCCGGGCCAATAGACCACCGCGCCGCCTCGGCTGATGCCGTAGCTCAGCGTATTGGCGCGGGCGAGCAGCGCCGCATGTCCAGGGTGGTTGGCCAGAGCCTGTTTGGCGCCGGGGTTGGCAGCCCATTTTGAGGGGATCACCCGTGCATATCCCGGATATTTGTCCTTCCAGACAAATTTGGTGGTGCCGTGGGCCGGGTTTGTCACCAGCTGCGGCTCGGATCGGTCGAACCAAAGGTTGGCGTCGCCGGCGAAATGCGGTTGCCAATGCACCGCCTCGGGAAGCGGTGCCGGCAACTGATCCATCGCCAGTCGAAGATACTCGGCCACACGCTTTGCGAGGTCTGCGCGCACGCGCCGCAGTTCCTCGCGATCGGCATCGACCGCCAGGTGGAAAGCAATAGGTCCGCGCCGCCCTCGCATATCGAAAGGCAGCTTATCGACGGCGGCGCCTTCGAACGCCGTGTTCCAGACTTGCAGGATGCGGTTCTCGCCAAGAGCGCGATGTGCGTAGCCGAGTTCGATGAGCACGTTCGGATTGGCGCAGGCCTTCCCGCTCGCCGAGACAGCGATCGGTGTGACATCGCCCACGAACACCGCGGCTTCGTCGATCTTGCGCAGGATCGTCGCAACAATATCAGGCGTGCCGGCGACGCCCTGTGTGTCCGAGGTGAGGCTCGGCCGATCGGCCTCGTCGAGATCGGCAGCCAGCATGCCGATCGCCTGATCGAGCGCCGATCGGATCACGTCGCGCGTTACGCGGGCGTCGAGATCGCTCTGCCATGACCAGAATACCGTCTTTTCCACGCGCTTGTCGCCCCTGCCCGCCTCGGCGGCCTGTACTGTCGTTTTCAGAAAGCGGCCGGACTGAAAACCGGCGGGATTCCAATGGCCATGCGTTAATAAACCTCCGGACCGTCGCTCTCAAAGTGCACGTTTGCTACAATACGACCGGACCCGGCAACACGAGTCCCTGACACAAACGGGGATAGGTCATGGCCGAATTGGGTACCTCCCTTATGAGGGCCGATTCTACGGCTTGGCGCATCGCATGCATCCGCGAGCCGGTAATTCGCGCGCTCGCCGACCTGCCCAAGATCACGCGCAAAGCCATCAACGAGGTCAGCGCCGAGCTGGGCTTGAGCCGGTCGCGGATCTTCGAATTGGTCGCACGCTATCGTGAGGCCCCGGTGACCAGCTCTCTGCTCGATCTGACCGACGGCTATCCCAAAGGTCGGCGACGCCTCGCGCCCGAGCTTGATCAGCTCATCGCCGAGCAAATCGAGCAGTTCTACCTGACCCGCCCCAAACCAAATGTCGCGCAGCTCGTTCGCGCCATCCGGCATGCCTGCCATGAGCACGCCTTGCGGACCCCCGCGCGCAATACCGTCGTTGCGCGCATCGCTGCGATCGAGCGGGAACGCCTGGTCAAGGCTCGTGACGGAGCCAAGGCCGCCGCTGATCGATACCGACCGGTGGTCCAGTCATACGCCGCAGATTACCCTCTGCAGGTGGTCCAGATGGATCACACCCCGGCCGACATCATCATCGTAGACGAGCATTTCCGCAAACCGCTGTGCCGCCCGATGCTGACCCTGCAAGTCGATGTGGCTACGCGGGTCATCCCCGGCTTCTACATTTCGCTCGAACACCCTTCGGCCACCTCGGTAGGCATGGCCATCCGGCACGCGGTCCTCCCGAAGGCAGCCTGGCTGCAGGATCGGGAAATCTCGATCCAATACCCGGTGTCCGGCATTCCAGACGTGCTGCACCTCGACAATGCCCGCGAGTTCCACTCCCGCGCGCTCATGCGCGGCTGCCAGCAGCACGGGATTGAACTCAGGTATCGGCCCAAGCGAACGCCGCATTATGGTGGGCACATTGAGCGCTTGGTCGGCACGACGATCGGCGAGGTGCACCTCCTGCCCGGTACGACCTTTTCCAACATCCAGGAAAAGGGCGACTACGATGCCGAGGGTCAGGCCTGCATGACCCTCCGGGACTTCGAGCGCTGGTTCGCCATCCAGGTCGGTGTGTATCACGACACCATCCATAGCGAACTTGGGGTACCCCCGCTCACAGCATGGGCCGACGCGCTTGGCGCTCGCCCAGCCACGCCGCGCTTGCCTGCCGATACTGAGTCATTCCTCCTCGACTTTCTGCCCTTCGAGATGCGCAAGGTCCGGCGCGAGGGCATCGAACTGTTCCACGCCTTCTACTGGCACGGCGCCTTGGTGAGCCTCGCCGCCAATTGCGACCACAAGCTCCCAATCAAGTACAACCCGCTCAATTTGTCGGCGGTCTATCTCGAACTGCTTGATGGGAATCACCTGGCGGTTCCGCTGCGCGACCGGCGACGACCTCCCATTACCAAGTTCGAGCATGATCAGGCGCTGAAGGCACTACGCGAGCGCGGTCGCCAGGCCGTGGATGAGCAATCTCTGTTTGAAATGGTCAACCAGCAGCGCCGCATCGTGCTCGAAGCGGTCGACAAGACCAAGGCCGCCAGAAAATCCGCGCAGCGCATTGCCTATGCCCTTGAGGCCGGTGCTCCGCATGGAGGCAAGCCTCCGCCCCCATCGCTACCGGAGCAAGATCCTGATGCACAGCAGCCGATCGTCCCCTTCCAGATCGAGGAGCGACCATGACCGATCTCTACGATCACCTGTTTCCGGCATACCGCGAACAAGCGGAATACAGCGACGAAGCTCGCATCGACTGGCTACGCCGCGACCGCTGGATTTCCTTGCCGCAAGCTGAGATCGCCCTTGGGCGGCTTGAAGATCTTGTGACCTATCCACAGCGCGGGCGAATGCCCTGCCTGTTGCTGTTCGGCTTGACCGGCATGGGCAAGAGCGAGATCCTCCATCGCTTTGCCGAACTCCACACGGCCGCCTACGACAAGCGCGCCGGTCTCACGACCATGCCGGTCGTGGTGGTGCAGATGCCGCCTCAGCCAACCGAGGAAGAGTTCTACACCGAGCTGATGCTGGCGATGAACTATTCCGAATTCGACCACATGTCATTGCGATCCCTGCGCTCTCTTGCTCGGCGAACCCTCGCGGAATTCGGGACCAAGGTCCTGGTGCTCGACGAGATCGACAAGATGTTGGCAGGCTCACCGCGCCAGCAAAGGATCTTCCTCAACACCATCCGCTTCCTGACCAACGATCTCAGGATCCCGATCGTGTGCGCAGGCACCGAGGACGCGCGCATTGCCGTGCTTACCGATCCCAACCTCGCCGACCGCTTTGCGGCGCTCGAACTGGTCCCTTGGCGCAATGATCATGCCCTGCGCCAGCTCATGGCAAGTTTCACCGGACTGCTGCCGCTGCGCCGTCCCTCCAATCTCGATTCCAACGATGTGCGTCAGCGCGTCATCGCACTAACCGCAGGCGTGACGGGCCGGATATTTCGCCTGATGGAGGCGGTTTCCATCGCAGCTATCCGCAGCGGCCGCGAAATGATCGACGCAGACAGCTTCGATGACGAGCAACTGCTGCTGCCGCTGGTATCCATGCAGGTGATCGCCAGTACCGCCCGCGCCATGCGCCGACGCGTGGCATGAATGAGTACCTTGACCCTCTCCCCGATGAGCTTCTGACTTCGTGGTTCGCGCGACGACGCCACAATCTCCGAGGGCGTGGACTTCCTGAACCCAAGGCTGTCCGCGACAGCAAGGGAGCATGGCGGCATCCGGATATCCGGCCAACCAGGACTTGGCTCAATTCCGCCTGCGATAGGTTCAACGTCGAACCATCGCAACTGGCGGCAAGCACCTTCGTCCGCCGATTTCCTCACTTGCCGGTCGATTTTCTGGCTTGGGATTGGGCACCATTTCCGACCGAACGTGAAGGTTTGAGACCGGCGCCACGGCTCGCAATCGCCTGGTGCAGCCGGTGCCTCGCGGAAGATTTTGCTGTCGGCCGACCAGCCCACATCAGGCAACAGTGGGTGAATGCCTCCCTTGGATTCTGCCACTTGCATCGCTGGCCGCTCTCGGACCGCTGCGCTGCCTGCGGCTCCATCCGTTGGAAATTTGCAGCGCCAACTCGCGGCCCGCTGCGCATGCTCTGCGCCGAGTGCTGGCGTCCCCTTGAGCGGTCACTCCCCGAAGTCCTCCACGCCAGCAAGGAGCTGCGCGATTGCTGGGATTGCGTAATCGCGTTCGAAGCCGAGGTTCAGACGGCGTTGCGGGGTAGAACGCCCGACCAGTTCCGCTTCAACTTCACCTCCGCAAGCCAGCTTCTCAACGAAGTGCGAGACATCTGCGGTCTCCTGGCCCGCAATCGGTTGGGATTCACACCGTCGAGCATCCCCCCTGAATGCCTATGCCTGCACCGCTATGAAACTCGGTCTGTTGCGTCCCGAATTCCTGGCCAGCGATTCGCTGTTCCCCTTGGCAGTCGCCAGCGTGCTGAAACGCCGATGCATGCTGGCTGCCGCATGTGCCATCCTCGACGCGAAGGACGAAGCGGGTCGTCTGCTATACGCCCCCAGTGACCCACCAGCCATCGAGAGCTTCATTTCGGCAGCCGACAACACCGCGATAGACAAGTTCCTCGCGGAGCCCGCGCGATGGTCTCCTTCCTTCGGACGCCGCATCAAGGAAACCCGAAGGCGCGCAAGACACCATCATGTCGTCGGCAAGCTCGAACGGACGATATGGGCGCTCAATCGTTCCTTTGCTTCGGCCGGTTAAGCGCGTGCTGACGGGTGAACCCCCGAGGTTCCGTCATTCGTCGATCAATCGAAGCGCTCGGGCCTGCGCGACAAGACGCCTGACACCTTCCGGAGACCAGGCCAACCCTCCACGAGGAGTTGGCTCGCGCAAGTCCTTGGACAACCACGTGGCGATGTCTCGCAGCGAAGAACCCGGGTGCGTGCGCAACCGATCGGCGACAAGGCGTGCGCCCCTTGTATCTGGGGGGAGGCGCGGCGCGGGATCGAGGATACCCGGCTCGGCATAGCCGGCTTTAACCAAGGTGCGGCAGGCCTTCACCAGCGTCCGCTCCGTAAATGAGCGCGCGGGCGGCGTAATGGCCCGAATCTGCCGCAGCACCAGCGCCCAAGGAAGGTGTGGTCGCAGCCGCTGGACCGTCGGCAGCCAGCGCTGTCTGCCGTCAAGCAGCTCATTGAGATGACGCTCATTGAGGCTGTAGCGAATATCGTCGATGGCGACGGGGTCGCGCGCGCGCATGCGCGGATTTCCCGGCCTGGCGCCGCGCGCGACCGCGGCCTTGAGGCCTGCCCGCGTGCGCTCCCGGATCAGCGCCCGCTCGAATTCTGCGAAGGCGCCCAGCATCTGCGTCATCAACATACCCTGCGCGCTTGAGGTATCGATCGGATCGTTGATCGAGCGGAAGTAGGCCCCTTTCGCGCGGAGGGTCTCGACGATCTCGAGCAGGTGCGACAGCGAACGAGCGAGGCGGTCGATCCGGACCACCAGCAACGTGTCCCCCTGCCCCACGCGCGCGATCGCGCGCGCCAGGTTCGGCCGGTCGCGGCTACCGCCGCTCGCTTTGTCCTCAAGAATGACACTGCACCCATCGGCATGCAGCGCATCACGCTGCGCCGCGGTGTCCTGCTCGTCGGTGGAGACGCGGGCGTAGCCGATCAGGGCCATTTGTCACATTTCATAGAACGGGGACATCCGAACGGTTGCCCCCGTATGATATAAGTTTGAGGGCATCCTGGCCAGAGCTGATTGAAGCGGGCGCGCTCCATCCGTTCATCTCTCCGGCCGCAAAACGGCACCTTCGGCCGGGTTCCCCCCGCGCGGACAGGCAGCGCCGGCTTGCGCACTGCGGCGGGATCCAAAAGCCTACAGTTCTGCGGGGTTTTCGCGGCTGAGCCGATGCCAGTCCGGTGGTTTGGGGCCCAAAATCCGGCAGTTTGGGGACATCCTGACGCGCTACGTCGTGCGGTAGGCCAGAGTCCGGTCGTATGGGGAAACCGACAGGCGCGAGCGATATCGCGGATTTCGCCATAATGATAGGGTCGCGATACTCTTTCCTTATCACGACTGCTAATCAAGGCTAAGTTGACTGAAATGGCTTCTGGGTTAAAAGATGGCATGGAACAGGCTCCCGGATCGGGCCCTTACGGCCCCGCTTATAGCCCGCAGATGGCCAGTGCGATCGCCTCTTGCACGGGCGCGATTGCGCGGCTCGATGCCCGGGTTTGCGTGAGTTCGGTGGCTTCGGCCTGGAATCGCCGCGCGATGTGGAGCGGTTACGCGAGGGCACTGCAGCTGCAGTCGGCCGAGCTCGATGAAATCGACGTATTTTCCTGGGGCTGCGGCCTGCAAATCCCTGGCCGCGCCTTGCGTGCGACCAACCTCGACCAGTTCGATCGCTTTGACGAATGGCAAGCCGCGCTCGCCGATCCCGATCGCCTCGCCTGGCGGGACAGCTTGACGACTGCGGTCGGCGAACCTGCCGAGGCCGGCCTGCACCCTCCGCTGATCCGCGCGCTCGATGCCGTGCGGCAGTATGCTCGCGCCAACGGTGGGCTCGAGCCCTGGCTCGCCCTCCCCTTTGCGCTGCGCGATGCCAGGCTTACGGCCACCCCCCTGCCCTGCCTCACCGGGGGCGCGAAAGTCTTCCGGATGAAAAGGACCATCTCCGATGCGGACTGGCTCGCGGTACTGCGCGACCTTGAGGCAAGAGCCGTGGGCAATCTCGATCGCCTGCACGACCTCGAGAGGCTTTACCGCGACGCACAGCGCGCGATCGTGGCCGAATATCGTCCCGGCGCCCTCCCTGCCCTTCTCGCTCTCACCCAGCACCGGCCCTTACTATCGCCGCAATCGGTTGCCGATCTGCTGGGCCTCAGCGTGGCCGGCGCCAGCAAATTGCTCGAACGCGCTAAGGCAATCGGTCTCGTCGCCGAGATTACGCAGCGTCGGACCTGGCGGGTATTCTTGACACCTGACCTGGCGACCGAGTTCGGCTATGTCGCCGCTAAGAAAGGACGCCCGGCCAGGGAGGCCGCTCCCCTGCCCGCAGATCGAAGCCTCGCAGCTGCCTTCGAAGCATTTGACGAAGAGATGGCAAAGATAGATGAGATGCTTGGTTCCCGCGCCGGGATCATCTCACGCATGGACGATGACGACTGACAACGGCTCAGACTCGGCTCGGCTGCCGTTCCGGGGGCGTTCAGATGAACGAGTTCCCATAACCAATTGATATTTCAATGGAATATGTACATCCATTTTAAGGGCCATACAGAGGCAACATGACTCCACCGAGGGGTAATGCAGCGGAGCATGCTAAAAGGCGCTCCTGGAGCTTCTACGTGGCATTTCCGGCAAACAACCTGCCAAGACCGCCTCGGCGAGCGTCTTAATGTGGTCAGGGGTTGCCCCGCACCGATTTCACGCCTTTTCGAGCACTGTCCGGATTGCTGCGAGCAATTCATCGGTCGAAGCTCCCGACTGCGGCAGGACCTTAAGTGTCAGGCTCCCCCCTCGGACCCCGTTGGTAGCGAAGCATGGCTTTGCCCGCCCTGCCCTTCACCTGGACTTCGCCGGTTTGCTTGGGCTTGGAAGCCATGGTCGCGCGAACCAGCCGCTTGGCGATCTCGGCTCCCGAAAGCCGCGTGCCCACATCTTCGCGGTCGGCCGCTATCCGGCTTGCTTCTGCCGCCATCAATTCGAGAGTGCGGCGCTCCCCGGTCAATGGCTTGATGTCGCGCGCGACCCTAACCGTGATTTCATGCTTATCGGCGAAAGCCGGCAGGACGGCGTCGGGCAGCCGCGCTACGTCGAGCAGGCGGCTCAGCCACGACTTCGAGATGTTGAGATGCTCAGCCATCTCCGATTGCGAAGCGTTGTAGAACTCGACTAGCGCCTGCGAGTACTCCTTGGCCCTCTCCCAGTCGGAGATATCCTTGCGCGAGCGGTTCTCGATATCTGAGACCCGGAATGCCTCCTCGTCCGAGACCCGCTGGATAGTGACGAGATATTCGTACTCTGGATGATGGTGCTCCCTCAGCCATTTGACGGTCCACCACCGCCGAACGCCTGCGATGATCTCGTAATCGTAATCGGGGTCTCCCTGAAGACGCCGGACGATTGCCGGGATGCGCTGCTTTTTCGCCGACAGGAATGCGTCGATGAGATCTCTGCAGCTGTCTTCGTCGAGATGGTCGAGATCGCGGTTGTGGAGACGCCAGGGCCTGCACCGGGCCGGGTCCACCCATTCGGTGCGGTCGGTGACAACTTTTCCGGTGGCGAGCCGCGCCAGCGTCTGTGAACGGCTTGCCATGATGCTCTCGGCCGCCGGTGCGACGTCAAGGCCCCCCGTCCTCCTCGAGACCTTCCGTGAGGCTGCTCCCGAACCCTTGATTTCCCTTTGCCATATCGCTCGCTTCCGATTCCTTTAGAGACAATGGGGCGCCGGTTGCCACGTGGCAACTGCGCCAGTTTTGGTAGGATTGTGTCGGGAATCGGCAAGCTGGTTGCCACGTGGCAACTGATCCCGGCCGGCATAGTTTGCGCAAACTCCTGGCTCTCCAGGTCCGCACCAATTCGCAGGCACAAGCCTATGATTAGACGCGTTTTCTGTCCCGCGTTGCCACGTGGCAACTGTCATGAGACTACCCCTGCCCGGCTTTCCCATGTGCGCAGAACGTCGGTCTCGATATCGTGGCAAACATCGGTCAGATGCTTCATGCATCGATTGTGCACTTCATGCGACGTGACCGGCCTGTCGAGCTCGAAAACGGTCTTCATACGGGAGCTCGCATTGTCGATTTCAGCGCTCGTGCGCAGCACCGAATTCAGCATCGAACCGCCAAAGACCTGGCGCATCATCGCCAGGATCTCGCGCTGCATCGACTTGCTTTCGTCGACCCGGCTGCCGACCAGTCGAATGAAATTATAGGCCGGTTTCACGCGCCCACCGAGCTGCTCAAGCTGCTTCATCGTGGTGCGAGCCATGTCGATGAACGAGACCGTCGAAGCAAAATCGATGACACTCGGCGGCATCGGAATGACCATGGCATTGGCCGCCTGGAGGACGGCCATGGAAACCATGCCGAGGGCAGGGGGAGGGTCCATCACGACGATGTCGTAATCGTCGACGACCTCTTCGATCGCCTGGGAGATCAGGTCGATGATGTCGAAGCTCTGGTTTTGCGCGAGATAGCCGGCGATCTCATATTCGAGATTGTAGAGCTTGAGGTTAGCGGGGATCAGATCGAGCCCATGGAAATGGGTCTTGCGGATAATCTTGCGCACGCCGAGCAGTTCCGGGTTGTGGAAGTGGCCATAGAGCGTGTCCTCTTCGCCGAGGTCAATGTCCGGACGATAGCCAAACATCATCGTCGAACTCGCCTGGCTGTCGCAGTCGATGAACAGGACCCGGTAACCGCGGATCGCGAAATGCTGCGCAAGATGCAAGGCGATCGTCGACTTGCCGACGCCGCCCTTGAAATTCGACACCGACAAGATGGCCGGCGTGTCGGTTGGCGCGCGCCACGGACGCGTCCCAAATACATTGCGCATGTGGTCTAGTTCTTCGAGCGTGTATTGTAGGCGGTGTCCCGAAGCCGTGCGGTCGCGCTCGGGGAGGCGTCCGTCACGCTCGGCCTCGCGAATGGCCGAAGCCGTTCGCCCGACGAGCGAGGCTGCCTTGGAGATCGGGAAGGACGGCCCCTTCTTGGCACCAGTCTCGGGATCGAGCGCGCTATCCCTCAACCGTTTGAGGATCGTCAGAGCCTTTCGGTGAAGGGTCGCAAGACCGTCCTCGATGAGATCGTCGACGGGTGCTTCAAAGAGTTGTTCTGTCGCCATGGCCATCACTTTGTGGGTTTGATAGGGGCTATTAGCGCTCTTGGCAGTTTCGAGCAAGAATTGCCCATCAAACTTGCAACTCGACCGATGATCTCCGATCCGTTTTGTCGTGGGCTGCTCCCGCAAGCTCGCTTCCAGCAAATTCGACCGATGATCTCGGAGCCGTTCGAATGCTCAAAGAGGGACGCGAGCATGGGGCAGGGGAGGGCGCCCGAGCGCGCAAATCCCGCCTACGCGTTCATACCGATGATCTCGGTGCATACCGATGAAAACAGTGCTTTTTGCCGATGATCTCGGTGCAATCGACCGATGATCTCAGAGCCCATACCTAAGGACTCAAACTCCTATATAAATCCGATACGCGAATCGGTTTTTTAAAGATTTTTAGAGACGGGAAGGGGGGAATCGGCAAACCGCTCCGACATCATCGGTCAATTTGTAGGTTTCAAGCCGTGAATCCGGGCAAAACTGCCAATAGGCTTGCATCACCCCCCTGAATCCTGTTGTTACCTCGCCATCCGCAGCCCCTAGATTCGGGGAAGGGCACAGCGAATGAGTGGCGACCCAACAATGCCAATCGGGCACCAATACGCTCTCGCCATGATCGACGGGGGCGAAGCAAAGGTACGATCCGTTGCCGAAATGGCCGGAACGCAGCTTACGCTCGATGCGTTCCTGCGGGTTCACGACGAGGAGCCAGTACCGGCATTTCTCCACTCCGCACTTTGCGCCATGTCGCTGCCCACAAAGCGACCCAAGGACGATACGCTTCCGATTCTGCGCGAGGACGGCAAGTACGCGCTCGCTATCAATCCTCGGCCGGTACTTCAGAATATCGATGGGAAACCGGTGCTCAAGAGCCTGGGCGTCCCGTACGGCGCCTATCCAAGAGTGGCATTGATCTATCTCCTGTCACAGGCGGTCGCCAAGCAATCGCGCGATGTCTATCTCGGACGCAATTTCACCGAGTGGATGCGGCGTCTCGGCTATCAGACGATCTCCTATGGCCCTCGGGGCACTGCCAATCTCATGCGCGAGCAGGTCGACCGGCTCCTCGCCTGTGAATGGCAGATCCGCTGGGATGACATGGACGCCGGCGATAACGCCTTCGCGGTCCGCGACGTCAAGATCTCCAACGAATATGCGGGTTCGCTCGATAAGAATGGCGCCTTCGCTCGCGAAATCCGCATGTCCGAGGCTTTCTACAGCCAGCTCGTCGATCATGCGGTACCGCTAAATGAAGTTGCCATCCGGGAACTCAAGGGCACCCCAACGGCGCTCGATCTCTATACTTATCTCGCTTATCGCCTGCCGCGCATAAACAGCGCCAGGCCGCAGATGATTTCGTGGGATCAGCTTGCCAAACACCTGGGGAACGAAGCCGACAGCAAGCGCTTCCGCCAGACCGTTCGCGAGACGATGCAACTAGTCTCGGCGGTTTACCCCAACGCGAATGTCGATGTTTCTGGCCGGAAAGTGGTTCTGCATCCATCGCCCGCGCCGCTCGAGCGCAGGCTCGTCGGACCACACCTGCGTTTGGTGGGCGCTGCCAGCGAACAAAAAGCACCGAGATCATCGGTCGAAAAACCCGGAGCGAGCAAGGCCACCCCAGTCAGGCCCGGCGACGAACTCTATGCTTTCCCGAGCGGCTCGCTGAACTATGGCGAACGCGCCAAGGCGTTTCGTGACATTGGACTCGAGAAGGGCAAGCCTTGGTCTGTCGACGCAATGGCAGATGCGTTCCGTGCCGGTTTCGGTGATATCAAGCGGGCCCGCACCGATAGCGAATGGCTACGCGTGTGGGAGGCTTTCGTCGTGCGCTACGCTGAGCGCCGGTCTGCGACCTCGGAAGAATGAAGGGCGCGTAAAGTTTGGCACCACACCGATGATCTCCGTGCCCTTTAGACTCCCAAGCTGAATCGGCCGACCAACACAGTCAGCTGAGACTTCGAGATCGATCGCGAGCCGTGAAAGGCTGGCCCGCCGTGCGCAGACGCTACAATCCATCCATTTGAGGATTGCGGTGGAGCTGTGCGATCATCGATCTGAGGAGCGATGCCGTCGCGGGCAGGGGAGGGGCGTCGATCTCCGGCATGGAGATCGACACTACACCAATGCAGCATACTGGGGGGAGGGGGAGACCATCGGGCACAGCAGTCCCCATCGAGGGAGATCTGCTGCAGCCCTGACGACCTCCGCAGGATCGACGCAGCTAGCGCCGAGCAGATGTCAGGATTGTACTTCGACGGCAGGCTCCGCCGCCTTCACTGGCTTCGGCGCTTTCGGCTTGGCGGTGGGCTTCGTTGCCGTCTTGGCTGCAGTCTTCGCCGTCGGGGCCTTCGCAGCTACCGGTGCCTTCGCGGTGGCGGGCTTGGCAGCAGTTGCCGGCTTGGGCTTTGCCACCGTTTCGCCTGGCTTGCGGCCGAGGCCAATCTTCTTCGCAAGTCCGCGACGCATCTCCGCGTAGTTCTTCGCAACCATTGGATAGTCGGCCTTGAGACCATACCGCTCGCGATATTCGGCCGGCGTCAGGCCGTGGCCTGAGAGGTGGCGCTTGAGCGTCTTGTACGCCTTACCGTCGATCATCGAGATGATGTGATCATCCGAAGCGAGCGATTTGCGGGCCGTAACAGCAGGGGTGTATTCCGGTGCCGGAGCGACTTCTTCTACAGCGGAAGAAGAACCCGCAAGGCTCGTAACCGCCCCGTGCATCTTATCAAGAAATGCTGGGACCTCTTCGGCAGCGGCGCGCGTATTCGGGTTGGCGAGCCACGCGATCGTGAGTTCAGTCGCGAGTTCGAGGAGGGTGGTATCGGGCTGTTCGTCGGCCATCATCATGTCCTGTTCGTTTGAATCTGCCGCTCGCATGTAACGAAAAGCGCTGTCGCGTCAATTAACGGCTGATTGGCAGGAAATGCAGAATAGGGGGGAGGCCGCGTTAATAACTGATTTACCATGATTTGGCAAAGCGGTCTTGCGGGTCTGGCGTGTTTCATTCGCCTGAGCGCCGGATCCGCTAACCCAGCTTTTGCCGATATCGCCGAGCCGCCTGATGTTGTCGGCCCCTATTGTCGTCCGAGATTTTGATCGGCTTGCAAAGCTTCAATCCGCTGAAGGATGGCGCGCCAGGTCCTCGCGCCCTCAAAGGCTCCTTCTGCTACGAGTTCGTCGACGCGCATAGATGCGAAAAGAAAGGCGGCATCGCCATGCTGGCGCTCCACCTCAAGCGCGCAGGCCCACAAATGCTGGTCTTGAGTCATCGTCATGTGCGCTGCCAATCCTAGCATAGGGAACGGCGGCTGCGTACCTACGACGTCGACTTGGTTCGGCAACAATTCAGCGAATTGATAGGGTTGGCCATCGCCAAGGGACCGTTCGGGGGAGATTGAGATTAATCGCAAGCGTCACCGCCTGGCGATCCCAGTCTTTACATCGCATGCGGATGGCGGTTGCGGCACACGCACGTCTCTATGCGTTGTTCGCACTTGCAGCATGGCCGGCTGTCACCCACATACCGGGTGCCTTTCAGGCATCCTCTCCCATAACTTTTCATGCCCGGGCGCAAGTCCGGGCTTTTTTTGTCAGTGCTCGGAATCGCTAGCGCGAAAGCCGGGGAAGGGGAGCATCACTGCTGTCCAACCCACTTTGCAGGGCAAGGCCATTCGTGCCAACGCTGCGCGAATGATCGCGCGCTCTATTTTCATCGAAGGCCACGTCCAGGGCGTGTTTTTCCGCGAGTGGACGATAGAACGAGCGCGGGAGATAGGCGTCTCTGGGTGGGTTCGGAACCTGACCGACGGCCGAGTGGAGGTTTACGTGGTCGGCGAAGCTGCCGCGGTTGGGCGATTTGTCGATCGCCTTCGTGTTGGATCCCCAGCATCTCAGGTATCCCAAGTGCACGTTGCCGATGCAGATATCGAGCGGCTTGACGGCTTTACTCGCCGGCAATCGGTCTGATTTCTCGCTAGCCCTGCATTCGCCGGGCAACCCGCGGGAGGTCTATCGCCACACCGGCATGGACGGCGCATCCGCATGAATCATGAACTTCTGAAATTTGAGTAGTCTTTCGGCCGACAATTTCCCGCCTAATTCTATTCGTTTCTCGACGCCATTCTTGCCCCGATGTCAGTGCTCTTGGCGCGGGGAATCGCCTCTGTTATTGCTCACCTGCGCTGTGCAAAGGGCAGCGCCGGGACTGGTAATCCCGCCTGTGAAGCAACTCGGACACTTCGGTTTCCGGGGTGTCGTCGCGCATGTCCAAGCCTTCGGGCCAAAGGCGGCGGCGCATGTCACAGGCATGTTACCAGCTCTCTAGCTGAGGTCCCCTCGGCTGGGGGGAGACGCCGGATATGTTTGATCAGAACATGATCTCGTTCCCTCTTCAAGGCCTGGACGGCAAGTATTGATCGACCCGAGGTGCAACACTCTCTCCGGGGTCGTGCGACAGCCTGATGGCTGATGGATCGCACGCCGCATCATGGTCCGTTCGTATCGAAGGGTGGAGCACCATCAACCAGGCACAGGGTCATCGCTGCCCTAAGTTGGTAAAATCGGCGTCTCCGGTCCCTCCGCCTCCCGGGAGGATCGTGCCATCCGCGTCCAGGCGGATGGATCTCGTATCAGGCCCGCGCCCCCTGCATCATCTGGCGATGCGGCTCGACGGTCTCGGTCTTGAACTGGAAGTGCGTGCCGTCGCGCCAGATGCCGAACATGATGACGGCCAGTTTGCGGGCAACAGCGATCTTGGCCTTGTTGTAGCCGACCTTTTTCGATAGGCGAACGCCCCAGTCCTTGAGCGAGCTGAAGGTCTTGGTCGCAGACATGATGACCGTGGCGGCGCCGACGAGGTGAGTTCGCGTCAACCGGTTGCCCATTTTGCTGATCGAGCCCTTATGCAGCGTCTCGCCGGACTGGCTGATCTTCGGCGTGAGGCCGAGATAGGCGGCAACGTCGTCGCAGCGCCGGAACCGCGTCGGGTCTTCGATCGCGGTGTAGAAGGACAGCGCGGTGATCGCGCCGACGCCGGGAATCTCAAGGAAGCGCCGGCACACCGGATGCTCCTTCGCCAGCATCTCCAGTTCCGCCTCGATGCGATCGGCCTCGATCCTGAACTCCTCGCAGAGCTTGAGGATGGGTAGGACGCGCGGGCGCATATTGATGCCCTCCTGATCCTGGATGATGAGCATTTGCTGCATCACACGCTCGCGGAACGTCGCGGAGGATTGTGCGCCGGGTTCGACGCGACCCCCATAGACGCGCAGCAAGCCGCGGATCATGGCTTCGGTCTCCACGCGTTGTTGGACGAGGCGGTGCCGCATGATGATCTGCGCCCTGACTTCGAAGCAGGCCGCGCTCTTCACATAGACTTCGGTCAGATATTCCCGACCTGTCCGCGTGATCTCGGCGAGGCCGCGCGCATCGTTGGTGTCGGTCTTGTTGCGCTTGATCGACAAGACCTTCTTACATTGTAGGGCATCGAGCATGGTGACGCGATAGCCGAGCCGTCTCAGGCTGGTGGTCAGATGCGTCGCCATCGCGCCCGACTCCAGCCCGATCATCGCTATGTTCGTTTTGAAGTTCTTCGAGAAATAGCGCCCCATCTCGGTCGCGTTCGACTTAACCGAGCATTGGTGGACGACCTTGCCGTCGCTATCGACAACACAGACAGCCGTCGATCGCAAACCAACATCGAGGCCGATCCAAACACGCCCGCGCGCCGGGTCCACTTCGGCAGCTTCCTTCAGCGCCAGGATAGCGGGATTGGTGATCTTCTTCGCCATTACGTCCTCCTTCACGCACGATACCGATCGCGGCATCATGCCCGCTGAAGGAGAAAAAAGACCTCAGCTAAACCGCACCCGGCGGCTCCCGCGCCTAGTGTGCGGGAGTTCGGGACCCTTTTCCGCATCCGTCTCGTCCTTCCGCCTCGCCGCTTTGATGCGGACCGGAGGTACCAATGGACGAACTTAGCCCTGTTTCACCGATGCGCCGCTCGCCTGGCGCGGTGGCAAGTCTACCCCGAACACCGCAGGCCGGACCGTCGGGCAATCTCCATAACGCCACGCTGACGGCGCTATGGCAAGGAGATGACAATGCACCGGTTCAACTTGTCAGAACCCGGGAGGGGCGAAATCTGAGTCGTGCTCGCTTCCAGCGTGCGCACGAATTCATGCGGCCCTTAGAACCTGGTTCGCCCGGCAACTGGCCTGACTTTCTTTACAGCGCAGGTATCGTGGCCCAACTGGCGTTATCCTCTCACTTGCTCGACGTGGGTTTTCGTGACGATTGGTGTGCTCGTCATATCGGCCTCTTCGTCTCCAGCTCGCTTGCCTATGCCAATGCGACGGGGTTAGGACTCGAATGCCCAGAGACAGCGCGACTGGCGCAAGTTCTGTCCCCGTACAGCCAGTGGAACTGCCTGTCCCTGGTAGAGAATCTTCCTCCGAACGACGGTGGTTTCACTCACAATGAGATTCGGTCGCTACTTCGCGCGATGACGGACCATGTTGGGCACATCACCGGTCACGCTCCGCGTCGTCCAAGAGTTAGGCGCGCTGCTTCCTAGCAGGCTGTTGAAGAAGTCGGTGGCGCGACGGATGTGGACGTGATTCAATCGTTGGCGGTGATCGTCGAGAGGTTGAGATGCGAGGCACGGATAAGCGGTCGGGCGAGCTGTTTTCCTACGTGGATCTGGAGCAGCGTGTCCGGGCCGACCATCCGTTGCGAGCAATCCGAGGGGTCGTGAGCGAAGCGCTGGAGGCGCTGTCAGGGGAGTTTTCGGCGCTGTATTCCGGCATGGGGCGGCCCTCAATCGCGCCGGAGATGCTGCTGCGAGCCATGTTGCTCCAGGCCTTTTACTCGGTTCGGTCCGAGCGGCAGCTGATGGAGCGCCTGGAGTTCGATCTGCTGTTCCGCTGGTTTGTCGGCCTCGGCGTGGACGAGCTGGTATGGGACCACTCGACCTTCTCGAAAAACCGCGATCGGTTGCTGGCTGGCGAGATTGCTGCAAAATTCCTGACAACGATCCTGGAGCTACCGCGCGTACGGCGGCTGTTGTCGAGCGATCACTTCAGTGTCGATGGCACACTGATCGAAGCTTGGGCATCGATGAAGAGCTTCCGGTCACGCGACGACGAGGGCCCCGGGAACGGCGGCGGTGGTCGCAACGCTCCTGCCGATTTCCGTGGGGAGAAGCGCTCAAACGACACCCATGCGAGCAGCACCGACCCCGATGCGATGCTCTACAAGAAGGGGCCTGGCATGGAAGCAAAGCTCTGCTTCATTGGTCATGGACTGATGGAAAACCGCTCGGGCCTGTTGGTCGACGCCCGACTTACGCGCGTTTCTGGCCATGCCGAACGACTGGCGGCCCTCGAGATGATCGAGCCGTTTGCGGAGCGACCGAGAGCCATCACGCTCGGAGCGGACCGTGGCTACGACGCGGCTGAGTTCGTCGAAGAGCTTCGCACACTCAACGTCAGGCCACATATCGCCCAGAACATCAGCAGGCGTCGTTCGGCGATCGACCGGCGCACGACCCGGCACGCAAGCTATGCGGCGAGTATCCGAGCTCGGAAACGCATTGAGGAAGCCTTCGGTTGGATCAAATCCATCGCAGGCTTCCGTAAGACCAAGCTCCGCGGCCTCGCTAAGGTCGACTGGGCTTTCACCTTTGCCGCGGCCGCTTACAACCTGATCCGCTTGCCCAAGCTTCTCGGAGAACCATCATGAGTGTCCGGGGCAAATGGCGCATCATCGAGATGCCTGACTTCCCGACCGATTATCCCGACATGGTCGAGCCGGCCTATATCTTGTTCGAACGCAACGGCGGGGGGGCGAGTTCGCCTTCGGCTGCTGCACCGGTCACATTTGGGAAGCCAGTACCACCGAAGCAACCAGCATCGACTTCTCCTGGGACGGCAACGACGAGATGGATGACGTCTGCGGCGATGGGTCTGCTGAACTCCAGCCGGATGGGTCTCTCCACGGCGAAATCTGCTACCGGCATGGCGACGAATATCCCTTCATCGCCAAAAAATGGAGTTCTTCAACAGCCTGCTAGGAGCACCAGTTCGACCACTCTGCCTAATTGCGTAGGCCGGCATCTGATCCGTGAGGTCCGGGGTCGGCGACGCGCAGTTCGGTAAGACTTTAACCGGCGCAGGTGGCCGCCGGATGCCCATACGGCATTAAGGGCGATGCGAACGGATTATCGGCAAGGCCTAGAAATCGATTCCCTGCTGATCGGCCCACTGACGGCCCAGCCACCCGATCAGCGCACCGCCGGCCATCATGGCCATCAGCGACACGGAGCGAGATCCGGATGGCCGCGAACGAGCTCTTCGAGCGCGGTGCTCGCGCGGCGATGTTCGTTTGCCAGCCTTGCCTCCTGCTCGTGAGCGATCGGATCCGACGCGCTCATACCTTCGGACTCAGCCTCTAATCTCTGGTCGAGGTCCTTCTTCCATTGGCAGAGCAGTTCATGACGGGTGGCGATATCGAGGTCGATATCCTCGGCGAGATCTTCGGGACTGGCATAGTGGCGGCGAGGATCGGGCGCTTTGTCCGCGGCGGCATCGTCCGAGACGGCTTGTGCGGGTTCGACTGCAGGAACATCGCTCATGGGATTCCTCTCGCCGGGAGATCCGGCGAAATGCCAAACGTGCGGTCCGGCGGTCAGTTCCTGGCGAGCAAGGATCGGCTGTCCCGCCGCTTGGCACTGCGTCATGGCCGCGGCTCGGGCCCGGCCCGTAAAAATCTCATCTCTGGACCTCGCTGATGGCGCGGCACCGGCGCAGCACGTCTGCCTAGGAACAGGCCTGGTGCCGCCGAGTTGATCAGTTGGGTCATCGCTGGAGGCGACCTTTATGGAAAAACAGACCAGGATCGAGATGTCGGACCTGTCGCGGCGCGTGACCATCGAGGGGATGATGGTCGACGTGCAGATCTTCAGGTTCGACGACGAGCCGGACTGGGTGATCGTCGTCGCCAACGAAAGCGGTAGAACGAACAGATGGGACGAGGTCTTTGCCTCAGACACGGCGGCGATGGCGGCTTTCCAGATCGTCGCTCAGGAGGAAGGGCTCGCTGCCTGCCTCTGCCAGGGCGGCGAGCTCGCGGTGCACTAAGCGGCCCTTTGCGCCATGCCACAATGACTTGGCCCCGCTTGCCCTCGCCGGTGCGAGGGAGCAGGCTTTGGCCTCCTTCGAGGGAGGAGATGTGATGGACGATCTGGAATCGAGGCTGCGCGGCGCCGACGAGCTCAGCGTCGCGGTGGCCATGGATCACGCCGCGATCAGCTGGCCGATCAACGATCGCGCCGAGCTACTCGAGGCATTCAATCGGATCCTCGACGTACTGGGCGTCCCAGACGCCGATGGCGATGTCTATACCAGCGAGGATTTGGCCGAGCCCTAGGCTCCTCCGGCGGAACCATGGCCACACCGCCGCGCTTCATGCGAGGACAGGAGAAACGCGATGCCCGAGCCCGACAAACCCCAGGACGAGCCGCCCAAACCGGCGGAGCATGACACCGAACCCAAGAACCCAAACGAGCCCAAGATGCCCAAACGGCAGGATGACGGCCAGCAGGCCGGTTAACCGCCGGTCTTCTCGAGGACCGGGGTTGCATCCTGGACGACCATCGGCCCGTCGTAGGGCCGGATGAGCGCCTTGGCCGTTTTTGCGTCGCCCTCGAGCCAGGCATCCCAGTCCTCGGGACGAAGGATCGCGGGCATGGCCTTGGGGTGGATGGCGCCGACGATCTCGTTGGGCGGGCAGGTCGCGAAGGCATAGGCGCGCCCCCGCGGCGTTTCCGTCCAGAGCCCTGCGAATACGCCCACGGGCTGGTCGGGCAGGCTGAACCAGGCTTGGCGCGGGAGCTTGTCGTCGCCTTTGCCGCCCGCGGGATGAGGCTCGGCGAAATGGGTAAAAGGGACGAGGCAGCGCTGCAGCGTGCTTGCGAAGGCATCGCGCCAGAGCGGCAGATGGAGATTGCGCGCGTTGGTGACGAACGTGTCGAGCATAGAGCCCGGGCGCTTGGCGGGGACCTGGTGGGGGAAACCCCATTCCATCCTTTCAGCAACGAGCGGCCGGTTGCCGCCGGGCAGCCGCCGCCCGACGATGCCGTGGCGCGGCGTCTTCTTTCCTGTCGGGAAGAGCTGTCCGGGCCGGTCGGTCCAATCGATATCGATTTGTTCGCCGTGAGCCTCGAACCAGGCGTTGATGGCCTTGTGGCTCTGATGTTTCCGGTTGCACATGGGTCATACATGGCTGCGCAGAGGCTCGGTGCCAAGATCGGCGCCGGTTGGACGGCCAAACTCGCCCACGAGGCGGGGATCGCGCGGACCAAGATACCAGCCCATCACCGCGCTGCGCCCGAGGCGAGATCAGCCCAGCCAGGACCCGGGCAGCAGGTGGTCCAGAATGCCAGGCTCGTGGCCGGACAGGCCAGGCGTCGGCGTCACAAGCATCAGCATCACGACATAGGCGGCGGTGAGTGCGACGAGCGTCCAGATGAAGCGGCGCCAGGTCACTTGATGACCGTGACCGCGTCTCCGAAGGCGACCGTGCCAACCGTCTGCCCATTCTCTGCCAGGACGATGATGTGGTGCTTTAAGTCTATATGGCCCGCAAGGACGCGGGCACTCGTCACTTCGCGCGCGGCCAGGACGACCTGCTCCAGTGCCGCGGCGTCGTCTGCCCATTCGCTGCCATCGTCGTCGATAGCGGTGATGTCGTTGTAGAGATTGAAGAAATACTGGGGCATCATCGCTCAAGTGGCGAGGCCATCTTTTGGTTCCGCCCGCTTAACCTATGTTCTGGCGCTCCGTGCGTCCTAGCCCAGAGTCGGGCCATGACAGAGTCCCCCATCACCGTTGCCATCCCCTGGCAAGACGTCCGCGCCGCGCTCGATCTGCTGCAGGGCGGTCGCGCAGCCGCGTTCCGGCAATAGGGTTGTGATCGATTGCGAGGACGACGCGGATGCGCAGCGGCTTCTGGGCGCATTCAAGCATGCGCGTCTTGCCCAGACTGTCTAGGTGCGAATAAACTAGCGCCCAGCCGCCAATTCGGAAGTCGCCTTGCCCCGGGAGGCAGGGCCTCACGCGGCAAGGCGCATCATTTTACAGGGTCGGCGCATCCGGCGTTGGCTGGACCCGGGCGTCGCTGCTGAGAGGGCCGCCGGCGATCGGCACTGGGCGGGGGTCAGGCGCGCGGCGCTGGTTCTGGACATAACGATAGGCGCCGTAGCCAAGAGCGGCGAGCGCGGCGAGTTTCAGCATGGCGGATCTCCTTGTGCGTGACCTGTCGATCTGGTCTGGGGCAAGGGGTGAACCGGGACTGCCAGCCAAGGGTTCCAGCGGAAAACCGTCGTGGATGCGAAATCCTGCGCATCTGACGATGAGCCGAGGCAAAGGCTCGGATAAAGCGAGATATGGCAGGCGAGATAGCTCTTGCGCCCCCCACAGGCGCGAGGCCCTCCGCCGTGCAGCTGCGAACGACACATGCGCCGCATCCTCGCGGGACGTGGCTATTCCTGCCCCAAGAGGCCTCCGCTTTAAGCTGCTGTGAGCGAACTTTCTTGCCCTATCGCAGTTAGGTCTCGTCTCGAAGCTAGGTGGTGGCGATATGTTAACGCCCGGCGCACAGGATGCTGGCGTTTGGTCTGGAATCCTCCTCGGTGCCTTGACCAGATTTTGGGAAGGACCGCTGATGGCTGCGCGCCAGGATAGCCTGACTGCCGACAAGCGGGCGACAGACAGGGTCTCCGCGTCCATGCCCGGTGTCGTGCGGATTGCAGTCGGTGACCTCCAGGTCACCGTTCGCAACATCTCGGACGAGGGCGCGATGATCGAGGGCGTTAGCGATATCGAGATCGGCTCGCGTGTCGCGGTCCGCATTCGGGGCATCGGCTGGGTCGATGCGAAAGTCGCCTGGGCGATCGCGCCGCGATGCGGCCTGGCGTTCGACCGGGCAATCGACGCGCAGACCGTCTTGACCAAACCCTAGCGGCAATCATCGGCAATTTGTCTGGGCTGCGTCAGCGCAAGCATCGCAAGCCGCTGTTTCCCTTTAGTCTTCCAGTGCGAGCTCTTCCTGGAACTCGCCAAGGTCAAGGGCAGGATAGTCGAGGGCATCGTCGCCGATCGGCTCTAGGATGCAGGCGAGATACATGTCGGGATATTCGGCTTTGAGGTCGACCGCGCCGCTGCGCGCATCAACGATCGGGTCGGCACGGACGTAAATCGCCGCGGCGGCGAGATCGGCGGGCAGCAGGTCGGCGCCGGCACAGAAGTCCTCGAGCGCGGCCATCGGCGCTTCGCGCGGCAGCTCGCCGCGCATCACGCGGAGCTGGGTACGCTCGTAAAGACCCCAGCCCGCTTCGAACTGGTCGGTCGTCAGCTTGACGGTGTTGAGCCGGGCTATGGCCGCGCGGCGTTCGGCGGGCGTTGCGCGAAAACCGGGAAGGACGAAAAGGTCAGACATGGCGGAGTGCCTCAGTTGGGTAGGGGATTGGACAAGGTTTGCGATTGGGCCAGTGCATTGATCGGGTGGATGCCGGTCTCATCATAGACTGCGCGAAATTTTCTAGCGTGGGCGTGGACGCGCTTGCCCAAAGTCTCAGCCCCGAGCCTCAGCGATTGGCTGGTGGGAAACTCCGGTGCCTGCTCGAGAACGGCGGCAAGTGCCATAAGCACGCCGTCGATCGCCGCATCGGGATCCTTGGTGTCGTTCTCGCCGCTTTTCGAGGCACCCAGGATCGCATCCAGGACCATGTTGGCGACGAAATAGGAGGTGGTTCGGTCGGTCGTAGCGGTCGCGACGACGCTATCCGCAGGTTTGTTTTCCATCGGGCGTTCCTTCGGGCCGGCGACTCGGGCCGCTTACGATTTTAGAACATAGAAGGAACAAAGCAAATGACGGCGTGCTTCGCCGGGCATAGAATGGCCGCTTCCTGATTCGAGAGGAGAAACCGAAATGCACCGCCCATCAACTCTGACGACCAGCCTTATCGACGGGGAATTCGCGGCCGATCCGCAAGTCGAGTTCGACTTCGCCACCGCGGCGGTAGCAGCGCCAGAGCCGGCACCAAGCACAGAGCCGGCGCCACTGCCCGGCCAGCTTGCGCCCACGATAAGGCTTTTCGAAGAGGTCCGCACTGCTCCGGAAATACAGCGGCAAAGCTTCGGCGAGTGGTTGGTCGCCCAGACGGATCGGAAAGGTTGGGTCGGCGACCTCGCCAAGGCGGCGAAGGCCGACAGGGATTTTCCCCGGCGCGCGAGCGCGGCGGATGTCAGGGCGCGCCTCCAGAAGATGGGCGCCGACGGCGACGTGTTCGAGGCGCTCGACGACGCTGAACTGGACTGGTCGAGCTACTGACCCCTCAAATGCGTGCACTTGTACCAGTCCACCTGACACCGCTCGAACTGCCGCTGCTTCTGGTGAGCACCCCCGCGGGTTTCCCTTCGCCCGCGCAAGACGACATGGAAGAGCCCATCGATCTTGGCGACTGGCTCGTCGAGCATCCTGCCGCCAGCTACGTCATGCGCGTCGAGGGGTATTCGATGTCCGGCGCGGGCATCAACGATGGCGACCTCATCGTCGTCAATCGGGCCAAGAAGCCACGTGCCGGTCATATCGTCGTTGCGCTGGTCCACGGCGACCGGACGCTGAAGCGCCTGGCGCGGCGAGAAGACCGCCTCTTGCTGGTGGCGGAGGCCGAAGGTTACGGCGAAATCGTCGTCGACGAGCACGTGGAAGTCTGGGGCGTCGTCGTGGGCCTGGCCCGGAGGTACGCTTGACCACGCCCGTCGCCCTCATCGATTGCAACAACTACTATGTCTCGTGCGAACGCGCCTTCGATGCGGGCCTTGTCGGCGTGCCGGTGATCGTGCTTTCCAACAACGATGGCTGCGCGATTGCGCGATCGGCCGAGGCGAAGGCACTGGGGATCAGAATGGGCGACCCCGTACATTTTCTGCGGGACAAGATCGCAGCCCACGGCATTCGCGTATTGTCGTCGAACTATGCACTCTACGGCGACATGCAGCGCCGTGTGGTCGCCGCGATCCAGCCTTTCGCGCGCGATTTCGAGATTTACTCGATCGACGAGACCTTCGTGGATTTCGCCGGCTTCGAGCACCTCGATCTCGTCGCCCATGCGCGCGCGATGAGCGCGCAGGTCCGACAATGGACGAGCATTCCGACCTGCGTCGGCATCGGCGCCACCAAGACGCTGGCGAAGCTCGGCAACGCCGCGGCGAAAAAGAACCCGCTGTTCGATGGCGTCGCAGACCTTCGCGAAGAAAGAGTCCGCGACTGGGTGCTCGACCGCTTTCCTGCTCGTGACGTCTGGGGGGTCGGCCGAGCGACGGCGGCGAAGCTCGCAAGGGCCGGGATAACCACCGCCGGGCAGCTGCGCGACATGGCAATGAAGCGGGCCCGCGGGCTGGGGACCGTCGTTCTGGAGCGGTTGATCGCCGAGCTGCGCGGCATTCCGGCGATGGCAGTCGAGACGATCGAGCCGCAGCGCAAGGGGATGGCTGTCACCCGCTCGTTCGGCACGCCGGTGAACGATATCGAAACGCTCATGGGCGCCGTCGCGCAGTATGCGATGCGCGCCGGCGAGAAGCTCAGGCAGCATGGCCTCGCCGCGGGCCGTGTCACCGTATTCTTCCACACCGATCCGCACAAACCCGAGAGGCCGCAGTATTCGGCCTCGCGAACCCTCAGCGCCCAACCCATGACAAGCGACGGCCTCGTACTTCTCGCGCTGGCCCGGCGCGGGGTCGAAAGCGCCTGGCGCGAGGGCTACGCAATTACCAAGGCCGGCATCATGCTGGACGACCTGATCACCCAGGACCTGCGTCCCCGCACGCTGTTCGAGGAGGATAGTGACAAGCGAGTGCGGCTGATGACGGCTATGGACGAGGTCAATGCCCGTTTCGGAAAATTCACGGCTGTACCGGCGGTCCAGGGCTTCAGGCGAGGCTGGACCGCGCGATCGGAGGCTCGCTCGCCCAATTACACGACCCGTATCGCCGAGGTCCCGGCGGTCAGGGCGTAAACACAGCGATCCCTGCTTGAGAGGTCGCCAATCGGGCCACGCCCGGCACTGCCGCCGAAGGCAAAGCGGCCTGCGACGCGCCAGCGCTGGAGGCGAGCGGCCGCTCCAACCGGCGGAAGTGTTCGACGTCGCGGACTTTCCGGAATCAAGTCGCCAAAAGCGATAAGCTGCCCTTATGGGATGGCCCGCCCCTTTTCCCCGGCATCGGATATGATGCCGGTGTCTGAAAAGGAAGAGGAGCGGACCGATGACTATCGTGATCCTTGGTGTCGATCTGGGCAAGAACTCTTGCAGCGTTGTGGGAGTTGACGCGGCTGGTGCAGTGGTCGTGCGCCGGTCGATGCGCCGGCAGACGTTGATCGATTATGTGTCCAAACTTCCAGCCTGTGTAGTCGCGATGGAAGCGTGCTGCGGGGCGCACTATCTGGGGCGCCTGTTTGCTGCGCATGGGCACGAGATCAGGCTGATGCCGCCGGAATACGTACGGCCTTACGTCAAGGCGCAGAAGAACGATGATCGGGACGCAGAAGGGATCGCCGAGGCTGCTTCTCGATCAACGATGCGCTTCGTCGAGCTAAAGAGCCAGGAGCAGTTGGACATCCAGACACTCCACCGAGTGCGTTCGCGCCTCATTGCCGAGCGCACGGGCTTGATCAACCAACTGCGGGCGATCCTGATGGAGCGCGGTGTGATCTTTCCGCTCGGGCGCCGCAAGTTTGAGTTGGGCCTGGATGCAATGCTTGCCGATGGCGATGGGGCAATGTCGCAGCGCATGCGCCAACTGGTCAGCGAGCTGCGCGGCGAATGGCTCGAGCTCGATACAAAGATCCAAGCACTAAACGGCGAGTTCGTCGACCTGGCGCACCAAGACGCAGCTGCCCGAAGGCTGACCTCGATCCCTGGCGTGGGCGTTCTCAACGCCACAGCCCTGATTGCGGCTGTCGGCAACGCCAGCGGCTTCGCCAGGGCTCGCGATCTAGGTGCCTGGCTCGGCCTGGTCCCCAAGCAGCAGACGACAGGCGGCAAGGCCAGGCTGCTCGGCATCTCAAAGCGCGGCAACACGTATTTGCGCACCTTGCTCATCCACGGCGCCCGAGCGGCGCTGCCATCGCTCTCACAGAGCGACACGCCGCTAGGGCGATGGCTCAAGGCCATGATCGAGCGAGGTGTCCACCGCAATGCCGTGGTCGTGGCTCTGGCGAACAAGCTGGCTCGGATCGCGTGGGCGGTCCTGCGCAAGGAGACAACCTACGAGCGCAGCTGTGCTGTCGCGGTGTAGACGGATCGGCGGCACGCCTTAGCGCGACCGCCCACGAGGTTTGCAGGAAGGATTGGAAGATGGCCTGACAGTCAATCGGCATCTGAAAAACCCGGTGAACGAAGTGGCACTCGATGCCGATGCCGTTGTGGGGATTCAGATGCGCGGATGTCCATCTTGGCCATGGCTCGCCCATGAGACCGTATACGTTGACGCAGACTGATCAGATCTCCCGAAAATCCACTTGCAAACGGGGCGGGCCATACGTTCGTTCACGTCCTAGCCGAGGCTCGGCTAGAGCCCCGGATTGTTCGACGTGGGAGACATTCCGGACTTGCGCTGGGAAAGACCGAACCGACCCTTCGTTCATCCGAGCTGCGCGCAGCCGACGAACGACAGCTCAGTTCGACATGTACGAACCCGCTGTCGCGGGAATGGCGCTAATCGGCGAGGTGTAGAGCAGCTGCTGCCACGGCCCTTCGATTGAGCGGCGGCTGCCAGAGGCAGACCTTTGCGACTCCTTCAACCGAGGAGTCGACCCATGACCAACGCCATCACGGAAGTTTCCACGAAGACCCTTCGCGAGCGAATGCTCGAAGATATGGATCTGCGTCGCTTTGCCCGAGCGACGCAGCGCAACTACGTAAGGGACGTTGCCCGGTTTGCGGCCTTTCTGGGCCGACCTCCGGACACCGCAACGGGCGAAGATTTACGCCGCTTCCAGATTGCCCAGCGCGAGGCGGGCATGAGCGTGACGACCATGAACACCGTCGTCTCGGCCTTGCGGTTCTTCTATATCCGCACACTCGACCGACCGGATCTGGCCCGCAAGCTTCATCACGTTAAGCACCCTCGCGGCCTGCCCACGGTACTGAGCCGCGAGGAGGTCGCACGCCTGCTTCAGGCCACGACCAGCCTGAAGCACCAGGCGATGCTGTCAGTCGCCTACGGTGCGGGTCTGCGCGCTGCGGAGGTCACGCGCCTGAGGGTCCGGGATATCGACAGCGAGCGCATGCTGCTCAAGGTCGAGTGCGGCAAGGGCGGGCGAGATCGCAATGCCATGCTGGCCCATGATCTGCTGTTGCTGCTGCGCGAATGGTGGAGAGTGGGCAAGCGTCAGGGGGTGATGCACCCCGATGGCTGGCTGTTCCCGGGGCAGCACTATCTCAAGCCGGTCAGCACCAGACAATTACACCGCATCGTCGTCGAGGCAGCGATGGCGGCGGGCATCGCCAAGCGGGTCGGCCCCCATACCCTTCGCCACAGCTTCGCCACCCATCTCCTCGAAGACGGTGTCGATGTTCGGATCATCCAGGCATTGCTCGGGCATTCCAAACTGGAAACGACCGCACTTTACACGAGGGTCGCCATTAAGACGGTCAAGGCGGTGGTGAGCCCCCTGGACAAGCTGGCGATGCTTCCCGGTGCACAGGGGGGCGCCGGACAGTTGAGCCGGTGCGATCTTCGCTCGAGGTCGCAGATATCTTCTGTGCTGCCGGGCCAGCCTATCGTGTAGCCCATGCGGGGCACCTGAGCCTGTATCAGCTCAAGGTCATGACCGCGGTCGAAAACTGCCGCACCGCTGCGCTTGGCGGGCACGTGGAGGCCTGCGAGGACTGTGGCCACTGGCGGATCGCCTACAACTCATGCCGCAACCGGCATTGCCCAAAATGCCAGGGCGCGGCGGCACGCACCTGGCTGGCAGAACGCGAGGCCGATCTGCTGCCGGTGGGTTACTTCCACGTGGTCTTCACGCTGCCCGCCGAGATCGCAGCCATCGCCTGGCAGAACAAGGCCGTCGTCTACGATCTGTTGTTCAAGGCGGCGTCGGAGACGATGCTGACGATTGCGGCGGATCCGAAGCATCTGGGGGCGCGCATCGGCATCACGGCGGTGCTTCACACATGGGGGTCGGCGATGACCCACCATCCCCATGTACACATGATCGTCCCGGGCGGAGGCATCGCGCTCGACGGGATGCGCTGGATATCCTCACGCCCCGCCTTCCTGCTGCCGGTGCGCGTGTTGGGCGCATTGTTCCGCCGCCTCTTCGTCACCCGGCTGATTGCGCTTCACGATGCTGGCCGCCTGTTCTTCGGCAGCGAGAACAGCGAGCTCGCTGGCCGCCAGGCGTTCCTGCGCCTCATCGCGCCAGTCAGGAAAAAGCGCTGGGTCGTCTACGCCAAGGCCCCGTTCGCAGGCCCCCAGGCCGTGCTCGCCTACCTGTCGCGCTACACTCACCGCGTCGCGATCTCAAACCGGCGCCTCATCGCCTTCGACGAGCGCGGCGTCACCATGCGGTACAAAGACTATCGCCGCGATGGCCTCGACCGACAACGTGTCATGACCCTTGCCGCAGACGAGTTCATCCGCCGCTTCCTGCTCCACGTCCTGCCGCGCGGCTTCCATCGTATCCGGCACTATGGCCTGCTCGCAGGTTCGGCGCGCAAGGATGCGATCGCCCGAGCCCGCGCCTTGCTCCACGTAGCGCCGGCCCCGCCACCGCCCGACGACGAGGAGCCGCCTGACTATCGCCCGCCATGCCCATGCTGCGGTGGCCATATGGTAGTGATCGAGACCTTCGTGCGTTGGCAGCAGCCACGCGCACCGCCCCGGCCTCTCAAGCTCGTCCGGGAGATTGCGCCATGATCCGGCATGGCCTGGAAACACCCGTTCCTCCGGTCATCATGCCGCCGGAAGCGGTAGCGTTCGTACCCAGAGCCATCATCGCCCAAAAACTCGGCGATGAAGCACGCAGACAGCGACCGGCCCCAGGCTACCGCACCCGGCAATGGGGGTGGCCGATGCGATCTGTATCGCTCCCAGGCAGCTCTTGGCTGACACCACAGACCCGGCCGAAATTGAAATCCCCATAGCTCACGCCCAGACCCACCGCGGGTCGTACTCGTCCGGGTTTAGTACGCCTGCCGGCGCCCGAAACCCTTCGACAGTCCGGTTAGTCTCCTTTCGAACCTGACAAGTGAGAAGCAGACGTTCGTTCAAATGCCTTGATCCGCGAGCCGACCATTCGGTGGCCGATGTCGAACGGCGATTTGCAAAGCCCCATAGAAAGGCCAGCATGAGATTGGTCGTTGCGCGGAGCCCATAGCCGAGGCTATCGATTCAGCATGGCTTCGAAACCGCTTCGGGACAGTGATGTCAGGCAAGCTGCTTATCGGCGGTTGCTGACGCACGCCCAAGCCTGTCCCGACACCCTGGTGATCGACGAACTTGGCCTCGATCATGGCAGCTGCCGTATCGACATCGCCGTGATTAACGGACACATCCGAGGCGTCGAAATCAAGGCTGAGGCCGATAATTTGCAGCGCTTGCCTAGGCAGGTGGCCGCCTATGGCGAGGTGGTCGACAAGGCCCTGCTGATCGTCGACCCAAAGCATCTCACGTCGGCCATGGCGATAGTGCCCGATTGGTGGGGAGTCATGGTCGCTGAGCGTGGTGCGACCCAAGGAGTGAAGTTTCGCCGCGTGCGAGCCGAGCGGGCAAACAGGGGCATTGATCCACTCGTGCTGACGCGCCTGCTTTGGCGCCCGGAGGCACAGCATCTGCTCAGGGAACTTGGCGTTGCGGAACGCCATTTGCGCGCCCCGCGTGAAGTACTCTACCAGCAGATCGTATCGCTGATGCCGCTCAGAAAACTTGCGAGCGCCGTCCGCACCGCCCTTAAGTCCCGGACAATGTGGCGAGATCAGCAACCACTTTCGTGATGTGGTGATTGGTCGCGACCCATTTCCACGTGGTGGGATTGCCCATCTTCTCGGTTCCGAGCCGGCAACCGTCGATATATTTCGAACCCTCGGAGAAGGCCGTGCCGGCAAAGCTGCCCGAGGCGACAATCCCGCCGCACAAGCCGGGATAGGCGTGGTTGTTGTTCGATTTCTGGCGCTTCGCTTTGGCGACCAGCCAGGCATCGTCGATGGCGTATCGAACATTAGGCGAGCCGCGCATGAACCGCATGTCGCCTTTCGGAAATTCGACCGCAGCCACAGCGTAATCCCCAAACCCGGGGCGGCGAACCTGATCGGGCATCGCTGCCATCAATGCCTTGTATAGCAGCCACTCGCGTCGCGGCAGGACATCCAGGCCAAATTGCAGGCTCATCAGGCTGTCAGGAAACGACGTTGCCAGAATGGTGATCGAATGCGCCGAAGCAAAGATGCCTGCGCTTGCCAGGACAGATGAGATGATGGCGATCAGGGGGCCCTGTGGCTCGAAACTGGGACTTCCAAGATCGAGCAGAATATCGACAGTGCCTGGCGCACAACCCAACTGGGCGAGGAGAGCCTGGACGCTGGCTTCGAAATCGGGATCGAGCGCCTCTTCGAGCCTGCACCGCAGAGCGATGCCGCGGGCGTTCGCAGCCACGATCGCCTGCACGCTCTGCTGATATCCGGCATCCCGATCGAGGGCCGTAACAGGCGTAAGGTCGAGGCCTTTTGCGCGCCCTTCATCGAAAATGAAGGTGAGCGGATGACGGCCATCGCCCATGCGGACGGACGGATCGATCTGCACGCCATCGACCAGCGCGGGGCGGCCGGGCCAGTGATCTTCAACCTGCTTGGCAAACGGTGTTGATTTCCGCTGAGAGCTGACCCGGGAAGGTCCAAAGTTTCCACTGAGAAGTGACCCATGTTCTGAGCTTCCCCCTGGCATTTGCGTCGGGGGGATCAAGGAGTGATCGACATGGCGTTATTGAGCGTAATCCGGCGCTGGCATTTCCGCGAAGGGATGCCGATCCGGGAGATTGAGCGACGTACCGGATTGTCGCGCAACACGATCCGCAAGTACCTGCGCGCCGGCACGATAGAGCCAAAGTTCAAGGTTCCCGAGCGGCCGAGCAAGCTCGACCCGTTCGCCGAGAAGCTGTCGGCATGGCTACGGATCGAGGTCGGCAGGTCGCGCAAGCAGCGGCGCACGGCCAAGCAGATGCACGCCGATCTGGTGGTGCTGGGCTATGACGGATCCTACAACCGCGTCGCCGCCTTTGTGCGAGCCTGGAAGGCCGAGCGGCAGCGCGATGCCCAGACCAGCGGCCGCGGCACCTTCGTCCCGCTGGCGTTCGCGCCGGGCGAGGCGTTCCAGTTCGACTGGAGCGAGGACTGGGCGATCATTGCCGGCGAACGGACCAAGCTGCAGGTGGCGCACAGCAAGCTGTCGCACAGCCGCGCGTTCATCGTCAGGGCATATCTGCTGCAGACCCACGAGATGCTGTTCGACGCGCTGACCCAGGCGTTCCGGGTTCTAGGCGGCGTCCCCCGGCGCGGGATCTTTGATAATATGAAGACCGCGGTCGACCGGATCGGCGCCGGCAAGGTCCGACAGGTCAACGCCCGGTTCGCAGCGATGGCCAGCCACTACCTGTTCGAGCCGGATTTCTGCAACCCGGCCGCCGGTTGGGAGAAGGGACAGGTCGAGAAGAACGTCCAGGATGCCCGGCGTCGGCTGTGGCAGCCGCTGCCCAGCTTCCCCGATCTGGCGGCGCTCAACGCCTGGCTCGAGCAGCGCTGCATCGAGCAATGGAGCCAGATCCAGCATGGCGTCCTGCCCGGCACGATCGCCGATGCCTGGGCCGACGAGGTAGTCAGCCTGATGCCGCTGGGGCGGACCTTCGACGGCTTCGTCGAGCACGCCAAGCGGGTCTCGCCGACCTGCCTCATACACTTCGAGCGCAACCGCTACAGCGTGCCGGCATCCTTCGCCAACCGGCCGGTCAGCCTGCGCGTCTATCCCGACCGGATCGTCATTGCCGCCGAAGGCCAGATCCTGTGCGAGCATGACCGGATCATCGAACGCTCCCACCATCTGCCGGGGCGGACGGTCTACGACTGGCGGCACTATCTGGCGGTGATCCAGCGCAAGCCTGGCGCCCTGCGCAATGGCGCGCCCTTCGCCGAGCTGCCCGATGCGTTCCGGCGGCTGCAGGGCCATCTGCTCAAACGTCCCGGCGGTGACCGGGAGATGGTCGAGATCCTCGCGCTCGTCCTGCAGCACGATGAGCAGGCGGTGCTTTGCGCCGTCGAGCTGGCGCTCGAGGCCGGCGTTCCGACCAAGACCCACATCCTCAACATCCTGCACCGGCTGACCGACGGCAAGGTCGGCACCCCGCCGACGATCGACGCCCCGCAGGCGCTGAGCCTGGTCCGCGAACCCAGGGCCAACGTCGAGCGCTACGACGCGCTTCGCAGCAAGGAGACCGCCCGTGCGTCATGATCCTGCCAGCGCCGCCGTCGTGGTCATGCTTCGCGGTCTGAAGATGTACGGCATGGCCCAAGCCGTCAGCGAACTCGTCGAGCAGGGCGCGCCGGCCTTCGATACCGCGGTGCCGATCCTGTCGCAGCTGCTCAAGGCTGAGGTAGCCGAGCGCGAGGTCCGCTCGATCGCCTATCAGATCAAGGCCGCGCGCTTCCCGGCCTATAAGGACCTCGCCGGCTTCGACTTCGCATCCAGCGAGGTCAATGAGGCCATGGTCCGCCAGCTGCACCGCGGCGAGTTCATCGACGGCGCGCACAACGTCGTCCTGATCGGCGGGCCGGGCACCGGCAAAACCCATATCGCCACCGCGCTCGGCATCCAGGCCGTCGAGCATCATCGCAAGAAGGTCCGCTTCTTCGCCACCGTCGACCTGGTCAACGCGCTCGAGCAGGAAAAGGCCATGAACAGGGCCGGCCAGCTGGCCGAACGGCTGCTGCGCCTCGACCTCGTCATCCTCGACGAGCTCGGCTACCTGCCGTTCAGTTCCTCAGGCGGCGCACTGCTGTTCCACCTGCTCAGCAAACTCTACGAGCGCACCAGCGTCGTCATCACTACCAACCTGAGCTTCAGCGAGTGGGCCGGCGTGTTCGGCGATGCCAAGATGACCACCGCGCTGCTCGATCGGCTCACGCACCACTGCCACATCCTGGAGACCGGAAACGACAGCTTCCGCTTCAGAGCCAGCACCGCCGCCGCGGCGCCCAAAACACGAAAGGAAAAATCGCCAGCTTGACCCATCACCCGCATCGCGGGACATATCTTCACCGGGTCACTTCTCGATGAAAATCCCGGGTCAACTCTCAGCGGAAATCAACAGATAAAGCTTAGAACCTTTGACATGATTGGTTTCCTGACCCTCATAATGAGGCCCGGCAAGTTTAGTTCCGCTGCAATCACTTCTCAGATAGCGTCACATGTAGAAGCAATAAGGCGCCCAATAGCCTGTGACCGTTGATAAATTCGCAATGCAAATGAGAATGCGGGCAATTTTTACATCCCAGTTAGTCTCAATATAATTTTTTATGATGAGGCCCGGCCGCAATGGTGGTATAAGAGCCATATCACCCGAACCATGCCTCAGGCATCTCGTGACAGAGAGACTTGCGTGCTCCCGCCTGCGTTGCTGGGAGCTCGATTATGCCCCTTCCGATAATCTCAGCCTCGCCCTCGAGCGGGCCTGATCGATGACAATCCGCACTACGACCGCGACGGTTGAATTTGTTGGTTCGTTCAAACTGGAAGGGCACGACGAAATTCTGCCTGCCGGAATTTACCACGTCGATGTCGACGAAGAGGCGATCGAGGCTATCCATCGTACGGTTTATCGGCGTTTGGAAACGAGGCTGCGCATCCAAACGGACGGCAAGACCGTGCATCGACGTATCGAGCCTGCAGCCCTCGAGGCCGCGCTTCAGAGAGACCGCGTGGCAGCACTGGAAACAAATCGTTCCCAGCCGGGACCGAGCATCGAAGTGACCGACGTCGATATGCGGGCAAAGCGGAACGGAGCGCAAGCCCTCTCCTCGCCAGTCCGTAGAGTTCGCTGCTGGATTCAGGCGACAATTTACGGCAATCGCCGGCCGAGCCCATGAACTTTCAAACCTCTGCCAAGATCTGCCGGGAGCGCGAAGCCCATCACCAGCTCATTGCGGCGGAAGCCGGTCTGCTCAACGTGCGCAAAATCGCGGATACGGCGGCCGAAGCGTGGGCGCGTCAAGCCGAAGAAGCCGAAGCCAAAGAAGCTGGATTCAGGCAGCTTCTCAGCGCCGAGGACGCGGCGATAGCTCGGGAATTTCAACAGGAAGATAACCCGACGCCGACGGAATAGAACATTTCTTTCCTCAAGCCCGAGCATTTCGACTCTGGCTGCAATCTGGATCAAACGTGGCGAATACCATTTCTTTATATATTCTGGGTGGGCTGCTTGGCGTGATGGTCGCGGCTGGAGTGTGGGTTCGTATCTACATGTTGCGAGCCGGCGCGGAGCAGAAGCAGCGTCAGGACATTAGACTGCGCCTTGAGCACATTCAGAGCTTGAATAAAGAAGGGCGGCGCCTGTCTCGAGGCGAACCTGAAAACTCGCCCGCGGGTCAGCTTTGTCGGCGTGAGCACGCGATCGCCGCCGCCGTTGGGAAGCCCGCCTCTTGCCCTTGGCCGACCACCGCCGGCCAACAATCCAAGAAAGGTACAAAGAAGATCGAAAGCTGACGTGTGTCGCGCTTGTAGCGAATGACGAGCGTGCCCATATTGAGGTTATCGCCCTCAATGTGTGAGCATAGCGCGACAGAGAGTTAGCGACTCCCGCTCGGGCGGAGGCGCGTATGCCAAACAAGGCACCCAAAACGTCACGTTCTTTTTCGGCTTTTTCGTCGGCCTCAGAGGAAGCTCGCCTGCACCCTGATGAGACGAGCTCACGTGGCGCCACGAATGCAGAGGCTGGCCGTGGCGGAGCGAATGCAACGCCGAATGAGGTGACTGAGGTCGAGCGCCGGGTGCTCGCCCACGAACGGATCTTGCAGGCGCTGATTGGTCATCTCGCGGACGACGATCCTGAAATCCTCGTACAACTCAAAGCGCGCTTCGGTAGCGGCCACGACCTTGGGCAGCACGAGCAGAACTACGTCTCGACAGATGACTATTGCGATCACTTCATTCGCTCGATCGAGCTGGAGGTCGAGCGGCGCAAACGACGCGATGCTGGGTGTCGAGGGTAATGGAGAATGATATGTCTGACATGGCCAAAAACATGCTCGCCCAGAGCAGAGCATATGGAACCACGGAAGAGCGCGAGGTGCTCGCACTCGAATCGATCGCCGACCAGCTACGATTGCTCGTCGAGCTTGGAACCCGAGCAGCCAACTCTGAGGTAAGCCGCGGCACTGAAGAAGTGGGGCGAGCTGATGTCGCTGATGAGCGCGCCTGGGAAAATGAAGGTGGAAGTCTCGACAAAGGATTGGCTGCTTCCCTTGACATCAAGCACAGCGCGACGGCCCAGTTCGAGACAGGTGGATATCGCTATACGAAACTGGCGGATGCAATCGCGCAAGCCAAACGCGCGCGCGATAGTTCCCTCTCCTGATCGCGAGGGCAGGCCTGCAGCGAGGGTCTTTCGGGCCTCAGCCCGCGCATTCGCCTGGTTGCAAAGACCCGCTGATTTGACCTCAAGGTCACGACGCAAAAGAGAAATTCAAAATAGGGCGACCCTCCTAGAGGGTCGCCCTAAAGTCGAGACGCAACGATTCGTCGAGTCTCCGGGTCGCATCTCCCCTATGCTCTAGAATCGACAAGAGTGCGATGAAATTCGACTGAGAATTCCTTGGGAATCCTATTTTTGAAATAATGCCGATTGTGAGGTGCGAATCTATTTATAAGGCGTATGACACTCACATATAACCTTCTTGCCTCCTCCCACGATCAGGCGAAACTGAAAGCTAGTTTCAATGCCCCCGCTTCCGCCGATTAATCCCCCCAGATCGGCTTACGATAGCCATGTCATTTCAATGAAGGTATTTCACGTCCGAAAGACAGGCGCCGAGGAACGGCTCGCCAAGATTGTCCTTCAAAATCATCGCACAGCAACATTTGGTGAAATGCTTTCCGATCTCGGGTGAGCACGGTTAGGCGATCCTCGCTGGCCCGGGCGAGGCCAGGCCTGCAGCATGAATTTCCTACGCAATCTGGAAGCGGGACCGAATTGTCGGCAGCTGGAGCTCGGTCGAAGTCCGATGGGTGTCACCTGCTGAAATCGCAAGCCGGATTACATATTCCGCTCGCTCAAACCAAAGTGAGAAATCGCGGCTGCCTTTCAGGCATCCTCTCCCAAACCTATTTCTGGCTCGGCTGAACATGCCGGGCCCTTTGTGGCCATCCAGAGATCGGTGCGGCCTTGAAAGATACGTAGGTGGTCGGGCAACCTTTCCGCTGCCGAACGCTTGGAACAAGGCTGCCGTCGCTGCCTTGCGTGAACTTAGTTCCGATCCCTCCCCCCAGAGTAGTGGCGACGGCAGTTACCCCTCGAGCAGCCCCCAAGGAATGCTTTATGAGCGATCTTACCGCTATTGAACCGGCCCAGGCCGTCTCGCACGACGCTGCAGCCGCCAAAGCTCCCGATGCGCGTCGCCACTATTCGAGCCCAGAGGATCTAGCCGAGGACATCGATCTGGATATCGCAATACGGCAGGACCTGTTGAGCCAGTGGAAGCGGGATCTTGATCAGCGACTTGAGGCAGAGTCTGAAGGCATGGGCGCTTCCGATCCGATGGCTCACGAACAAGAAGCAAAGCTAGCGAATGAACATCGCAGGGTGAGCAACGCTCTCGAAGCCCTAGTCCCGACGGATCCCGCTCCCTTGCGGTGCGCGCAAAGTGAATGAAGGAATACGGGTTGGTAGATGGCCTGGCGCATGCGGAGCTACCTGTGGCGCTCACCTCAGATGATCCCGCGTGCGTTGTCACTTTGAGCGCGCAGCGCACGGAGGATATTCCGCAATGGCAAACTCTTTTCCCCGCATCGTGCGCTCCGACCTCTCGCGCTCGGTTACGCTCGACGATTTGACTGTGAAAGTCGACATTTCGCGCTTCGTGCACCACCGCGAGTGGGTCCTGAAGGTCTTTACCGAAGACGGAATGGTGACGATCTGGGATGACTCTTTCGTCAGCGAGGTCGACGCACTCGCCGCCTTTCAAAGCGCCGTCCAGGAAGAGGGCATTGCCTGCTTCTTCGGCCATAATGGTACCGAAACGGTCCATTGAGACGCTAACAACAACGAAAGGCAAGCGACCAGCGCCTATGAGATGCTGTCCTTCGTGGCCCCTCCGCACCGAGCTCTACCTCCGGTTAGAAGCGGACAAATTACACCCGGGAATGAACGAAGGACTGCTGTTAGAAGGCGAAGCACTAGGCTTGATCGTTAGCTATGTGGGCAGTCTCGGGCTTTAGTGCCCCGCTATCGAGCCATTGGCGTCCGGCTGCTTTCCGGACAATGTGCTCCATTGGCGCATTGTTTCGGACGTTATTGCCAACCGGGAAAAATCCTCAAAAGCGCTCCGGTCATGCCATCAACTGCGAGCGCAACAACGACAAGTCCGAAGAGTTTTTCGGTCACGATCAGTGCTTCGGGTCTGACGAGGCGCACGATTGTCGTCGCCAGAAAATTTAGCCCAATGATCACGAAAGCATTGGCGATTATCGCGACGACCGCGCCAATATAAACTGGCTCCGGGCCACTGCCCCAAGCGATAACAACAGACAGTACGCCTGGTCCCGCATAGATTGGAAAACCCAGCGGAGTAATGCCGACGCTACGAGGGGATGGCGCCGCTATGTTTCTCTGTATGTCGATCCGCGTGTTTGAGGCAGAGTGAAAATGCTGGTCTGGCAAATTATCCCCCGTCAGGCTCACGACCGTTGGCGCATTGATCATTTTCCAGCCAATAACCGCGACGACAGCCATGCCGGCTAACCGCAATCCGCTGCTACTCACCCCGAAAAAGATTAGCGCGGCGTTACCTGCGAATAGCGCCACGAATGCGGCAATCATGTAGGTCGCGGTCGCGATCAGGGCAGTTTTGCGGCGGTCCCGGCCAGTCTGACCGTTCGTGGCGCTGACAAACAATGGGATGGCGGCAATCGGCGCAGTGATGCCGAACAGCCCAATAAACATCGTCAGAAACACGCTATCGGTCAAACCGCTCACTTGGCGGCGGCCACAATCACAGTCGGCTCACGGCCGGTGGCGCTGCTGGAACGGAAATCACGCGGAAGATCCACACCATGGAATATTTTTACGATAATGGCGCTGAAATATGATATTTTTACGAATATGGTCATTTCTCTTTATTATATATATTTTCTAATAACGGCCAATATATTTTCAATTTATCATGATAATAGAGCACCATACCGGTTGAAAATCCAATTATGTTTGTCATTTCCTGGAATTTACAGGAAACATTATTGGAGGTTGCGGGTTTCTCGGCCGAAGGCATTTGTCTTCCAAAGGAAAATCCCATGCTTCGCAAAACCCTCTTCGCACCGCTTCTAGCGGCAAGCGCGATGGCGCTTGCCCTCGCCACGCCCGCACATGCCGGCAAGGCTGACCGCGCTCGCGAGGCCATCGCTGCCGCCGATGCCAAGATCCACACGGCCGAAACAATGGGCGCGGGATCGGAAATGCCGCATCCGACGGCAGAGGCAAGAGCCGCCTTGGCTATAGCTAAGGAAAAGCTGGCAGCCGGACAAAAGTCGACTTCTATCGCCGAAGCCATCCGCGCATCCACACTCGCGGACGCCGCGATCGGCGAGATGCAGGGCCGTCAGGAACGGACGATTGCCGCCGAACGGCAGGCGCGAACCGATGGCGTTGCCGCAGCGCAGCAGCAAACGGCCGTGGCACAGCAGCAGAGCGTAGATGCCAACGCCCGTGCGAATGTCGCCCAGCAATCCGCCGCAATATCTGCGAGCGAAGCGGTCGTAGCACGCAATGCGGCTGCAGCGGCGCAAGCGCCAGTCGGACACATGGAAACTACCACTACGACGGTGCAGCCCGCCCGAGGCAGCACTCACGCCACGACGCGAACCTCTGTGACAACAAGTACGATCAAACCCACCCCGCCTGCGGCCGCGGTGACGACCACGACGACGGTTACCCCGCCGACGCGATAAGACGCGGTCGATCATAACGTAGGCCACGCCTTGGCCCGGCTATCCACGCAGGAGGCCGGGCCAGTCGCCCTCGAATGGGGGATGCTGGGACAGTCCTGCGTCAGACTTGTCGCCGACGCGAAACTGAGCGCGGCCACCCAGAATTTGAGGAGCAAGGCCATGGGCCAGGATATAATGATCGCATTCCTACTCGTGTTCGCGGCAGGATTTAGCACGTTGGCGGCCTACGCCCTTCGAAGCACCATGCGCGATCGATCCAAGCGGAACGCTGCCGCTGCGGCTGTCCGATAATCAGAGTCTGCATCGGAGGGCGTGCCGGCGCGGAACGCCAGAGAGCTCATTTTTTCTCCGGCCAGCATCGACTGCATCTCGCGTATGGTCGCGCCGATCATCCGCTTCATTCGCGATGCTGAGTCAGTGCTCGTTATGTGGCGGTTTAGCCGCCGGGCGAAACGAACTGCGCCCTGACCCATCTGTGCTCGCGCCGAACTCTCTCATCGCGCCTCTTCCTTTCTCGCACATCCAAAGGCTTCGACCATTGCCGGTCGCCGCAACCGATCGCTGGAGAAACGTATGACCGACACATTGTCGCCCGATATGCTCGCTCGCATGGATGCGTACTGGCGCGCCGCAAATTATCTATCAGTCGGCCAGATTTACTTGCGGGATAACCCACTGCTGGAGGAGCCGCTTCGGCTTGAACACATCAAGCCGCGTCTCCTTGGCCATTGGGGCACGACAACAGGTCTTAATTTTCTCTACGTCCACCTCAATCGCCTGATCGCACAGAACGATCTCAACATGATCTATGTTATCGGGCCCGGACACGGTGGGCCCGGGCTGGTTGCGCATACCTATCTGGAAGGATCGTACACCGAGCTATTTCCCGCGATTGAACGCGATCGCAACGGAATGCGGCGTCTGTTTCGCCAATTTTCCTGGCCAGGTGGCGTACCTAGCCATGTGGCCCCCGAGACGCCGGGCTCCATTCACGAGGGCGGCGAGCTTGGGTATTCACTTGTCCATGCATATGGAGCAGCGCTCGACAATCCCGACCTGATCGTCGCTTGCGTCGTTGGTGACGGTGAGGCGGAGACTGGGCCGCTTGCCGCAAGCTGGCATTCGAACAAATTCGTGAATCCTGCGCGTGACGGCGCGGTGCTACCTATCCTGCATTTGAATGGCTTCAAGATCGCCAACCCAACGATCTTGGCGCGGATCAGCCGCGATGAGCTGACAGATCTACTGCGCGGATATGGCCACGAACCCTTCTTCGTAGAAGGGGATGATCCGGCCCAGGTCCACCGGCAACTTGCCGCAACGCTAGACACCGCATTGGAACGCATACAGGTCATCCAAGCCAAAGCACGTGCGAGCGATGCGCCGGTAGGCGGAGACGCGCGCCCACGTTGGCCAATGATCGTATTTCGCACTCCCAAAGGTTGGACCGGTCCCAAGGAGGTGGATGGCAAACGGGTCGAAGGGACCTGGCGAGCGCATCAGGTGCCGATCGCCAATTTCGGTAAGCCCGGACACCTTGCCCAACTCGAAGCCTGGATGCGCAGCTACCGGCCAGAGGAATTGTTCGACGCCAATGGTAAGCTGATTGAGGAACTGGCCGCGCTTGCACCCACAGGCCGTCGGCGTATGGGATCTAATCCCCATGCCAATGGCGGCCTTCTGCTCGAGCCGCTAGGTCTTCCCCATTTTCGCGATCATGCGATCACTGTCACTTCGCCCGGCAGTGTCCGCGGTGAAGCCACTCGTATACTTGGCCGCTACATCCGTGACGTCATGCGCCTGAGCCTTCCCGCCGCCAATTTCCGTCTATTCGGGCCCGATGAGACGGCGTCAAACCGGCTCGAGGCATCCTACGAGGTGACCGGCAAGGCGTGGATGGCCGAGATCGAAGACGTCGATGAAAATCTCAGTCCATCCGGCCGGGTAATGGAAGTGCTGAGCGAGCACCTCTGCCAAGGTTGGTTGGAGGGCTATCTGCTGACCGGCCGTCACGGCTTCTTCTCATGCTACGAAGCCTTCATTCACATCGTAGATTCGATGGTCAACCAGCATGCCAAATGGCTCAAGGTGAGCGCCAAAATCCCTTGGCGCAGGCCGATTGCCTCGCTCAACTACCTGCTGACCTCGCATGTCTGGCGCCAGGACCACAACGGTCTGTCGCACCAGGATCCAGGCTTCATCGATCATATCGCAAACAAGAAAGCAGACGTCGCGCGCATTTACCTACCGCCGGACGCCAATTGCCTGTTGTCGGTTGCAGATCACTGCCTACGCAGCCGGGGCTGTCCGCCGTCAGCACCAATGGCACAGATTTGAGGTTGTGATTTAAGGAGGGTTGGGGCTTCGTCGCAGTGACGAAGGAACGAAGATGAAGCCCCAACCCTCCTTGAAAAAATCGCCGGCCAAGGCCCCTGCCGAGCGGATAGTGAAGGACATGCGGCGGCAGACGCGTCGCCATTTCTCGGCCGAGGACAAGATCCGCATCGTGCTCGATGGGCTGCGCGGCGAGGACAGCATTGCGGAGCTGTGCCGCAAGGAAGGCATCGCCCAGAGCCTGTACTACACCTGGTCGAAGGAGTTCATGGAAGCGGGCAAGCGCCGGTTGGCCGGTGACACCGCTCGTGCCGCGACCACCGGCGAGGTGCAGGATTTGCGCCGCGAGGCCCGCGCCCTGAAGGAATGCGTGGCCGACCTGACACTCGAAAACCGTCTGCTGAAAAAAAAGCATGATCGCGGATGGGGGCGACGACGAATGAGGTATCCCGCATCCGAAAAGCTCGAGATCATCCGGATCGTCGAGCAGTCGCACCTACCCGCCAAGCGGACGCTGGATAAGCTCGGTATCGCCCGCCGGACGTTCTACCGCTGGTATGATCGCTACCTTGAAGGCGGGCCGGAGGCGCTGGAGGATCGGCCGTCGGCGCCAAGCCGGGTGTGGAACCGCATTGGCGACGACATCCAGGACCAGATCATCGAGCTGGCGCTGGAAGAGACCGATCTGAGCCCCCGCGAACTGGCGGTGCGCTTCACCGACGAGAAGCGCTACTTCGTGTCAGAATCCACGGTTTACCGCCTGCTGAAGGCCCATGATCTGATCACCAGCCCGGCCTATGTGGTGATCAAGGCTGCCGATCAGTTCCACACCAAGACCACCCGGCCGAACGAGATGTGGCAGACTGATTTTACCTACTTCAAGATCATCGGATGGGGCTGGATGTACCTGTCGACCGTGCTCGACGACTTCTCGCGCTACATCATCGCCTGGAAACTGTGCACCAACATGCGGGCCGAGGACGTGACCGACACGCTGGACCTCGCCCTCAAGGCCTCGGGTTGCGACAGCGCCACGGTGCTGCACAAGCCCAGGCTGCTCAGCGATAATGGCCCCAGCTACATCGCGGGCGAACTGGCGGAATACATCGAAGCCCGGAAGATGAGCCATGTGCGCGGCGCTCCGCTACACCCCCAGACCCAGGGCAAGATCGAGCGCTGGCACCAGACCCTGAAGAACCGCATCCTGCTGGAGAACTACTTCCTGCCCGGCGACCTTGAGGCCCAGATCGAAGCCTTCGTCGAGCACTACAACCACCAGCGTTACCACGAGAGCCTGGCCAATGTGACGCCCGCCGACGCCTACTTCGGCAGGGCTCCCGCGATCATCAAACAGCGTGAAAGGATCAAGCGACAGACCATCGAACATCGGCGCTTGCAGCACCGCAAGCTCGCCGCCTAACATCACCCCTCAGACGAGGTCCGCACTCCGCTAATTTACGCCGCGAGTTGCGCCAAATGTTCTGACGACGGACACACGAGAAACGACTTGCAACGGCTGCCGGGCTCAGTTCGGCATCTCCCTTTGCGATGTCCCACCGCGCGGACCCGCGAAGGGTCAACGCATTTGCGGCTCCAGCCTCATCGCGAGCTTCTGCCGCGGAACCTGCCGCGGGGGGTGCGGGAACGAGCTCCAGGCTTTCGGGGAGCGCAGTGCTGCCAAGATAGGATGCAGAGCCGAGCGGCGAGGCCTTTGGCGGCACAGCCTCCGACACGGCGGGGGCCTTCGAGCCATCCTGGGCAGCGCAGGCCGATATGATGGCAACCGACGCAAACACGAAAAGAGCTTTCTTCACGGCCTGTGCCTCCTACCCAACGGCATCTCGATTTGAACTTTGGATGGTCTACTACGTTGGCTGTTCGAGTCACCTCGATATTCGCCGCTGGCGCGATCAAATTAGTTTGCGCAGGCGGCCGTTTCATGGGCCCTTCCGCTAGCATCAAGGGCCAGAGGCGTGAGGCAGGAACAGAGTTGCGAGGTCCGAGAACGCCACAGGCCGATGCCGTGTGATTCATCTGGGCAACGCCGCCACGCAAACTATCCAGCTGCAAGCAAGGTGCCATATTTCGCACTTGCAGCATACCAAGGTAGGTTAGTAAATGACTGCGCCTCTCAAGGGCACTCCATAACATACCTAAAGGCTCGGCCCCGTTGGCCGAGCCTACTTTTCAGTGGAGATGCGGGGGGCAATGAACGAACAGCCAGTCACAAGAGCCACCGATCGACAGCTCAACGTCGGAACAGTCGGCGATGGCAGGCGGACTAGGGATGAAGCGAGCTACGCACGCTCATCGGGCTTCCGCCGTCGCCCGTACGCTGCCCTCATAATTTCGCTCCGATTGCTGCAAAAGCCAACAAGCGCATAAGCCCGCTCCATCCCCCCCGAATTTCCGACAGTAAAGCCAAGAGCTCGGGACAGCTTCGGAGCTATCGATCATCCGGCGTGACAAATGGCCATGTTCCTCGAAAAGCCTACGCAATCCATCTAAGAGTACAGCCTCCGATTTGGGAGTACCATCCGGATTTAAGTCAATTCTCCTCTTCGGTATTTTATCCTGCAATATACCGGAAGCGGAATACGCCTTCCTCAAACCCCCGAATCTCCGCTTAAAAAATGCAGCCGACGGTGATCGTTTGTCTCTATTAATTATCTCTCGCGACAACCTGCCATTTTCGCGCTGAATGCGTTTAAGTTCGCTCTTCAAATCTTCATCGGAGTATATTCGAGTGTGAACCCCTTCTACTCGCACGGGTTTATCATAGCCGACCAGTTTGCAAGCTTTGGCAAGACTGCCAAACCGTTTCGTGAATGTGATAGGCAATGGCAGATAGCTGCACTTGGTGATGAGGGGTCCAGAGATATATCCCTCTTCCGAAAGGAGCCTCGCCAAGCCCCTCTTCAAGTCCTCGTCGGAGCGCGGACGCCGCGAACGATCCGCCAGCTTGCTCGCAGCGGCTTCAAACAGCTCCGGTGGCACGATGGGCTTCATGACCGTCGTTCGAATCCACTTCGATTGCGGAAGCGTCTCCGGTTTTCCAAGGTTGTTGGATCGCCTTCCGTACACATAGACGCCGAGATAAATCTCATTGCGGAGCATCTTGAAGATAGAGCTGTAGGCCCACAGGCGCCCGAATCTCTCGGTCTTTCCCTTCTTCTTGAGCCAATCGCAGATCTGAGAAATCTCCAAATTCTGAATCGCGTACATTGTGAAAATACGCCGGACGAGTGCAACTTCAGATGCCGAACCACGGGCAATCACAACCCGGTGATTGGAAAGCGCTTTTCGCTGCCCTGGGTGCAAAACCATTACCGGCCGGCCGTCTTCGTCAACGACTTGCCTGATGGTTGCGAACGAGGGAGAACCGCCTTGCTTGTAACCCAGGCGTGCTTGCAAGCGATGCGCACGTGCAACCCGTATTGATAAATCCCTACTGTATTCCGCAGCCATAACCCGCTTCATATGCTTGACGATCGAAGCCATGGCGCCGCCATCATTGTCGAAAGCCTCACTGCAATAACGCACCGGGACGCCCGCCTCTCGGCACATAAATTCGTAGTGAGCCGCCTGGTCGGCATCTTGGAACCGGCCCCATCGGCTAACATCGAGCACCAGGATTGTCTTGTAAGGCATGGCCCCGCTGAGAACGTCGCTCAGGAGACGCTTCAGCTCCGGGCGTGCCTTAAGCGTGAGGCCGCTCTTGCCCGAGTCCTGATACGTTGCCACGATTTCGTATCCGTGCTCGGCCGCAAATGCCTTGTTTGCAGCTCGCTGATTGTCCGGACTAAACCGCTGATGTTCGGTCGACATTCTTATATACTGGGCTGCCGGAATTAGACCGGCCGGGGATGTGGTGCGCTTCGTCACAGCTTCCTCGGGATAAACTCGACCGGAGGGATGCCGGCAGTTTGCTAGCTAGCTTTAGTTTGGTGAAAAAGTTTCCAGACCAATATCTTGCTGAGCAACATCTAAGTTCCCGGGCCGCGGGTTTTCTGCCGTGACGTCTGGGCGAATTGCTGAAGGACGTTATATAGCAAGCCATGCAGCAGGTCGGCGCCCTTCCTTACAGAATTGGTCCTGACGGCGACGTGGAGGTTTTGTTGATTACCTCCCGCGGCAGCGGGCGCTGGATAATTCCCAAAGGCAATCCGATCAAAGGGCTGAAGGCGCATCAGGTTGCGGCTCGTGAGGCCTTTGAGGAGGCCGGAATCAGCGGCAACCCTTCCATCAGGTCGCTTGGCAGATTTTACTCCGTCAAACAGCGTGCGGGCCAGCCGGAAGCGGAAACAGAAATCACGGTCTACCCGCTGCTCGTGACCGAGCAGTTTCAAGACTGGCCGGAGCGACCCCAGCGCAAGAGGCGGTGGCTTAGCCCGATTGCTGCTTCGCATCTCGTGGAGGATGCCGGCCTAAAGCGTATCCTGCAGATATTTCACCTGACCGTGGAAACCTGAACGAGGGGCGGCTTTCAGGGAAGCTGTTTGATTGCTCGAACGTCGGCTTAGTCGAAGGGTTTCGGGCGCCGGCAGGCGTACTAAACCCGGACGAGTACGACCCGCGGTGGGTCTGGGCGTGAGCTATGGGGATTTCAATTTCGGCCGGGTCTGTGGTGTCAGCCAAGAGCTGCCTGGGAGCGATACAGATCGCATCGGCCACCCCCATTGCCGGGTGCGGTAGCCTGGGGCCGGTCGCTGTCTGCGTGCTTCATCGCCGAGTTTTTGGGCGATGATGGCTCTGGGTACGAACGCTACCGCTTCCGGCGGCATGATGACCGGAGGAACGGGTGTTTCCAGGCCATGCCGGATCATGGCGCAATCTCCCGGACGAGCTTGAGAGGCCGGGGCGGTGCGCGTGGCTGCTGCCAACGCACGAAGGTCTCGATCACTACCATATGGCCACCGCAGCATGGGCATGGCGGGCGATAGTCAGGCGGCTCCTCGTCGTCGGGCGGTGGCGGGGCCGGCGCTACGTGGAGCAAGGCGCGGGCTCGGGCGATCGCATCCTTGCGCGCCGAACCTGCGAGCAGGCCATAGTGCCGGATACGATGGAAGCCGCGCGGCAGGACGTGGAGCAGGAAGCGGCGGATGAACTCGTCTGCGGCAAGGGTCATGACACGTTGTCGGTCGAGGCCATCGCGGCGATAGTCTTTGTACCGCATGGTGACGCCGCGCTCGTCGAAGGCGATGAGGCGCCGGTTTGAGATCGCGACGCGGTGAGTGTAGCGCGACAGGTAGGCGAGCACGGCCTGGGGGCCTGCGAACGGGGCCTTGGCGTAGACGACCCAGCGCTTTTTCCTGACTGGCGCGATGAGGCGCAGGAACGCCTGGCGGCCAGCGAGCTCGCTGTTCTCGCTGCCGAAGAACAGGCGGCCAGCATCGTGAAGCGCAATCAGCCGGGTGACGAAGAGGCGGCGGAACAATGCGCCCAACACGCGCACCGGCAGCAGGAAGGCGGGGCGTGAGGATATCCAGCGCATCCCGTCGAGCGCGATGCCTCCGCCCGGGACGATCATGTGTACATGGGGATGGTGGGTCATCGCCGACCCCCATGTGTGAAGCACCGCCGTGATGCCGATGCGCGCCCCCAGATGCTTCGGATCCGCCGCAATCGTCAGCATCGTCTCCGACGCCGCCTTGAACAACAGATCGTAGACGACGGCCTTGTTCTGCCAGGCGATGGCTGCGATCTCGGCGGGCAGCGTGAAGACCACGTGGAAGTAACCCACCGGCAGCAGATCGGCCTCGCGTTCTGCCAGCCAGGTGCGTGCCGCCGCGCCCTGGCATTTTGGGCAATGCCGGTTGCGGCATGAGTTGTAGGCGATCCGCCAGTGGCCACAGTCCTCGCAGGCCTCCACGTGCCCGCCAAGCGCAGCGGTGCGGCAGTTTTCGACCGCGGTCATGACCTTGAGCTGATACAGGCTCAGGTGCCCCGCATGGGCTACACGATAGGCTGGCCCGGCAGCACAGAAGATATCTGCGACCTCGAGCGAAGATCGCACCGGCTCAACTGTCCGGCGCCCCCCTGTGCACCGGGAAGCATCGCCAGCTTGTCCAGGGGGCTCACCACCGCCTTGACCGTCTTAATGGCGACCCTCGTGTAAAGTGCGGTCGTTTCCAGTTTGGAATGCCCGAGCAATGCCTGGATGATCCGAACATCGACACCGTCTTCGAGGAGATGGGTGGCGAAGCTGTGGCGAAGGGTATGGGGGCCGACCCGCTTGGCGATGCCCGCCGCCATCGCTGCCTCGACGACGATGCGGTGTAATTGTCTGGTGCTGACCGGCTTGAGATAGTGCTGCCCCGGGAACAGCCAGCCATCGGGGTGCATCACCCCCTGACGCTTGCCCACTCTCCACCATTCGCGCAGCAGCAACAGCAGATCATGGGCCAGCATGGCATTGCGATCTCGCCCGCCCTTGCCGCACTCGACCTTGAGCAGCATGCGCTCGCTGTCGATATCCCGGACCCTCAGGCGCGTGACCTCCGCAGCGCGCAGACCCGCACCGTAGGCGACTGACAGCATCGCCTGGTGCTTCAGGCTGGTCGTGGCCTGAAGCAGGCGTGCGACCTCCTCGCGGCTCAGTACCGTGGGCAGGCCGCGAGGGTGCTTAACGTGATGAAGCTTGCGGGCCAGATCCGGTCGGTCGAGTGTGCGGATATAGAAGAACCGCAAGGCCGAGACGACGGTGTTCATGGTCGTCACGCTCATGCCCGCCTCGCGCTGGGCAATCTGGAAGCGGCGTAAATCTTCGCCCGTTGCGGTGTCCGGAGGTCGGCCCAGAAAGGCCGCAAACCGGGCAACGTCCCTTACGTAGTTGCGCTGCGTCGCTCGGGCAAAGCGACGCAGATCCATATCTTCGAGCATTCGCTCGCGAAGGGTCTTCGTGGAAACTTCCGTGATGGCGTTGGTCATGGGTCGACTCCTCGGTTGAAGGAGTCGCAAAGGTCTGCCTCTGGCAGCCGCCGCTCAATCGAAGGGCCGTGGCAGCAGCTGCTCTACACCTCGCCGATTAGCGCCATTCCCGCGACAGCGGGTTCGTACAAGTCGGCGTTTGCCGCAACTTAAGGGCTTGCCGCCGCGGTTTCCCGCGGGAAACCGCCGGCCAGATGATCAATGAGTGCACGGACCGCGGGAGGCAGACCTCGCCGCGTCGTGAAGACCAGGTGCACGATCCCCTGAAGGCCGCGCCAAGCAGGCAAGACGCGAACAAGGTTACCTGCCTGCAATGCCTCGCGGCAGACATGATCGGGCAGGATCGCAACGCCCAGACCTTGTATCGCGGCGCTCCGCACCGCACCCATGTCCGCGCATCCCATGCGGGGTTCGACACGGACGATCTGCTTGCAACCGTCGTCGGCTTCCAGATGCCACTCTAGCTCGTCTGCAGAGTCATCGGTCGTCAAGACAGGCAGATGCGCCAAGTGTTCGATGCCGCCGATCTGGCTAGCCAGTTGAGGGCTTGCGACCAGGATACGTGTCGAAAGGCCAAGCGAGCGCATTGTGAGCGCTGCGTCCCCTGTCAGCGCGGCGCGGACGCGCAGGGCAAGGTCGATCCGTTCTTCTATCAGGTCGACCGCGCGGTCCGTCGCAATTAATTGAAGCCGCACCTTCGGATAGTGAGCGAGAAAGGACGAAATGAGATCGGACATCAGTTCGATCATGCCTGTCGGGCAGCTGAAGCGGATGCGGCCATGCGGTTCTGCCTGCGCCTGCAGGACAAGCGCTTCGGCTTGCTCGGCTTCGGCCAGGATCGCGCGGCATCGCTCGTAGAACGCCTGTCCGGTGTCGGTCACCCGGAAACGGCGGCTCGAACGTTCGATCAACCGGAGACCGAGCCGCTGCTCGAGGCCCGCGATGCGGCGGCTGAGTTTCGACTTGGGTTCCCGAAGTGCGCGTCCGGCTGCAGCGAAGCCGCCATGCGCCACGACCTCAGCAAAATAGGCATAGTCGTTCAGGTCGATCCGCATCATCGTTCCTCCAGCGGAACGCTAAGTGCCATAATTGCCGGCTACACGCATCATCGTTCTGACCGCATATCGAATGGGCAACGGCGCAAGGCCAACTGCTTCAAGGAGAATGACGATGACGGACAGGTTCAACAACAAGGTGGTCGTGGTAACCGGCGGCACCAGCGGTATCGGTCTCGCCACCGCCAAGGCCTTCGCTGCCGAAGGCGCCTCTGTTTTCATCACCGGTCGCCGGCAGGAAGCCCTGGACGCGGCAGTCAAATTCGTCGGCGGCCAGGTCACAGGCGTGCGCGGCGACATGGCCAATCTCGCCGACATCGATCGCCTCTATGATGCGGTCCAGCAAAAGCATGCGCTGATCGACGTGGTCTTCGCCAACGCAGGTGGCGGCGAGATGCTTCCCCTCGGCGCAATCACAGAGGAGCATTACCAGAGCATTTTCGACACCAATGTGAAGGGCGTGCTCTTCACGGTTCAGAAGGCCCTCCCCCTGCTCAAGGACGGCGCCTCGGTGATCCTGACGGGCTCGACGACCAGCGTGTCGGGGACGCCGGCCTTCAGCGTCTATTCCGCCACGAAGGCGGCGGTGCGCAATTTTGCCCGCAACTGGATCCTCGACCTCAAGGATCGCCGCATCCGTGTCAACACGATCAGCCCCGGCGTCACGGATACTGCCGGTCTCGATGAGTTGTTCGGCGGCGGCGAGCAGGCGGCGGGCGCCAAGGACTATCTGGCGACCCTGATACCGGCGGGACGTGTTGGCCAGCCCGAGGAAATCGCCAAGTCCGTGCTGTTCCTCGCCTCCGATGACGCCAGTTTCGTCAACGGCATCGAGCTCTTCGTCGACGGCGGCCAGGTTCAGATCTGATCACGGAAGCGCCGGGCAGCGCGTTGCACCGCGACCGCTGCCCAACTCTTGCTTCACCAAGAATATATATGATGTCCCAAGAAAATGTGACGAGCAGGATCCGCGAACTCCTCGAGCGCAATCTTCAGGAAGTCTTCGGCGAAGGCGACGATGCTCGCCGGCAGGCTGCTATCGCAGAGCTCTGGACCGAAGACGGCATCCTATACGCACCGTCAGGTGTGATCGCCGGTCGGGCTGCGATCGGCAGGTTCGCGGGAGATCTCCGCTCAGCCCACCCGGACTTCGTCTACACGCCGCATGGCAAGCCGCAGATCCTTCACGATGCCGGTCGGCTTGCCTGGGGATCGGGGCCGCCCGGACAAGCACCAGCTTATACCGGCTGGGACGTCATTATCGTTCGCGACGGCAGGATAGCGGCACTCTATGTCTTTCTCGACGAAAGCTCGGAAGAGTTCCGCCGCGCCCAGAATATACCGTAACGTCGCACAACGGACAGCTGAGCGCGAAACCTAAGTGCTTTGCAGCACTTTGACTCCAGTGGCCCGTCTCACCTTGGCAAACCGTCTGAACGAGCGTCGGCTCCTGTCGGTCAGAACTTGCGGCGTGAACGGCCGCAAAGTCGGCGAAATCAATCGATTGACCAGAGTTCTTTAATGTCTCCCTCAGGGCCGAACCTCGGCCTCGCGAAGCATCCGGATGATCTACTCCGCTAGGTACGTCTTCCGTGCCATTCCTCACTCATTCCAAGCGTAAAGTAGCCGGTTTTCTAACTCTCAAAATGGACCACTTTTCCCGCGACAGGCCAGTCACCTGATACAGCGTGTGCAAAAGCCGCATATGACGGTCTCTTCATATGACGTTCTCTTCATGCTTTGGCCACAGGCTGACCCCCAAGGATATCCTCCGGGGTCTCTTTAACGGACATCATGCCCGCCTCGGGATTGTTATCATAGCCTGGAGCGAACATGACGGTGGTCCAGCTACTGCCGCGACTTAGCGAGACCACGTGGTCTAAATTCAGGTAGATCGCTCGATCTTCGTTATATGCCGTGCACTTGACCCAGGTAGTCATCTCGCGTCCTCGCTTTGAGCTGGTTACGATATGGGGTTGCCGCCGGGCGGCTTCCATGCCGGCGTTGACGCATTTCGGCGGCATTTCCGCCGACCGACGCGCCTATCTCATTCTTTCTCGCGGCGGTTGGACCTTTCGTGGTCCCCATCATTTACCTTGTACAGGTGTGCGAGATCGTGGGCTGGCAAACGAGCTCGATCGCATCGCCTTCACAGGAGAGCGAAATGACAAAGACACTCACGGGACTATTTGACGACTATGACGATGCGCAGAATGCCGTACGGAACCTCGAAGCCGCTGGTGTTCCTAACGACGACATCAGCATCGTTGCCAACAATGCGAACGGTAGGCACCCGGCAGCCTCGGAAGCCGGCGAAGATGCGGGTGTCGGCGCGGGAATCGGTGCGGCTGTTGGCGGTGTCGGCGGTTTGCTCGCTGGCCTTGGTCTGCTCGCCATTCCTGGCCTGGGTCCGGTCGTCGCGGCTGGCTGGCTAGTGTCGGCATTAGCCGGTGCCGTAGGGGGCGCTGTCATCGGCGGCGCTGCCGGGGGGTTGGTCGGCGCTCTGACACATGCCGGCGTGCCCGAACAGGATGCGCATGTTTACGCGGAGGGGGTTCGCCGTGGCGGCACGCTTGTGACGGCCAAAGTCCCCGACGATTTGGTTTCGCCTGCGCAAGGTATCCTGAACGGTGACCGGAGCGTTGACGTGACGGCGCGCGGGAGCGCCTATCGCGAACAGGGTTGGGCCGGTTTCGACTCTGAAGCGCCCGAATATTCGGCTGACGAGGTCGCGGCTGAGCAAGCTCGGTATCGGTCGCTTTGAGCCAGCATAGAGGAATCTGAAATGAAAAAGCTCATCATAGCCTCTGCAATGACACTAGCGCTTTTGACAACTGCGGCCGCGCAGGGTGGACCCACTCAGTCGACAACTGCCATAAAGACGGCTCATACCGTCAACGCTGGCGCCGCTGAAACCGGTCGCAACTCTTTTACCGAGGGACAGGCCCGCGAACATATCGCTCACGCCGGCTTCGCTTCGGTCTCTCATCTAACAAAGGGAAATGATGGCGTTTGGCGCGGCACGGCTCGGAAAAGCGGCCATAACGTCCAGGTGGCTCTCGACTTTAAAGGTAACGTCTCAACGTCTCACCGATAGACGATAACGACTCTGTGGTGGAGGTGCTTTCCGCGGGCAGCGCCTCCACCAATCGCTCCACGAACTGCTTACGCATGCGGTCTAACCTCGACGGTGAGCCAAGGTGACGAACTGGACAGCTCCTTAGCCGTGGATGACTTTGGCCTCCATCGCCCGGATGGCGTTGCCGGGTTGCCCGATTTCGGACCTGCCAGAGGATGACGACGAGATCGCTGCCTTGCAGGTGACGATGACGTGTTCTGCGGGCCGATCATCTACGCCGACAGAGGAATGCGTTTCCGGCTCGCCTTGCGCCAGCGTCGACCCGGAATGAACGAGGCAATTGCAAGGTAGAATATGGCCGTTACGCCAAGCAGTAGGAAAAAACCACGACATACGAGAGTGGGCCACGGGAATGGCTATTGCGCGCCAAAGGCCTAGCTACCGCAATGAAAATCATCGCCAGTTTCAAGCTGCGCGCAGGCGGAGCCTTTTCGAACATCTGCATTTCCCCGCCGCCCTGCGGTTAGCAACATCTCCATCAGATCTGCTCATGTCAACTGGTCGCGCCCTACCTAGCCCCGCCTGCGCATATTCCCCCGCGGATTTTCAAATTAACCACTGAGGGCCTCACAACGGCGCGGCGTCTATGACGTACAGGCGTGGGGATGCCTGTTCTCTTGATGATACGTGATACAACCTTTCCCCCGCTTCGGCGGGGGTTTCTTTTCGTAAGCGAGCTATTTCATGTCGGAATTCGTTTGCGACCGCCTGAGCAGGTCTAGCCGAGCGTCGGCCAGTCGCTCTTGCCGTTTCCGTTCCGCGGAGATGCGCTGATTCCGGCGTTCTGCTAGCGCAGACCAGCGCAATGATAAAAGTCCGAAGCCTGCCAGAGCCGCCCCCACGGCCAGCATGATATAAGCCTGCATCCATTGCGCCCCTTTCCCAAGGGACTTACAAACCCATCACGCCTTGACGTTAACTTAGGTTATAAACACCAGTTCTGTGGCCGATCCGTTCCAATGTGAGACTGTCGCGAACTGTGCGAAAAGCCAATTTCCGATCGGTCTGAGCCTCGCCTAGGTCCGCCTTGTCCCGGATTGATACCCCCCGTGGCAAACGCACACTCTGCCCCCGCTTCGGCGGGGGTTTCTTTTGCGGATTGAGAATACACAACTGGTTCTTACTGCAAGGGAGGCTACGGATTGCGCGCGTGCGCGGGAACGCTTGCCAACAACATAGCAGGACCCTGGGACTAAGGCCCTCGCTTCAGCGGGGCTTTTCTTCGCGCGCTGTCGGCCTGGAGTCGATCTTGAGCCTCGCGCGACCGCTGTTTGCGTTCCGTCCAGTAAATGGTTGCCAGACCGCTGGCCGCTACCAATGCCCCGATAGCCATAACGAAAACTGCCTGCATATTTGCGCCCTTTTGAAGAGCGCTTGGCAGACCGCGGCGCTGGACGCGTTAACATGGATTATTGCGGTGTGCTGCCGCCTCGAACTGGTCAATGGCTTGGGGGCCTAGATCGCGACGACAGCACGGGTGCATAGGCGCCGGAAAGTGTTAAGCATTTGTGATATTAGGAATTATCAACCGTGACGGGCCTGCGCTGACGACGGTCATGCCTTTAGCTCGGCCTCATTATCGGGCGTCTTAGGATCGGTAATGTGCGGGTTGGCTGCCGTCCTGAGTGGATCTGCGGAGCCATCGGTGGACGGCAGCCAAGGCTTATACTCAACTCAAGCCCAACCGTTCCGCAGCTCGCCGCTTTGTCCGGCCAGATTTAACAACGGTTAATATACCGGCCTACAAGAGACGGGATGGAAATAGGCCGCAGGCAAGCGGTTGTCGCAAATTCAGAGGGACTTCGATGGCGGTATCAGAGGGTGTGATCGTCTCCCCCTATGGAGCGAACGGGGAAATGCGAAAGCTGTGGCAGATGGAGGCCGATGTCATCGAATACGCAATGCGTCGTTACGGTGGCAATGTGGCCGAAGTCGCCCGTCGGCTTCAAATCGGTCGCTCAACACTCCGTCGTAGACTGGAGCGATACGAGGACGTGAAACGCCGGTCGGTGAGCAGCGATCTTTCGGCCGACGCCTTATTCCAATCGGCCGCTTAAGTCAGTTCATAGAGAGGCAGGGTTCGCCGGCCTGTTGATGCGACGGCAGAACGGCAAGGTTGACTTATTTGTCTTTGCGCCACCGCTTTTCGGAAGCCATGCGAGCTGCTTCAGAACGCTCTTCCGCCGTCATTGTTACCATGCGTTGACTGCCCCCTTTTCTGCCTCGCTCTGCAGCTACAGCGCTTTTCCGCTCCGCGCCTTCGTCTCTAATAAGCGCTTGCGCCTCGGCGCGAAGTCGAACCTCCGACGCCAGGTCGTCCCACCTCTCGGCAGATCTCAAGTGTTGTTCGCGGACGTTGGGGAGGATCGCTGTCTCGGCGAGGGCTCGTTCCTCTCCCGCACGAACCAGACATTCTGAAGGGCTTTGTGCTGCCATTAGATCAATCCTTGCGTACGACGCACTCGCGAACTTATTGCCGCACTTCCCAATAGTTTGAGCGTGCATGGTCTACTCAACAGAGCAGCTCAACGCCGGTTCCGTAAGTTCGGCCGAATTTCGCGGACAGAGCAAGAAACCCTGGCCAGCCTCTGTGGGGCCAGCGCTTCATCGACAGTGATGATTTTTCCAGTAGCGATCCCAGGCCAGCGCCCACTGATTGCGCACCCTCGCGCACGACACGTCACACCGGCAGCAGTCGTGCACGATGCTCCCGTTCTGTTTCCGCCTGCGCCCATTCCCCTCGGGGCATCGGCAGGCTTCTCTTTGCACAACCTGCAAAACCGCTTCGGCTCAAATCGCTGGAAGCGCCGGACCAGGGTGTAACTCGGCAGGACAGCGTGTAGAGCTTGCCCGCCTGGAGCGGAATTGCCGGCCGCGTCGGCCAGCGCCGTCATGTACTGCGTGCCTGGCGAAGCGCTAATCTTCTTCGGCATGCAGTTGCACCAGAAGTATTCCGCCGCTCGCCCGATGACGTCGATGTGATCGTCATATCGGACCCTTCCCGCTGGACGAATATCGCCGTTTGGGAATCGCACTCAGATGGTAAGAAAGGGCTCCCCCATGAACAAGGCACTACGCATGCATTCAGCCTGAGGCGATGTCCTTCGTACTATTATTATCTCCACAAGGCAGGCCGAGACGGCCGCCCGCCCATGGAGGGGACAATGAAAAGACTACCTATCGCAGCCGCACTGGCCGCAGCGACAGTGATTGCGGCGTTGCCCGGCGCAGCTGCAGCCCAAAGCCGGTTCAGCGTTACGTTCGGCAGCGGCTATCCGGGTTATTATGACGCCTATGGTAGATACTACGATCCATATGATGGTTACCGCGATCCCTACTACCAACATGATGCCCGGCGCGCCTGGATCGAACGCCAACGTTGGGAAGAACGTCAGCGTTGGGAGCAGCGTAGGTATTGGGAGCAGCACCGAAGGTGGGAAGAACGGCGCTGGCACCGAAATCATGATGATGACGACGATGATTAGGACTGAGCGATAGCCGGACGTACGACTCGCGATCGGGCGCTGATCGGCGCCCGATTGTTCCGTCAACAACCGGATGTGCTCGCTAGCTCGCTGCGCGATGTTCCTCACGTGCCACTTCGGAGATTTCGTGCGCAGCGTCCGCGTTCATCATCGCAATCCCAATTCCGACGATCAGGTCTGGCCACGCAGAACGCCAAGCCAGTGCCGTCACCAACCCGCCGGCAATGATTGCAATATTGGCGTAGACATCGTTGCGAGCCGAGAGGAACGCGGCCTTGGTCAGGCTGCCGCGATGATGCCTGAACTTTGCAAGCATCATCGCGCAGATAAGGTTGATCACCAGCGCGCCGACGCCAGCGAGTGTTAGCGGAACTGGCGAAGGCGCCAGCGGTTGGTGGACCTTGGACCATGCGGTCCATAGCGTCGCCAGACCGGGAACAAGCAGCACGAGCGCCAGCGCCATGCCAAGCCGCGCGCGAGCACGGACCGACCAAGCGAGCGCCAGGGAAATCAGCAGGTTGACCGATGTGTCCTCGAGAAAATCGATGGAATCAGCGAACAGCGACACCGCGCCGATCGCGCGGGCAATCGCAAATTCGACACCGAAGCAGACGAAATTTAACACTGCCACGATCAGGACCATCCGGCGCAAGGCTGGCTGGTACATGTCCTGCGGCGTTGAATCGATCATGTTGATCTGCCCCCTTCTGAGTGGTCCAAAATCATTGTTATTTTGGATCATGAAGGAGTTTGGAAATGGGCAAGAGGCACAAGCCGGAAGAGATTATCGGCAAGTTGCGTGAGGCGGAGATCGTCCTGGCGCAGGGTGGGACGACCGCGGATGCGTGTCGACGGATCGGGGTTACCGAGCAGACCTATTATCGCTGGCGCAAGGAATATGGCGGCCTGAAGACCGACCAGGCGCGGCGCATGAAGGATCTGGAGAAGGAAAATCTGCGTTTACGGCGGGCGATCTCTGACCTGACGCTCGACAAGCTGATCCTGCAGGAGGCGGCGCGGGGAAACTTCTGAGCCCTGCGCGGCGACGGCGGTGCATCGATCATGTGCGTGGCACACTGGCAGTATCCGAACGGCGGGTCTGCCAGGTGCTTGGCCAGCATCGATCGACGCAGCGCAAGGTACCGCGCGGGGCAGATGACGAGGGAGCGCTCACCGACGACATCGTGACACTGGCACGCCAATATGGTCGCTATGGCTATCGCCGGGTGACGGCGCTGCTGCGTGATGCGGGATGGACGGTGAACCGCAAACGGGTCGAACGTATCTGGCGGCGCGAGGGCCTGAAGGTGCCGCAGAAACAGCCCAAGCGGGGCCGGCTATGGCTGAACGATGGCTCGTGCATCCGGCTGCGACCTGAGTACCCGGGGCACGTCTGGGCCTACGACTTCGTCGAGGGGCGCACCCATGATGGCCGCAAGTTCCGCATCCTGACGATCATCGATGAGGCCAGCCGCGAATGCCTCGCCCTGATCGTGGCGCGGCAGCTCAAACACGAAGAAGTGCTGGCGGCCCTGGCCGACCTGTTCATCGCGCGCGGTCCGCCTGCCAATATCAGGTCCGACAATGGCAGCGAATTTATCGCGACGGCGGTCCAGAAATGGTTGGCGCAGGTCGGTGTGAAGACGCTCTACATCACCCCGGCGTCGCCATGGGAGAACGGCTACAACGAGAGCTTCAACGGCTCGCTTCGCGACGAGCTGCTCAACGGCGAGATCTTCTACAGCCTCGCCGAGGCAAAGGTGCTGATCGAAGCCTGGCGGCGGCATTACAACACGATCCGCCCCCACAGCAGCCTTGGCTACCGACCGCCGGCCCCGGAAACGGCTTCTCCGCCATTGCCGCCTTCCGGTTCCGCTTCGCTCCACCTCCAGGCGGCAATGGCAACGGAGGCGACAATGCACTAACAATCAGCACGGACCACTCAGTGGGGGCCGGTCAATGTCGCTCATAGCTTTTCAAGCAATGCAGCGGTACCAACATCTTCTTGATGATAAAGACGTTCCCAGAGGCCGCTTACGGCCTGCCCATTATCTCCCAATCGCCACGCTTTCACGATGGGATCGACTTGCGAACCGTGAGCATCAAGCCAACGCGGGGTAATTATGACTGCGATCTATGCCGTCGCACCGTTCGCCGCGCAACGTCGGCTTTCGGGTGGCCGCTCGGGCATACCGAATGGCAGAAAAGGCGGCGATCCCCGCACTGATCAACCTGTCCTGGGAATTTCAGAGTCTGCCTGAGACTTCAGAACTTCCTCGTCGTCAACGATCAGCTTCTCGATGAGCTCCAACAAGGCGGATATGCCAAATGGTTTGCTCAACAGGGTGATATGAGAGAATTGAGCGCCGACGAAGCTGCGTGGGTGCGCGGTTGTGATAGCCCAGGGAATCTGCAGTTGATCCAACCGCCGGCCAACCTCAAAGGACATTTCGTTGTCAATTTGAAGATCGAGGATCGCCGCGTCGATACCCCCCATTTCGACAAGCCCCAGTGCCTGCGGCACGGTTCTCGCGGATCCCCTCACCTCGTGCCCAGCCAGTCTCAGTGTGTCTTCGATGAGCAACGCATTGAGTGCGTCATCCTCAAGTATCATCACGGTCGCAGGGCGAGTAGCGTGCTTTAGGCAGTTCGGCATCATGAGCCTTTCAGAAGGCCCCCACACGTAAGTGGTGAATGAACATCCTTTCCAAATGGTTAAAGCGCGCGCTGTCTTGGTGGATTAACGTCAGATCATCGCTAACGCCGGTGCGTTGTCCTGGTCCGTACGCGAGAGGCGCTCAAATCACAGACCTTGCCGAGCAGTACGAGGGTCGAGCGGAAACTCTCCGCAGATCCTCACTAGATATCTGCTGGCCAGTGATCGGTGAGCACTCAAGACGCCCGGTGTGCTGCCGTCGCTATCCGGTCAATGGCTTGGGGGCCTAGATAATGATGGCAGCACGCTGGCATTGACACCAAAACGTCTTATCCTTCTGTGTGCCGCGGGTTTAGGTTGGGGCTCAGCACCTTGGTCAGAGGTGCTGACCAAGATCGCAGAGGTTCGATTCAGGGTCGATCGTTTGCGGTCAAATTCTGAACCACGGCCGCCCCCTCGCTGTTCCAAGGGTAACAATTTTAATGCCCAACAATTGAGTTAAGGTTGGTTGGCAATTGGCTTTTTTCTCGCGCTCGGCGGCAGATCTTCGATCTCCATTTCATCCTGCCACGCTCAGAGACCATTACGCCTAAAAAAGCCTCGCGTCCCGGCACCATTTCAGCTCTCGGTCGTTTTAGTGCGGATGCGCCGGTCACCCGTCGGCAAACGACGCGTCATGGGGGCTGCTGGTCACTTCGGCCAACTAAGAGTCTCTCGGGAGGAATTGATGAAATTCACTGTTGCATCCAGCGCTGCGATCGCGCTCTCCATGATGGCGGCTTCTGGCGCCCACGCTGTAGTCGTCGGTAGTCTCGGCAGCAGCGGGTCTCCGTTCGTCACGATCGACTCGTTGGGCACGCGGTCCGGCGGCACGATCTACACCTCCGACCAGCCTTTCGCGGATATCCCGAAGGGCGGGGTCTACAACAACCAGTTTCTGGCCGTTGGGCAGACCGCGGGCTCCCCGTCGATCATTACATTTGCAAACGCCCTGAATTACCTGAGCTTCCTGTGGGGCTCCCCGGACACCTACAATCAGCTGACTCTTACCACCAACCTGGGCAATACGTTCAACTTTACGCCGCAAGGGCTGAACTTTGCAGTGACGGATGGCAATCAGTCGTTCTCTCAGTACGTCCAGTTCAAAACGGCTGGGGGCGAATTGATCACGTCAGCCAAGTTCGACGCGACGCCTCTGAAGGATGCCTTCGAAGTCGCGAACTTCAGCACCGGCGTGCCTGAACCGGCCTCTTGGGCGCTGCTAATACTGGGCGTCGGCTTTACAGGTGCAGCTTTGCGCCGCCGGCGGTCGGTCTCGGTCAAATACGCCTGACTGACTTCCAAGCGACCGAAAAGCAAAAGGCTCGGCGGGAACGATCCCGCCGGGCCTTTTGCTTGGGACCGTTCAGGTCGGCAAATGATCGCAAGCATCAAGTGTTTGGAATCTGCCAATGTCCAATTGGCGATCCGGGATTAATCGACCTCGAAGCGGCGCGACGACCTTGGCCCGCGGACCGCCTTTTCGTCCGCTCGAGCTCAGGTCTGTCCGCACCGAGAAACGGAACCGACATTCCGTTGGAGCCTTGGGTGCGATGATTACTTTGACTTCCACGGTTGGCAGTGCTCGCCGGCCTCAAGAGATGCACCAGAAGCGCTTAAAACGGGAATTGCAGCGAGCTGTCGCCATGCCTTGGCTGCCCTTTGCCAATTGATCCGGATTTGAGGGGCAATCGCCAAGTCCGCTTCCATACGACACGCGTCAGCTTGCCTACGGTAAAAAGCGGATTGCGGCATCGGGCTATCAGGGCAAACGCTTTCGCTCTTCGATACCAGACGCATCAGCCGAAGATCCTGGGCCGATTATCCCATCTAACGATCATTTCAAGAGCCTCCGATAGAGCGTCGTTCTGCCCACACCGAGATCGCGGGCGGCTTTGCCCAAGGAACCTCCGTTTACGCGTAGGGCCAGGTCTATAAGGTCAGCCTCGATATCGATCATCGGCCGTATATGGCCATCGTCTTCGAAAAGCCTCACGTTCGGCCGATCGGGCGGAAGTGGTGCGCGGAACGCTCTTACGCATGCGGGATGCTGCAGTATCTCGCCCATGCTATCCTCGCGATCAAAAGGAATGGGGACTTCCAACTTTAGGAGCGCAAATCGAGCGGCTGTTGATCCGCTTACGACGGAGACATGCCCTGCGATTCCAGTTTGCGGTAAAGCGTAGATCGCCCGATCCCGAGCCCGCGCGCTGCCTCCGCTACGCATCCACCGTAGATGCTGAGAGCAAGGTGGATGAGGTCGGCTTCAATCTCGTCGAGCGTTCGAACGTGACCGTCATCGTCGAGAATTGTGATGCCCACCTTTTCTCTGGGGCCTATCCGTGCAGCAGCTGTCCTTCCATCTGACCGTCCGTACATTCGCGATCCTCCTTCCTCTTCGACAAAAAAACGGCGCCCGGTCGGAACAGACAACCGGACGCCATTGAGGACCGGCTAATCGGGGGTAGGGTCGATCGCACGGCCTCAATCCCTGAATGCATTCCGAAGCTTGGACGTTCCGACATTGAGAAGACATAATGTCAGTGAATGTCGAACCTCGCAAAAAGGGGGCGCCGGACCGCCCCCCTTCAGCAATCGCCAGCGCGAGTCAGGCAAAGCGATATTTGATCGCCTGCGACTGCCGGCGGCGCATGACAGCACCGATCATGCCCACTCCCAGGATCATCATGCCCCAGGTCGATGGCTCGGGCACGGCATTCCCTAGATTGACGGCGAGCCAGCTTTCAGGCCCGCCCGCCGCATCCGATAGCGTGGATTCCAGCGCGATACGGTAATTGCCATACCCTTGTTGGGCGAAGACAAGGCTGTTCAGGAACGTTTGTTCGGCCGCATCGACCTTGAAGGCAAAGCCAGCGACGCCGTTGCCTGGGTTGGAATTGGCAAAGGTTTGCGAACCGTCGATCGCGCCCAGAAGCGTCGTGCCGTTATAGAACTTGAGCGTGACGTCCTGCACGTTGATCGAGTTTCCGCCCGGTTCGGTTGCATTGAACACGAGGCCGATGTCGGATGCCTGCTTCCATCCCAGCTGGGCAATCGTCGGGACGCCGAACTTCTGGTTGTCCGAAAGCGGATTTACCTCACTTCCGCCGGCATTGCTCACGCTATTTCCATCGTGGACGAGTGCGTCGGCGATGCAGGTCCCCGAGCCTCCGAGAAGCGTTCCGCCAGCGCCCACGCCGATGCAGCCTGATTCCGTCCCGTTGCCCTGGATCGTCAGCAGGCGGGGATTATTTCCGAAACCCTGAGCACTGACCAAGATGCTGCTATCGAAGATAAGCGCTGCGTTTGCCGGCGTAGCGGCGAAGCCGGTAGTTGCGATTAAAGTGGCGACAGCGAGCTTGATCTGATGCGACATCGTGAACCTCCAAGGGCAATTTGCCGGTAGCGACACGGCGATTCTCGGGCTTCGGAGTGTCGCGCGAAATATCATGGTCGCAGGGTCCGAACCGCGCGAGGAGGACCATGGTTCCTGCATTGGTTATTCCCAATGAAACTGAACGAAACGCGCGGCGTTGCAAGGCTGTCCGGGTATCGAGGTTGCGGGAGGCTGCGCTGTCTTCGGCCCGAGATCGTGGCCCGGCTAAGTCTGTAGGAAGGTAACGATGACACTGGTGATGACGCTGGTCGGATTGATCATCGCTATGGGTTGCAGTGCTCTCGCCTATCGCTGGCAGGCGAGAGATACAGGGGAAGCACGCTATCTTCAGGCCCCGGTTCAAGCATTTCAGGATAGTGTCCCTCGCGGCGAACCACGAGACAATAGGATGCATCCTTTACGTGGTCGATTGTGAGGAACGCCGGATCATTTGAGCGGGATGAGGTGATAAACTGCGCTTTGAAAGTCTATACTGCGATATAGACCCGCTGTAAAAATGCATTTGTCACGCCAGATCGGGATGAAGACTTTTCTTATCATATAGGCCATCAGCCATCATTTATCGAGCTCATCACCATTCTGCATCACGACGACAGTGTGAAGCTGACCTTCCTAACTTTGAGCTTTGAACCTGTCGGTTATCGTCCACATTCTCATTCCCGGCTGTGCCAAGACGAACGTGCATTATGTCGTCCTTCGCGGCGTTTAGACATTTTATTTTGGCTATCAACTTAGCCACTGACGACGACCATCGGCCGCTAGTATGTCGGCGCAAGCAGTCTCAAGGTTTCCACGCGGGGCATTGAAAGAGTCCGACTAGCTAATCTTTCCACCAACCCCGCGTTCGCGACCCCACACCACAGCGCCGCTGCGACGATTGACGCCGATCTTAGCGTAGAGGCGCGCGACATGGTTGCGAACGGTATTGCGCGAGAGGTCCAGCCGCGCGGCAATCGCCGCGTCGTCGAGATCCTCGCAGATAAGCTCGAGTATCTCTCGCTCGCGCGGACTGAGGTCGGCGTTCGAGCCCGACGTGCCCGGCCGTCGCAGCGACGCGAGCTTGTCGACGATCGAACGGCTCAGCCAGCTCGCATCCTTCATCACCTCGTCGATCGCCTGGACGAGCTCCAGCTCGCTTCGTCGCCGTTCAGTGATGTCCTGGAAGACCCACAAGATCAGCGACGTGCCATGCCTGTCGATCGCTTCGGCCGAGATGAGGCAATCGACTGCCTGCCCGTCCTTGGTCAGAAGCCGGGCATCGGCATTGCGCATCCGGCCTTGCGCTTCGACCTCGCGATCAGCGGCGGCGCGATCCTCGGAGCGCGCCCAGAGCTGCAGGTCGTCGATGGTCTTGCCGGCCGCCTCGTCCGAAGTGAACTGGGTCAGCTGGGAAAAGGCGGCGTTGACGTTGACGATCTGCCCGTCGCCGCGACCTATCACCGCCATAGGGATCGGTGCCATGTCGAAGATGGCGGCGAGGTTCTTTTCGCTCGCGGCGAGCGCCGCCTCGGCGAGCCGACGCGGCTCCAGGTCAGCGAATGTCAGCAACAGCGCATCCTCGCCGGTCACGTCGACCGGCTGGCCGGCAAACAGGACCAGGCGGCGCGACCCGTCCGCCACGAGGAGCCGTGCCTCTGTCTGCGGCACGACCTCGCCAGCCTCAATTATCCGGCGAAACTCCGACGCGTGGCCCACATCCTGAAGCAGATCGATGCCGAACAGGGTCTTGCCGATCAGCTGATCCGCCTCAAAACCGGTCAGGGACAGAAAGCCCGCGTTCGCCTGCGTGAGGCGCAAATCGCTCTGGCGCACAATCACCGCGGGTGCGGGGTTAGCACCGAACATCGCCTTGAACCGTGCCTCGGCGTCGAACCGCTCGGAGAGGTCGCAAATGACGAGTGCGAGGAAGTCGGGCTCGTCACCGTCGTCATCCATGGCGACGTCGCGGACCTGGTGCACCCAGCGCGCTTCGCTCTCCCCCCGCTGGGGCGACTTCGACAACCAGGTCGGGAAAGGTGTCTCCTGCGAGGAGACGGAAGAGTGGATAGTCGCGTCGCTTAAGCGGGTGGTGATCAGCCGAGAAGACTGTGAATCGCTCAGCATAACCCTCCGCCGTGGCTCCGAGCTCATCGACCGAGGCCACACCGTGCATGCGCAGCGCTGCGGTATTGGCACTGAGGATGGCGCCCGCCGTGTCGATGAGGATTATCCCATCGAGGAGCTGCGCCGTGAGCTGCTCAAGATGCGCGAAGGTCAAGCGACTGGCGTGATGACTGACGGCGGAATCCATTGCCTGGTAAGGCGATACCCGCAGAAAAGTTCCGCGCGCTTGTACTAGTCCCGTTGGTGCCTGTGCACCTATTCATGCTAGGGCGGGAAGAGCACGAACGGAACGCAACGACCAAGTCCAGGGTTTCTTCGGTTCCAAGAGTGCAGAAAGGTTATGCAATGGGTATCGTTATTCTTCTCGTTGTCGGAGGCCTGATCGGCTGGGTCGCGAGCATGATCATGCGCACCGATGCCCAGCAGGGCGTCCTCCTCAATGTCGTCGTGGGCATTGTCGGCGCGCTTATTGCAGGTTTTGTCGTCACACCGCTCATCGGCGGGGCGCCGATCACCAGCGGCGTGATCAGCATTCCCTCGGTGCTTGTCTCCCTGGTCGGTGCGATCCTGCTGCTCGCCATCGTCAATCTGTTCCGCCGCGGCTCGGTGCGCTGAGCGCTTCGTCGAACTGCATCACTCTCACGTGCCGCAGAAGCAAGCTCGCTCCTGCGGCACAATAATCAAGCTGGACCAGAGCGCGGCGAATCTGTGAGCCGTCGACGTGTTCGAAGATCTGCCCTCCAGCAAGCGCCTCCCTAGCTACCTTTAGGTGGCGCCTGGCATATGCCCCTATTCAATTCTGTTGATCGAATGAGAGGATCATGGACCGTCTTTTCACCAACATCGCCAGCAGATCGGCGCATGCGCTCGGAGAGCCACTCGCCTTCATCCTGTCGATCGTTCTTATCGTCGCATGGGCGGTCTCCGGTCCTTTCTTTCACTATTCCGACACGTGGCAGCTGATCGTCAACACGGCGACGACCGTGCTGACCTTTCTGGCGGTGTTCCTCATCCAAAACAGTCAGAACCGCGACGGCGCCGCGATCCAGGCAAAGCTAGACGAAATACTCCGCTCGCTCGATGCAGCGCGCAATCAGTTCGTCGGGATCGAACACCTCACCGATGCCCAGATCTGTCAGATCCGCGATGCGCTGGAGGAAGACATTCAGCGGGCGGACCAAGAAGGCGAGTCCGCAGAATCTTCGGTCGAGCGACTTCTCGATCGCCATTGATGTGGATCTCCACAGGATCGGGACCAGATAATTGCGCCTATTCTTAAAATATTTTGAAATATGATTGAGCGGTGTGAACAGGTCACTCATACGCCATTCATCGACGATGACGTAATTATGAGTTTCCGGCATTACCGGTGTAATCGCAACTTTGCGAAAAAAATAATAATAATGGAGACCGATATGCCCAATATCAAAAATACTGTCGCCATAGCTTTATCTCTTGTCCTACTGGGCAGTTCGCCGGCGATTGCGCAGGCGAATTGGCAGGGGGCCAATGGCGGGTGGCACGACAACGGCAGTGCAAGATCCAATGGCGGCTGGGATCGGGAAGCATTTTGGCGTGATGCTCCAACTGACCTGCGACAGCGGATCGATTTTGTTCAGCGCCGGATCGATAACGGCGTGCGCGACGGTACGCTGACTCGCCGAGAGGGTCGAGATCTCAACGGTCGGCTCAATTCGATCCGACGTGAGGCGCGGCGCGGCTACGGGAATGATGGTCGGCGCGATAGCCTGCAGTCGCAGCTCGATGATCTCAGCCGCCAGGTTCGCTGGCAGCGCCGCGACGGCGACAGCCGCTATGGCAACCGTGACAACATTGGCGGTGATCGCTCCGGCTATAACGGCAATGGCAATGGCAACCGCGACGACCGGTTCGCCACGCAATATGATGCATCGCGATATTACCGCGACGACCCGCGCTATACCGAGCGCCCTCTGAGCTACAGCGACGAGGTCTATCGGGGGTCTGATGGTCGATATTACTGCAAGCGAAACGACGGCACGACCGGCTTGATTGTTGGCGCGATCGGCGGCGGTGTTCTCGGCAACGTCGTTGACGGCGGTCATAATCGCGTCGGTGGAACGCTGATCGGGGGAGCTCTCGGCGCCTTGCTGGGTAAATCCATAGATCAGAACAGCGGCGCCAATAGCGACGTACGCTGCCGTTAAAACTTGGCGGAGATAAGCGAGGCCGGATCTGAAAGGGTTCGGCCTTGTGCGCCAAAAGCAGCCATACCTGCGAACGATCGATCGGTTCGACACGCTGGCGCTAGACGCGAGGGATCCCGGCAGATCTCAATATTATGAACAGAGGGCGGCTTTTAGGCGATGAGAAATCGACCTGGAACGTCTGCAAAGTCGAAGGGTTTCGGGCGCCGGCAGGCGTACTAAACCCGGACGAGTACGACCCGCGGTGGGTCTGGGCGTGAGCTATGGGGATTTCAATTTCGGCCGGGTCTGTGGTGTCAGCCAAGAGCTGCCTGGGAGCGATACAGATCGCATCGGCCACCCCCATTGCCGGGTGCGGTAGCCTGGGGCCGGTCGCTGTCTGCGTGCTTCATCGCCGAGTTTTTGGGCGATGATGGCTCTGGGTACGAACGCTACCGCTTCCGGCGGCATGATGACCGGAGGAACGGGTGTTTCCAGGCCATGCCGGATCATGGCGCAATCTCCCGGACGAGCTTGAGAGGCCGGGGCGGTGCGCGTGGCTGCTGCCAACGCACGAAGGTCTCGATCACTACCATATGGCCACCGCAGCATGGGCATGGCGGGCGATAGTCAGGCGGCTCCTCGTCGTCGGGCGGTGGCGGGGCCGGCGCTACGTGGAGCAAGGCGCGGGCTCGGGCGATCGCATCCTTGCGCGCCGAACCTGCGAGCAGGCCATAGTGCCGGATACGATGGAAGCCGCGCGGCAGGACGTGGAGCAGGAAGCGGCGGATGAACTCGTCTGCGGCAAGGGTCATGACACGTTGTCGGTCGAGGCCATCGCGGCGATAGTCTTTGTACCGCATGGTGACGCCGCGCTCGTCGAAGGCGATGAGGCGCCGGTTTGAGATCGCGACGCGGTGAGTGTAGCGCGACAGGTAGGCGAGCACGGCCTGGGGGCCTGCGAACGGGGCCTTGGCGTAGACGACCCAGCGCTTTTTCCTGACTGGCGCGATGAGGCGCAGGAACGCCTGGCGGCCAGCGAGCTCGCTGTTCTCGCTGCCGAAGAACAGGCGGCCAGCATCGTGAAGCGCAATCAGCCGGGTGACGAAGAGGCGGCGGAACAATGCGCCCAACACGCGCACCGGCAGCAGGAAGGCGGGGCGTGAGGATATCCAGCGCATCCCGTCGAGCGCGATGCCTCCGCCCGGGACGATCATGTGTACATGGGGATGGTGGGTCATCGCCGACCCCCATGTGTGAAGCACCGCCGTGATGCCGATGCGCGCCCCCAGATGCTTCGGATCCGCCGCAATCGTCAGCATCGTCTCCGACGCCGCCTTGAACAACAGATCGTAGACGACGGCCTTGTTCTGCCAGGCGATGGCTGCGATCTCGGCGGGCAGCGTGAAGACCACGTGGAAGTAACCCACCGGCAGCAGATCGGCCTCGCGTTCTGCCAGCCAGGTGCGTGCCGCCGCGCCCTGGCATTTTGGGCAATGCCGGTTGCGGCATGAGTTGTAGGCGATCCGCCAGTGGCCACAGTCCTCGCAGGCCTCCACGTGCCCGCCAAGCGCAGCGGTGCGGCAGTTTTCGACCGCGGTCATGACCTTGAGCTGATACAGGCTCAGGTGCCCCGCATGGGCTACACGATAGGCTGGCCCGGCAGCACAGAAGATATCTGCGACCTCGAGCGAAGATCGCACCGGCTCAACTGTCCGGCGCCCCCTGTGCACCGGGAAGCATCGCCAGCTTGTCCAGGGGGCTCACCACCGCCTTGACCGTCTTAATGGCGACCCTCGTGTAAAGTGCGGTCGTTTCCAGTTTGGAATGCCCGAGCAATGCCTGGATGATCCGAACATCGACACCGTCTTCGAGGAGATGGGTGGCGAAGCTGTGGCGAAGGGTATGGGGGCCGACCCGCTTGGCGATGCCCGCCGCCATCGCTGCCTCGACGACGATGCGGTGTAATTGTCTGGTGCTGACCGGCTTGAGATAGTGCTGCCCCGGGAACAGCCAGCCATCGGGGTGCATCACCCCCCTGACGCTTGCCCACTCTCCACCATTCGCGCAGCAGCAACAGCAGATCATGGGCCAGCATGGCATTGCGATCTCGCCCGCCCTTGCCGCACTCGACCTTGAGCAGCATGCGCTCGCTGTCGATATCCCGGACCCTCAGGCGCGTGACCTCCGCAGCGCGCAGACCCGCACCGTAGGCGACTGACAGCATCGCCTGGTGCTTCAGGCTGGTCGTGGCCTGAAGCAGGCGTGCGACCTCCTCGCGGCTCAGTACCGTGGGCAGGCCGCGAGGGTGCTTAACGTGATGAAGCTTGCGGGCCAGATCCGGTCGGTCGAGTGTGCGGATATAGAAGAACCGCAAGGCCGAGACGACGGTGTTCATGGTCGTCACGCTCATGCCCGCCTCGCGCTGGGCAATCTGGAAGCGGCGTAAATCTTCGCCCGTTGCGGTGTCCGGAGGTCGGCCCAGAAAGGCCGCAAACCGGGCAACGTCCCTTACGTAGTTGCGCTGCGTCGCTCGGGCAAAGCGACGCAGATCCATATCTTCGAGCATTCGCTCGCGAAGGGTCTTCGTGGAAACTTCCGTGATGGCGTTGGTCATGGGTCGACTCCTCGGTTGAAGGAGTCGCAAAGGTCTGCCTCTGGCAGCCGCCGCTCAATCGAAGGGCCGTGGCAGCAGCTGCTCTACACCTCGCCGATTAGCGCCATTCCCGCGACAGCGGGTTCGTACAAGTCGGCGACAGTTGATCTTAATGATTCGGGCCTAGCAGCCCATGCATGCGGCACTCGCCGTTGTCACTTCACCGAGTGGGATAGGCCCGGGGCTCACGCCTCGGGCTTTTTCGCTGAGGCGGCAAGCCTCCGGACGCATGAACCACCGACCGCTTCCAGGTAGCGCCGCGGCGGCTCACTATGTCAGATGTGTCGGCCGTTTTGGACAGAACGGAAACCACCGACGCGGGCGCCGCGTTACGCGTGCAGGATTTGCAGAGGAAATCACATGGGCACCTACACGCAGCGCAAGTGGTTCGATCTCGCGACGATGGCCGAGGAAGAGCAAAGGGTGTTCCACGATCCCGCCTTTCGGACTCCAGGCATCACGATCGAGACACGCCTGCACGGCGAAGGCACCGGCGCGTGGCTATACCTTACGCAGTCCGGGGACCTTGTGCAGGACGATAGTCTTCTGTTGCCTGATTGGGAGCTCGTACCTTAGCGGATTCCCGGGTGCGCCCATGTATTTGCAGCGCGCCTGCGGAACCGCGGTCCGACGAGCGTCACTCATCCACTCGCGTCAGGACTTCTCCTGTGGCGAGGTTGACGAAAGTATCGTCCGACGCTCGTCTGACGTCCTGGCCATCGAGCAAAAAGTAGAAGGCGGCGCGGCGCGGCCGCTTGGCCGCGGGACTCGCACTATCATCCTCGGCCATTTCGACCACGATCAGTAGCGCGCCTCTCTCATCGCGCACCCTATGCCGGGCAGCCTCATGCCACACGTTCGCGCCCCGCATTACATCCATTTTGGATATATTTGACGCCGCGCCCCGTCTTCGTCCGCAGTGATCGTGAGCAAGTATGTCGTAAGGCCGTGACGGCGCCCTAAATCTGTTGTGGTGCGCTTGGACCTGGTTCAGTCTTGCCGGCAGCAGTTTGCGCGAGGGGGGTGGACAGATCATGAGCACACGGCGAGCGGGCTTCGCACTGACATGGGCAGTAGCCGCAACACTATGTCTTGCCGGCTGCGTGGCCAACGATGCGCGGCAGAGCGCGGAATTTTCCAAATTTCTTCAGGCCCGCGTCCTGGATAAGCCTGGCGTCCACGTTCCCCAACTCACCGACGATGAACGGACGAGTTTCGGACATTACGCGGAACAATATGCGGTCATTACAGACTTCAATAAAGCGATGGACCAGAGCGTTTCGCCCAAACTGACCGCTGCCATGCAAGCTGGCTCCATCACATCGATCGGCGATCTTTCAGCCCGGCTGGCACAGTTGAAGGAAGCAAAGGCCGGGATCAACGCGATGGAGAGTGCCCTAGGCGAGCACGTCGCACGGGCCGATGCAGCGCACGCGAAGCTGGAACAGCCAGCTGACCTAAAACCCGTCTACGATAAGACGTATGACCGGCTCGTTACGCAACCAGCCGCAGCCCTCAAGAGCATCGCTCCTGTGATGAACAAGGTGCTGGATCAGGCGATCGATCTCGGGAGTTACATTGACCAACACCGAGCTAGCGTGCGGATTTCAGGACCGATGATAGAGACCGGTGATCCGGCAGTGCAATCCGCAATCAATGAGAAGTTGCAAACGCTGCAGACCAATCAGCAAGCGGTTCAGGCTGCCCAGTCTCGGCTCCGCTCGGTCGTCTACGGTAGCTAGCGCTGAGGAAGAGTGCACTGCATGGCGACAAAGCACCGCCGACCGCCTTGGTGAACAGGTAACCGCTTTCGCGCGGCGAAAGTAGCGCGCGAATAGCTGCGATGGCGGCGAGATCGGTTATGCCGCCGAGCGCAAATTTTAGCGAGAGGCCTGGGGTCACGCTCTCCGCAAACAAGTGGCCGCTCGTGGGCGTGGAAGAACTTACCTAGCGCTTACGCGCCTTGCGGGCGGCGTATCGGGCGTCGCGCGCAGCCTTCATCTCCTCAGCGGTGGGCAGCTTGGGCCTGGCTGCTTCTGCGGCGGCACGGGCCGCTTCGGCGGCAGCCGCAGAGGCTTCGGCGGCTTCGCGCTCGGCCTCCTCCTTCGCGTCCTTCTCGGCTTCGCGAGCAGCTTCGGCGGCAGCACGCTTCTCAGCTTGAGCGGCTTCCTTGGCGCGCTGGCGTTCAGCTCGTTCGGCGAGTTCGGCCTCACTGGGCTTGGGCTTGTTTTTAAGCATTTCCAACGCTCGAGCCTTGGCACTGTTGGCGGCAGCAACCCGGTCGTTGAATCCCGGTTCCTTGAATCCTCGCATCAAGCCTGTCTCGTTCCCGTTGTCGATTGTTAGGGTGAAGGGCGCCTCGTATAGAAAACTGCACTCCCTGTTCAACCCGTGTAACGCGGGGGTGGCATGTTCGTCACAGCGAGCACTTGAAATGGCTAGTCGCGGCAGCCAAATCCGCGCGGGCAGCCACCAGGAGAGCGAAGACCATCATGACGACGATGACCGAAGCCGCGCCCGAGACCCGTTCCTTCGAAGCCGACGTCACCAAGCTGCTGCACCTCATGGTGCACTCGGTCTATTCCGATAAGGACGTGTTTCTCCGCGAGCTCATCTCAAACGCGGCGGATGCCTGCGAGAAGCTGCGCTACGAGGCCATCGCCAGGCCCGAACTTCTTGGCGAAGATCCCCAGCCGCGGATTACGGTGACCCTCGATCCCGATCAGCGCCAGCTGACGATCGAGGATAACGGCATCGGCATGACCGAAGCCGAGATGGCCGAGGCGCTCGGCACGATCGCCCGCTCGGGCACCAAGGCTTTCATGGAGCAGTTCTCCGCTACCAAGGATGCCGAGGGCTCTCAGCTGATCGGACAGTTCGGTGTAGGCTTCTATTCCGCTTTTATGGTCGCCGATCGCGTCGATGTGACTTCGCGGCAAGCGGGAGCTGATGACGCCGCGATCTGGTCATCGGATGGCCTCGGCACCTACACCGTGGGCGAAGTGGAGGTGTCGCAGGCGCCGCAGCGCGGCACGCGGGTCGTGCTGCACCTCAAGGAAGAAGCCGCCGATTACACCCAGCGCTTCAGCGTGGAGCACAAGATAAAGACGCAGTCGGGTCACGTTCCGGTGCCGATTTTTCTTCGCGAGAAGCCCGATGGCGAGCCGCAGCAGATCGCCGACGGCGCTGCGCTCTGGACGCGCGCCAAGTCCGACATCAGCGAGGAGGACTATACCGATTTCTATCGCTCGAACGCGGGCCAGTTCGACGCGCCGGCGCTGACCTTGCATTACCGCGCCGAGGGTACGCACGAATATAACGTGCTGGCCTTCATTCCCGAGACGCGGCCCTTCGATCTGTTCGACCCGGATCGGGCCGGGCGCATGAAGCTCTACGTGCGCCGCGTCTTCATCACCGCCGAAGCTCGGCTCCTGCCCCGGTATCTAAGGTTCGTCCGCGGGCTCGTCGATTCCCAGGACTTGCCGCTCAACGTCTCGCGCGAGATGATTCAGGAAAGCCCGGTGCTCGCCTCCATCCAGAAGGGCGTGACCAACCGGCTCCTCGGCGAACTCGACAAGCTCGCGCAGAGCGATGGCGACGCCTATCTCAAGATCTGGGAGAACTTCGGCGCCGTGTTGAAGGAGGGCCTTTATGAAGACTATGCGCGGCGTGAGACGCTTCTCGGGCTCGCCCGATTCAGGACCAGTACCTCAGGCACCGACTGGCGTTCGCTCCAGGACTACGTCGCTGGGCTGAAAGAAAACCAGACTGCGATCTACTACGCGGTGGGAACTGACCTCGACCGGCTTGCCACGTCCCCTCAACTCGAGGGCTTTCGCGCTCGCGGTATCGAAGTCCTGCTGCTCACCGACCAGGTCGACAGCTTCTGGGTCACCTCGGGGCTCGACTTCGAGGGCAAGGCTTTCAAGTCGGTAACGCAGGGTCTTTCCGACCTCAGCCTGATCCCGCTACCCGGCGGCGAGCAGCCTTCGGCAGAGACCTCTGACGCCGTTTCCGCCTTCATCAATTTCGTCAAGACGACTTTGGGCGAAGCGGTTTCGGACGTCCGGGCATCCGAACGCCTGACAGAGAGCGCTGTCTGCCTCGTCGCGCCCGATAGCGGGATGGATCGACAGCTCGAACGCCTGCTCGCGAGTGCTGGTCAGCTCGGGCAGGCGAGCAAGCCCGTCCTCGAAATCAATCCGCGGCACGACCTCGTGACGCGTTTGAGTGCGCTTGGTGAAGACGAGGAAGGCCTGCGCGAGGACGCGGCCCATCTCCTTTTCGACGAAGCGCGCGTGGCCGACGGAGAGCTGCCTGTTGATCCGCGTGCTTTTTCGGCGCGGCTTGGCCGCATCCTGCTGCGCGGGATCGGCAGCGCTTGAACATCCATCCCGCGTGACCAGCTGGTTGATTTGGTCGATCACGTACTAAGGGTTCTTATGACGGGAGCGCGTGCACCGGTATAAGTCTCGCACATCCTCCGCGGCAGCTCCGCGAACAAATGGCTCCGAGCTTTTGCTTCAACACCTCGGACCTGTCGCAATGCGTTGGCCGGCCCATCATGGAGAGGGGTCGGCCAATCTCTCAGCGTCCAACTTCGCCAGACGCACCCATCCGCGTGCGCGCTTTGTTGCGCGCTCCCTCGGCCGGAATCAGTCCAGCGATCTTGCCCAAACCGAAAGCCGGCATGTTGCCATAGACTGTCTCGTAGCGGCCCGGATCAACGCAATAGGTCTCATGGAATATCCCGACGGCCTCTCCCTCGTTCGCCTTGCGATAGAAATCTTTCCATGCCGGCATATGGCTCTGACTTCGATCTTTGGCATAGGATTCAAGATGATCGAAGCTGCGCCAATATTGTATAGAAACAATTGTCCGAAGCCCGCTAAGCATGAATTCGCTGCCGAGAAATCCGCTTTCAGCATTGGCAGCCAGCTCGGCGATCATCGGTTTCATTGCGCGTGCTACCGGCAGCCATTTATCGATACGATGTAATTTATTTACTCGCATTCCGATTACAAAAACCGTAATCGGCCCTTTGAAATTGGCGGTGACGCGACCAAGGTGAAGAGTTTTGGAAATCTGTCTTATCCTAGCCCTGCTGACGACATCTACGAAGAATTCGTTGGATCGCTAGCGGATCGATCTTGTGCGATCGGCTAAGCGCATCACGCCGCGCGCGCAATAGCTCTTGGATGCGAGGCATTCAAAATGCAGTAGCGCGCCGCTTCCAAGCAAAGTTAGGTGGATCGGACTACGGACATTACTGGAGAATGTGATGGCGTCTTTCAGAAAGGCAGCATGAACGCATGAACGACCGGTTCGTCGCGGAAGCAGGCGCGCCGAATGCGGTTTGGGAGCTCCACCCTGCGGAATGAGAAACCTACGGCGCAGAGAGGCTGAAGTTCGCAGCCCTCCCCCGAGCAGTGGGCCCAGCTCGGTACCAGTTGGGCCTACCAGATCTCGGCAAGCATCTCAGCGACATTCGAGGCTTGCCGGCGTGTGTGACTCGCCAATTCGGATCTGTACAGCTTGGCAACGCGGCGATGCGCCGAAGCTATGCGTTCAGACCCGGCTTGCGCCGCGAGCGCCTCCTCATCAGCGATCAGCTTCTCATACCGTAGAGTTTGAAGTTGCGGCATCGAGTCCCTCCCACTTCCAGGCTCTCCCTACAACCGAACGCAAAGATGCGATTACCTCTTTTTTCGGACCACCAGCTTTTTGCGACGTCGCATGGAGCGAGCGCAGCGGGTAGCCGGGACTTTCTCAGGGTGCACATGCTCGATTGCCGAATATATGGTTCGTTCCAATCCGGTCCGCGAGCACCATATCGTCCTCGGAAAGCAAGCCCGCCCTCAGCGCGAGAGCGACGAGGTTCGTCGCGTTTCGTGCACCCAATTTCAGCCGCATTTTGCTCAAGTAGGTTTCGACGGTGCGCGCCGTGATGCCGCAGCGCAACGCCACTTCCTTCGAAGAAAATCCGTTTGCCAACAAAACCAAAATTTCAAATTCGCGGTTCGTGAGAACCGTGCCTTGCAGCCCCATATCGCCCCTAGTTTTCCGTACCGTGCCTACAACTAACATGAGTGCAAGTACATGGTATTCAATGATTTTACGAGGAATTGACTATGCGAATAAAGCGCCGATTCTCAAGCCTTCTTTTGCCTCAAAGATGTCGTTGTCCGAAGCAATCTGTGCGTGGCCGTCGATGCGTTTGTGGTTGCGTCGTCGCCCCCAGGGCTTTGCGCCGCCCCTATGAACGGACGAATGGAGGATTGCCTCCTTCCGATTCTGGTTATTTGACGTGTAAATTGTCGGCGAGTTCAACAACGCCGAACGAATGGTGGGCCCGGCAGGATTCGAACCCGCGACCTAGCCGTTATGAGCGGCCAGCTCTAACCGCTGAGCTACAGGCCCACCTGGTGCGGACGGCGGGACTCGAACCCGCACGGGGCTTGCCCAGGGGATTTTAAGTCCCCGGCGTCTACCATTCCGCCACGTCCGCGCCGGACGCGCGCAGTGGCAGACCGGGAGGGACGGCGCAAGTCGGCGAACGGCGTCGACCATTCCAGGGAACAGTTCAGCTCACCGTCGATGGATCGAAGCAGCAAAAGCCATGCTCGGTGATCAGCGCTTTGGCCTCCAGCTCGTCTTTCTCCGTGCCATCGAGAGAAGCAACCTTGAGGAAGGTCCAGGGGCCGAGTTCCTCCGGCAGGCTCACGCCAGCCTCGTCACCACAGAGCGCCCAAAGTCCGTTCGCGCCGACGAAACACCAGACCTGCATTTGTTGAACTCCGCATTTGGCGGGGTTCCTTAGAAGATGGGATCGCTGCAGGACAGCAGGGCCGGCGAATTTTCTTGTTCGGCCGGCCGCGCCCGATGACCGTTCCCGCGCTCGCAATGGGTCGTGGGGAAGGGGGGAGGTCACAGCCGGACCGTGGAGCCGCTGACGGCGCTCTCGAGACCGGCGTGAAGCACCTCCATTACGAGCAGGGCCTCGTCTACCGGCACCGGGTTAGGTTCATTTCCCTGAAGTGCACGGGCCAAGCGCCGCCAGAACATCCCGTAGTCGCCCCGTTCGTTGGCGATGGGAAGCTCCCGGTTACCCGCTTGAGTAAACATGCCCAGCTCTGGGTCGCAACCCAAATCCCGATCGCCGGGAGCGGATCCCGCAAGGACCGCCGCCTCCTGTGTGTCAACGCCTTGCTTAACCCAGCTTCCGCTTGTTCCGTATACTGAGAACCGCAATCGGTGGTCGGCCGAAAGCTTGCTGGAATGCAGGATCGCTCGCATCCGCGGATAGTGAAGGATAGCGTGAAACCAGTCGGGCGCCGGCGCGCCATCGCGCATCGTTGCGATGTCAGCCGTCACAGCGTCGGGCTTGCCGAACAGGCAAAGCGCCTGGTCGACAAGATGCGGGCCCAGGTCGAGCCACGACCCGCCCTCGCGCGCTTCTTTCCAAACTCCCCCGGGTTCCGGCCGCCAGCGGTCGAAGTGGCTTTCGAAATGAACGATGCGGCCAAGCCGGCCTTCGGCGATCAGGCGCTGCAACGTGAGGAAATCGGCGTCCCAGCGCCGGTTGTGAAATACCGTCACCTTCTTGCCCGCGCGATCCGCGGTCTCGGCGATCCGCCGGGCATCGGCGAGGGTGGTCGCGAACGGCTTGTCGACCACGACATGTTTGGCGGCGCGCAGCGCCGCGATCGCATGCTCGGCATGGAGGGCGTCCGGGCTCGATACGACGACGAGATCGATTCCATCCTGGGCCAGGAGGTCATCTACGGATGGAACGACCGCCATGTCCGGCAGCTTGCCAAGGACCTTAGCGGGATCGCGGGACACCACGGCGCGCAGCGCCAAGCCGTCGGTGGCTTGGATAAACGGCGCGTGGAACACGCGGCCGCCGAGGCCGTAGCCGATCAATCCCACTCCGACTTGTTTTAAAGCGTGCGCCATGGGCGCGCGCTAGCACATTGCTCGGTCGCATAGCGACTGGCCTGTCGTCCCAAATAAATATCTGCCAACGCGAGTCTAACGTCGTGTCTGTACTAGGGTTTTTCCCAAACGGCGCTAATAATCGATTCGCGACCCGAAGGGCTTGCTTCAGAAATGAGACAGGTTCTTTCCTAAAGGCGGCCAGTATTGGCCGCCTTTCTTTTATCCCACCGGCCTAGATGATTTGAAGTCGCGCGGGCCCGCGGCCGGGCCTCGCCATTTCAGGCAAGCGTCATGGCGAACGACAGGGCAGTCGTGCTCAAAGCGATGACGAGCGCGGTGACGGCGTGGAAAGTGCGGTGCATCTTCTATCTCCTGGAGGGCCGCGCGACTCGGCGCGCCCTTACGAGAAGATGTACTAACCTAGGTTAGTTATGAAGTAAACAAGCTTATTATAAGCATGGCAGGTATGTGCGTGGGCCGCGCCACAGCGTCCCTGTCGGGCCGCGCGCCAGGAGAGGGAAGGGGGGCGGGGCGGGGGGTGAGACCCCCTGAGCGATAAAGTGCTCCTGATCCGGGTCTCACGCTCCACCGGAGACTCCGCTCATGGAAAACATCACCGTTCCCTTCTCTTCGCTCGTGCTGTCGGACCTCAACGTCCGCAAGACGGCTGGCGACCTTGCCCTCGATGCGCTGGCCGCGAGCATTCTCGAGCACGGCCTTATCCAACCGCTCGTCGTCACGGCGATCAAGGCCCGCCGATCGACTTCCTATGCTGTCCATGCGGGCGGGCGCCGCTGCCGCGCGATTGCGCAGCTGATCGAGACGGGCAAGCTGCCGCAGGATCACGGCGTCGACGTGCGCGTCTTCGCCAACCGAGCCGCCGCCGCCCGAGAAATCAGCCTCGCCGAGAACCTGATCCGCGAGTCCATGTCGCCAGCTGACGAATGCCGCGCGTTCAAGGATATCATCGACACCGACGGCGCTGATGCCGAGGATATCGCCCGCCGCTTCGGCCTCACCGTCCGCCACGTCCAGGGGCGCCTGCGCCTTGCGGACCTCGCCGAGCCGATCTTCGCGGCGCTTGCGGCCGGCGACATCACGCTCGACATCGCCATGGCCTACTGCGCGACCGCGGACCGCGATCGTCAGCTCGCCGCCTGGGAGCGCCTGTCGGCCGGCTGGCAGGCGCAGAACGCGCAGACCATCCGCCGCGCTGTCGCCGAGACCGCGATTGCCTCGTCGCACCCGGTCGCCCTGTTCCTGGGCGAAGACGAATACCGCGCCGGCGGCGGCCGCATCGAGAGCGACCTCTTCGCCGCCAGCGGTGAGGGCATGTGGCTCGACGGCGAGATTGCTACCGAGCTCGCGACCAAGAAGCTCGCCTACGAGGCAGAAATCGCCGCGCTTGGCGGTCGCTATGGCTGGGTGACGCCGGTGCTCGCGGCGTACCTGCCCTACGAGCTCACCAAGGACCTGCACCCCTTCTATCCTTCGCGCGTCGATCCGGCGCCCGAGGTCCAGGCCCGCCTCGACGAAATCGAGGTCCGCATCGATGAGCTGAACGAGGTCGCCGAGACCAGTGAGGACGAGGCTGAGGTCGAGAAGGCCGAAGCCGAAATGGAACTCCTGTCGGCCGAATACGACAAGCTGGGCGAGACCTGCCAGGTCATCCGCGACGAGGACAAGCCCAATGTTGGCGTCTTCCTCATTCTCGAGAAGGACGGCACGCCTGCGCTGCACCATCAACTCTATACGACGGTGAAACCGGGCCGCGCTGCCGCTTCGGGCCAGGCCGGCAGCAGCACCGGTTCGGCCGGCACAGCGAAGACGGACGGCTTCAGCCGAAGCCTCGAGGAAAACCTCGCCAAGGAGCGGCGCGACGTTCTCGCGCTCCATGTCGCGACCGATCCCGCAATGGCGCTCGATCTCGTCATCTTCCGGCTGGCGATCGATTGCATGGGCTTCTTCACGGCCAATGATACGGGGCTTTCGATCAAGATCGGCGACCGGTTCGAGCCGGCGGGGCTCGTCGGGGTCCCGCCGAGCCAGGCGGTTGTCGATCTCGATGCCGTCCGCTCCGCGCTGCCGCACGAATGGAGCCAGGCCGACGACCTCTTCACCGCCTTCCTCGAGTTCCGGGGTCTCGACGAAGAGGCCAAGGCGAGCTGGCTCGCTTACGCGGTCAGCCAGAGCCTGAAAGCGAGCCTCGATGTGGGCTGGCGCGGCAACGCATTTCTGTCGGGCGTCGGCGCCATGATGGAGATCGATGTCGCCGCACATTGGCGGCCGGGCGCGGAAAACTACTTCGACCGCCTCAAGAAGGGCCAGATCCTGACCGCGCTGGGGCAGATCGATCCCGAACTGCCGGCGCGCTACGCGACCGCGAAAAAGGGCGAGCTCGCTTTGGCGGCAGCGAAGCTCTGCGCCGGCGACACGATCACCGATCCGGCGGTCAAGCAACGCGCGGCCGCCTGGCTTCCCGAGGCGATGCGCTTCACCGCCAAGGCGCCTGCCGAAGCGGATAGTGCGGCGCAGAGCGACGCCAATGGCGATGAGGGGCCCATCGCCTCGGGCGATTGCGATGCCGAGCTCATCGGCGATGGTGAAGATGGACTCGAGCAGGCGGGCGCGCCCGGCGAGCCGGCCGCTGACGTTGAGCCCGAAGACGGCCATCTGTCCGAGGAAGTGATCGCCGAAGCGGCCTGACAGCACAGCACAGGTGCGGGGGCCGTTCGGCGAGCTGCCGGCGGTCCCCGGCTTCCCCAACATCCAGGCCGCCAAGCGGCCCATCCCAAAAGCCTGAGCGGGAAAGGTGCGAGCGAGCACCGGTGCTCGCCTAGAAGAGGAGACATTCCATGACGCGACGTCATGACATCTACGCCGCCGTCACCGCCCAGATTGCGGCAGCGATCGAGGCAGGCGCGGGCCAGTGGCGCATGCCCTGGCATCATTCGGGGGCGCCGGTCATGCGCCCGACCAGTGCCGCGGGGCGCCGCTACAGCGGCATCAACCGCCTGATGCTTTGGGCCTCCGCCGAAGCCTGTGGCTACACCTCGGGCGTCTGGGCGACTTACAACCAGTGGAAGGATAGCGGCGCGCAGGTCCGCAAGGGCGCAGCCGGCACCCACGTCGTGCTCTGGAAGAAGATCGACCGCGTGGATGACGCCAGCGGATCCAGTGGCGGCGGTGATGATGGGAACGAACGCCGGGCGCGGTTCTATGCACGCAGCTTCGTCGTGTTCAACCGCGCGCAGGTCGATGGCGCCCCCGATGAGGCGGTCATCGAGGAGCGGCCGATGGAGGATCGGATCGCCGGCGCGCTCGGCTTCTTCGCGGGTCTCGGCATTCCCATCGAATACGGCCTCCACGACGCCTATTATCGTCCTGATCTCGACAAGATCTTCATGCCGGAGCAGCATGCCTTCGAGAGCGACCTTGGCCTTGTCTCGACGCTCGCGCACGAGATCACCCATGCGACCGGTGCGGCGCACCGGCTCGACCGCGAAACCCTGCGCGATTACTACAAGGGGCTCGCTATCCGCGCGCGTGAGGAACTCGTCGCCGATATCGGCAGCGCCTTCCTCCTCGCGGATTTGGGCCTCGCGCACACGCCGCGGCCCGATCATGCGGCCTATGTCGCTTCCTGGCTGAGAGCGCTGCGCGATGATCCGCGGGCGATCTTCACCGCGGCCGCCAAGGCGCAGGCAGCCTCGGACTGGATGCATGCGCAGCAGCCGGCGGCCGCTCCGCTGCCTTTAGCGGCATGAGGCCCGTCATGCTGCGATCGGCTTATCATCCGCCGGGCGCCCAGGCGGGCGTCCGCGGCCTGCCGGCGCCCGCCGACCCGCGCGATTGGCCGGCGGCCTATGCGGCCTTCGTCGCCGACATCCACCGCGAGGTGCCCGTCCATCTGCCCTCGTTCGAGCGTCGGCATGCCTGGCGGGGGCGGAGCCACCGCGTGCTCGCGCGCAACGTCCACGCCGATATCGGCATCTCGACCTGGCAAGGCGCCGCCTGGGTCTGGATTGCCGCGCGGTCGGACCGGGAATTTCGCCGGCGCGCCGAGTGGATCGACGCGCGCGGCGAAGCGCAGGCCTGGCTCCTCCAGATCGCGCCGCGCTTTGCGCGCCTCCTCACCACGCTCGGCTGCCAGCAGTCGCTCCCCGGCAGCGATGCCGCCAGCGATCAGCTCGCGGCCGCCTGACCATTCTACCCGGAGATATTCCATGACCTATCAACCGACCGCCGGCGGGTGGCGGGCAAGCCCGCTGCGCCAGAGCGGCGCATCCTGGCCGTTCGACTGGACGGGCGAGATCACCGCGATCGATCCCGCCGCGCGGAGTCACCGCTATGTCGCGACCGTCCGGCAAAGCGGAAGCTGCCCTCTGGCCGAAGCGCAGACGAACCTGCGCGTCATGGCCGAGGCCGCGAACATGCTCGGCGTGCTGAGGGCCACGGCGCAGGTGCTCGACATGAGCAATCCCGAGCACGACGCCTTTGTGGACAGCGGCGCCGATTGCCTCGACGCGCTTCTGCGCCAGGAACTCGCCATCCGGCAGATCCTCCACCGCATCGCCGGCTCGCCGCTCAGCGCGGCGGCCTAGTCGATCTTCATCACGGCGCGGCGCGGCGCGACCGGCTTCGCCGGCCGCCACCTTCCCCGCGCCCACGCATCACCGACATATCACAAGGAGCCCATCATGGCCGACCATTTCACGACCGCCGCCTTCGTCCTCGAAGTCGATGCGCACGAAGCTGAACTTCTCGATGAGGTCATCGAGATCGCCGAACAACTTGCGGAGGGTTTGGGCACTTCGGCCGAGGCGCAGGCGCTCTACGCCGGGGCCAGCTCGCAATTCCAGGCGCTGTTTCCTATCGTCGATGCCGACAAACCCTTCGCTAGTCTGCTCGCGCTCTTCGAAGATCCTTCGTTCCCGAGTCCGGACTCGCTCGTCTGGCATGTTCCGGTGGTCGGCAATCCCCGCAAGCGTAATGTCCATGTCGAGGGGGGAGAACGTCGCCGTGTTCTCGGTGGCCCGGCTTTTGCAGAAGGTCTGTGTTTCGGCTCTGCCGTTTCGGTTCGGTTGGGCGGACACGTCATTGCCGTTGCGGGTCGATGCCTTCGGCGGCGGCTATCTCGAGGTGCGCAAAGACCGGATCGTCCATCTCTGGAGCCCCGGCGACAATCCTGACGCAGCGCGCTTGGTCATCGCGCTGAAAGACGAGCAGTGCGGCCTGCTGTTCTGGAATACCAAGACCGGCTTCGGCTCGCTGAAGGAAGCCAGCGTGTTCACGCAAGACGAGGCTGACAGCTACCGCCTGCCATCCGCCCAAGGCGCGAAGCCCGGTTGGTTGGAGCTGCCGCCCACCCGCGACGTGGTTCCTGCGGCGGCTTAGGCCGCCCGCACACCAGCGCAAAAGGGGAGGGGGCTTGGAATGAGCGAGCCACGGCTCGTTCGAAGTTCGCGCGGGGGCAGGACCCCCAGCGCCGATCTCATCCTCCCTACCACCTTTCCGACAAGGAGACCGACGATGGCCACACAGGCCAGCGACGCCGCGCGCACCCTGACGATCGCCGAGCTCAACGATCGAGTTCGCCTGGGCCTCGACCGCAACGCCAGGGTTCTCATCACGTCCAATTGCCTCGAGACGCTTTGCGGCGAGGGCTGCGCGCCCACCGACCGCGTGCTGGTCCAGGCCGAACTTATGGCCGCGTTCCGGCATTGCCAGTTTTCCGAAGACAGCCCCGAACGCGATTTTGGCGTGGTCGAGCTGCGCGGCCGAACGGTCTGGATGAAGATCGACTACTACGACCTCACGCTCGACTATGGTTCCGATGATCCCGCCGACGCTTCGGTGACGACCCGGGTCATGACGATCCTGCTCCCCGAGGACTACTGATGTCGGCGCGGCTCGTCGTCGACCGCAGCGCCGAGCTCTTCGGATCCGCTGTCACGATCGCGGACCTTGCCATCTATTCGTTTCCTGCTCTCGATAGCCGCGGCGCCCATATCTACGAGGTCTGGGACGTGCTCGAGCGCGATTGGCACGGCGAGCTCGATCGTTCGGGCAGCACCATGGAATATGCGCTGGGCGTCTCGGCGCGGTTTCGGGACGGCTCCATCCTGCACATCGGCGCCTCGGCCGACTGCTGCGAGGGATCGGGCTGCCGGCATTGCCGCGCCTGACGCGCGTTGCCTGCCGGATCATCGCGCGCCGCGGGCGGCCGCCCTCTTCACCACAACCAACGAAAGGACATAGCCATGGGATGGCTCTTCATGTCGACCTGGGCGATGGGCGGCTTCGCCACGCCCAAAGCCTATCTCGACGACCAGTTCACCTATTCGCCGGATGAGAATGGCGGCCGTCAATACGGGCTTCGCATTCTTAAATCGGTCTGGTCGGGCAGCGAATACTACGCTGCGGCCGAGCCTTGGAACGCCGAGGGCACTCTGCCAGTCTTCGCCGTCGTCTGCCTGGTTCGCTGGAACCCCAAAGCGAAGAGCGGCGAGCACTTCGGGTACAAGGATATGACGGAATCGATGGGGCCTTGCTACTATCGGTGCCCCGCTTCGGTGCTCGACCTGCTCGGGCCGACCGACAGCGAATATGCCGCCGGGTGGCGGACGCGCTGCCGGCAGCAGCTGGCACTGACGCGCCGGCGCCGGCCGCGTCCCGGGGACACGCTGGTGCTCGCCGAGCCGATGCGGTTTTCGGATGGCTATGAGGGCCAGTCTTTCGCGGTGATCGAATACCGCAAAGGCATCGCGCTGAAGGGCCGCAACGGCGGCTATTACCGCATCTCGCGGCTGATGGAGCGGGCCTGGACACTGGTTCCGGCGAGCGCGGCAGTGGGAGGCGTCCCATGACAGACACGCGTGTTCATGCCACTTTCGAAAACGCATGGCGGCTCGCCGCGACGATGGCGGAGGTGCTGGGCCGAGATTTCGCCGTCGTGCGCACCGAGGATCCACAGAGGCCGTTCGTGCTTGAGGACGATATCGCGCATCTGGGCGTAGTTGCCGTGATTACTGCCCCGTGTGACGCTATCGGGAGCGTGACCTAGGAACAAACCTACATTTGTGGTAATGTGGGTTTGTAGTAGATTTATGAGGTTGCCAATGAGTCGCCTGACCATCGACATAACAGATCAGCAGCATCAGAGCCTGAAAGCGCTGGCCGCCCTGCAGGGCAAGACGATCAAGCAATATACTCTGGAACGCCTGTTCCCCCGCAGATGCGTCCGGTGATGAGGCCTGGCAGCAGCTGAAAACGCTGCTGGGGGAACGGATTGCGCAAGGCCTTGCAGGAAGCGTTTCGACCAAGAGCATCGACGACATCGTTGACGAGGAACTGGGCCGGGATCGTCTGTCTTGACCGCTGCCTACGTGCTGACGGATGCGGCGGAAACCGACCTGCGGGAAATCGTCCGCTACACGCGCAAGCAATGGGGTGACGAACAGGTCCGCAGTTACATTGCCAAGCTGAAGCACGGTATCGAACGATTGGCGAAAGGTTCGGGAGCGTCCAAGGAGATGAGCGATCTCTATCCAGGTTTACGGATGGTACACTGCGAACATCACTACATCTTTTGCCTACAGCGGGAGGACGCGCCCGCGCTTGTTGTGGCGATCTTGCACGAGCGCATGGACCTCGTGGCCAGACTGGCATCGCGGCTCCAATAAGCGGAAAAGCAATTGGCTTGAGATCCAGGCAGCCCTTGGCGCTGTCTGATCAGTTCAAACCCCACGACGGCGGGTAGTTTGGCGGAAAATCGATGTTCAGCGCTTCGGCGGCGGCAGATAAACGCGGCTCTGTGCATCGGGCAGGCGGTCGCCGGGCCGCCAGGTCACATGGGTCACGCCCGGCGTGCGCATCAGCGCGGCTAGCGCCTCGTCATAGGCGGGGTCCGGCATGTTGCGCGCGAGGTGTATCGCGGCGGCCTCGGCGCCTGTGTCCTTGAGCGCGATGCTGGCGATCGGCGCCTCGAGGCCAAGGTTGACGCGCAGGCCTTTGACGAAGCGGCGCTTCTCCTGGACGGCCTTGGCAACCAGCGCGCGTTCTTCATGGCTTTCATAGGGAAGCCAGTGCCGGTTCACTGGCATGACCGCGATTTCGAAAAGCTGCGGCAGGCCCGAAGCGCCGACCGCGAAGCTTGCCGCCATGACCAGATGGCCTTCGGCCTCTTCGGAACGCCAGAGCTCTTCTTCTACGGCGAAGCGCTTGTGGAAGCGCCGAGCCATGTCAGCATCCATCAGGAATGGCCAATCCGGCAGGTGCCGCACCAGGATCTTCTCGCCGTAGCGCGCGGGCTCGATCGCTTTGACCTCGCCGATCACCACCATGATCGCATCGGGCGAAGCATAGGCCAGTTCCAGCTCCGACAGACGCCGGCCGGCGATTTCGTCCTTGTGGTCGAGATTGAAGGTCTCGGGGATGAACACCGCGCGCGCCAGGCTGTCGCCGCGCACCTTGCAGCCGAGGCGCGCCTGGATCAGCGCGCGGCGCACGATGAACCAGTTTCGCTTGCCCGCCATCTTGGGATGCCAGTGGGTGAGTTCCGCCTTGTCCCAGAGAAAGTGCAGTAACCCCCGCATCGTCAGCTTCTGCCCGTTGGTCTTTACCGACGGCTTGTCATTCGTGAACGACGACGGCGCGGCGCGGGCCGGGCCTCGCGACAGCGGGAAGGCGAACTTGAGCGAGGTTTCGCCGCTCTCCTCATCCTCGACGATCGCCGAGCCCCGGACCTGGCCAAGCCCTGTCAGGAAGTCCGGCGCTTCGTAGTGATCGCAGGTCGGTGCATGGCGCGGGCCGGTGCCGGGCCAGCGCGCCAGGTGGTGGCTGTTCTGGCGCCGCGCGATGTAAAGCGGCAGCGGGATGTCCCGGCGGCACAGGCACTGCGGCTTTTGCTTAAGCGAATAGGCCCGCGCGAGGACGGTTTCGAAGCCGTCTTCGTCCGGCCCGATCTCGACATCGAGCATCTGGTATCGCTGCATTGGAAGAGCCCGGTTCTAGCGGCGGTCGGCGATGCCGTCCCAGTGCGCGCCGAGCCGGAAGGATGCCTGAAACTGGCCGACAGGTCCTTCGGGACCGTCGGTCACGTAAGGATCGGGCCGCTTGACGACATTTTGGTCCTGGCCCCGGCGGCGGAGCCACAGTTCTGCGCGCGTCGCGAGGATCCCCGTGAGCCAGTGCAGGTCAGCGGCGACGCAAAGCGCGCCGCGGCCTGCGACCGCATACCAGAGGCTGCGCTGATAGTCGTTGCCATCCCGCCCGAGGATACGGGCAAGGCCGGCTTTGCCTTCAAGGTTCCCGCCCACCATCAGGCGGACCGCTTCGACCAGCTCTTGCGCGCCTTCATAGGCGTCCATCGGATCTACGCCGACGCTGGTCCCAGCGAGCGCGCGCCGGGTCCATGGCTCGTCGGGATCGTCACGTGTTTCGAGCAAGGTTAGATCGACGTCGATGCCGTCGAGCCAGCGTTCCATCGTCATCGAAATCCCCTGGTAGTAATCGCGGCGTCATACATAAATTGATTGGCTGGCGGCCCGCAAGGCGCTGAGTTGATATCAAAGTCCAAAATGACTTTTTACTACCAGGATAACTGGTCTTTTGGCAGGCGTCCGCCCGGATCGAACACGATAACGCGGGTCGGAAGGTCCGGTCCCCAGCTCCAAAGGATGAGGTTTTGGTTATCTGCGGTTGCGCCGGGCGCGAAACTGGGCGCTATCAGCCCAGCAAAGCCTTCGGCTTTGAGTCGATCGGCAACGAGCCACGAGGGCGCGTCGCGTCCGCTGCGCTGATAGCGCAGCCATGGGCAGGCGAGATCTTCGAGCGATACGCCGTGCGCTGATCGGCCATCATCGGTGCGCAGGTCCGCAACGGGCTCGCAGTCGACGTCGTATTCGCACATGGTCAGCGGGTGCAGGCGCTGGGTCAGCCCCTGCGTGCATTCGGCAAACGACGTCATGATGTCGAGCGAGAGGTAGAGTGTGGGCTCACCCCTGCGGTTGAAGCGGCCGCCGGTCTTGGCCGCGCCATCTCCCGACAGCGGCGAGAACGACCACATCGGATCGTGGCCGCGGTAGCACCTGTGAGCAAATCTCAAGCAAAGCCGCCCAGCGCCAGATGATCGAGATAGTCGCGGACCGCGCCCGCTTCCCCGGCCTTGACCAGCGCCTCCGGGGTTCGACCATCGAGCGCCGGGATCGGCTGCGCGCGGTACCAGGCCATCGCCTGGGTCTCGCCGCCAGCCCATTCGCGAATGCGCGAGAGGATCTCGAGCATCTCGCGAACGCGGGACTGCGTCCGGGGTGCGGTCCGCCGCTCGGCCTTGCTCATGGTGGCGACGCCGAGGCCAACTGTCTCGGCCAACTGGTTCTTCGTCATGCGGAACGTATCGGCGACCTGGTCGACATCGACGATGCCGCTCTTGTCGATGAAGTGGGTTACGAAAGCCGCACCGGCCGCCATTGCTTGAGGCGGCGCTTTCGCGGCGCGAGTGCGGGCCTTGGTCATGATGCCGGTCGCCTTACGCTTGGCAGTGGTTCCGGGGGCAGTTGGCATGTCCCATTGCTCGGACGATTTGTGGACATAATATGGGACAGTGTGCCCGGCTTGGCAAGGAGCCGCTTGACCGATGTCCACGTGCCTCCGGTTATTTGCGGGTCTGTGTCCAGAACGATGTGCGCGCTTGAGCCACTTCCTCATCGATGAGGCTTTGGAGCTCATCCAGATCGACATCCGCGTTGCGGGTTTGCACATGACGGATGGTCGCCCGCAGGGAAGCGCGGCCCTTCGTCGTCATGCCAGTGGCCTCACGCCTGGCAGGCGGTTCGTTTTGCGTTGGCATGGCCCGGTCTCCAACCATTCGAATACAACATGGTTCGCGGCATCTGGTCTGGCAAGCGCGGGTAAGGGAGAGGGATGGCCTCTCCCCGCCCGGCTGCGCCGGCCGGGACCGCGCTCTATTCGCTAAGGCCGGCGCCGGCCATGCGGCCGACCCCGACCTAAGCTCACGAAGCCAGCCCTGCGGTCTGTCTTCGCCCATTCGGGTCACGAACGCATGAGGGAAGGGGGGAAGGGCTCCGCCGGACGAGGACGTCCGGCTCCGCGTGTGGGCGCGCGCAGGCTTATCCATCCCCTCCTACGCCGCCATCGCAGTCTCCCGGCGTCGCACGTGCGGGCGCAAAGTCAAAAGCTGCCTCAGCCCAAGGTCCGCTAGCCCATCCCCCGCCGGCCGGCTTTCGTCCGCTTTGGCGGACGGCCGGCGGGGGATGGGCTAGCTCCCCTAGGGCTCAGCGCGACGTCTTTTGACTTCGCTCATCCCGCACGTGCTCCTTGGGGACTGCGACGGCGGCTCCGGAGGTGATGGACAAGCGGGCAGGCGTTTCGCTTGTCCGCACCAGGGCGGAATGGCCTTGCGGCCATGCGTGGCTTGTTTGCGCGCTACCGCACCGCATTTTGATGCTCCGGCTCACCAGAGATGATGGGCAAATCTGTCAAGAAATCAATGAGATAGACCCAATTTGAGGGCGGCGCTATTAAGTAATGGTCAAGACGGAAACGCCGCTTGGCAAGTCAAACGGGCACCGCCCTAGTATCTGGAAAGTGAATATCATGGCTAACATTGGTTATGTTCGTCCGAATGCAAATGGCGCTCTGATCGGCAAGATCGAATGCCTCGCCTTCAACAATGTGATTGGTCTCTCGCCCGTCGAGAGCAACAACCCCCGCGCGCCCAAGTACGAGATCATGGCGCGCAGCGGAAATAGCTGGGTTCGGGTCGGGGCTCTGTTCGAGCAGACGGCGCGCACCACGGGGGAGGTTTTCTATCAGGGCCGCATTGACGATCCCAAGATGGATAAGCCGCTCGATGTTGCCCTGTTCGGCAACTCCGGCCCCGAAGGCGGCTACAATGTATCGTGGACCCGTCGCCGTGCGCGGCAGGACTTCGGACAGGCCGCGCCGGTACGCGGGGACGAGGGCGAAAGCGAGGGCGATGGCCTCGGGGAAAGCACTACCGGCCGCGAGATCGAAACCGATCCTTTCGCCGGTTTCCCGAACTGAATGGAGACGAGGCGGGGAGGGTCAATCTCCCCCGCCTCTACCAAACTCGGCTAACGTTGGTCCGCCTCTTATAATCGGTGCGGACCTTGCCAGACAAGGGCAACCCCATGCGCAGCTTTTCGAATTTCCCCGACTTCGCCGAACACTATGCGAGCCTTACCAGCGCCGACACTTTCGGCCAGGCATTCACCGCAGAAATCGAGGCGAGCCAGCTTTCCCACCACGAGGAACCGACCGCCGCCGATATGCCGGATAGCGAGGCCGCGCGCGGCGGCTGCGTCGAGCAGATGGTCGGCGATCTGTTCGCCCTGTTTTGCGATACCCGCCTCGCCCCCATGGCGGCGCGCGTTGCTTGGGGAATGGTCAACTCCTTCCACAAGGTGGCGCAGCAAATCGCGCGCGAAGAGGACAGCGCCGCGCGCGAACTTGGCGAGCTGGCCCGGATCAATGACCCTTCAGAAATCCACGCGCTCGAAGTCGAGGGAAAAGCAGCGTCATTGCCAATCGCTGCACGAAGCGCTCGCCGCCTTGGGATGCATGCGCGATCGTGCCGCCGAGGTTTACCGCGTCGAAACCGGCCAGCCTTGGTCAGCCGTCTATGGCAGCCGCACCTCCAAATCGCTGATCGCCTCGCAGATCGAAGCGCGGGACTTTCTCGCCGCGCGCGCGCATCGCGCCGCGAAGCCCATGCGCCCACCGGGCCCGTCGTCGTCGTATCGGGCGGGGCAGGCTGGCAGCATCATGAACCGATCTGGACCCGGCTCGATGCATCCGGGCGCGCGTCCCATCGATGACGCTTGTCACCACCGCGCAGCGCAGCGGCACCGACGCAATCGCCGCCGCATGGGCCGCCGCGCGGGGCGTGCCCACCGTGAACTTTCGGCTCAATCGCAGCCTCGGCAACCGCGCCGGTTTCGATCGCAACAAGATGCTTGTTCGCCTCGCCCCCGTCGAGGCGATCATCTGTGAAGGCAGCGGCCTGCAGGTCAATTTGGCCGAGCGTTGCCGCGACGCCGGCGTGCCTGTCACCATCATGAGGGACAGGGATTTTGCGAGCTTAGCCCAAGCGGCCGGCTGAGAGCTAGCGCGGCGCCGGCCGGACACGTCCGGCCGGCGATTGCCCCCGCGATAAACGATCGTGATGCAGCGCAAAAATCGCGCGGCCCGGCACGCTAAAGCGCGCCGGGCCGCAGGTGTTTTCGCGTTCGGTGTCCGCGATCAATCGCGTTCGACCGGCTAGGCTTTGGCCGCCAGTAATTTCGCCGCCTGCGCCGCCCAGCTTGCCGATTGCGGCGGCAATCGCTTTCGCGTCCTGCCGGTTCATCTCGCCGATCTTGACCTTGCACAGCGCACCGAGCAGCACCGGGCGGCCCGCATCGCGCGCCGCCTCAAGCGCTTCCTTTTCCCGCGCCGCCAATTCCGCAAGCTGCGCTTCGAGCTTCTCGCGCTGCGCGCAAATCGAGGGCAGATCGTTTCCAACTTTTTTGGGCCTTGCCACGTCTTCACTCCAGTTTTCGTCTGACCGGCGCAGTGGTAGCCAAATAGAAACAGAGTTCCAGAGCCGCACTCTCCAGCCCGAAGCGGGCAAGGAGCCCTACCGGAGCCCGAGGAAGGGCCACGCCCGGTGATCTCGGCGCCAGATCGGTCAAGGGTCATCCATGGGGGAGTGACCCTATAAGGTCAGCACCTCATGCACCGGTGGCGCGGAGCCAGGATAGCCCTTTGCCAAGCAATATCGGGGATTTGGTCGGTCCTAATATCGCAAACATGGGGTTTGCGATCCAATGAGCGTCCTAGATATATTATCGCAAACCAGTTTATGGCCTGTATTACGGCGCTATGCGGCGACAAAAGCCGTCGTAAGATCGCAAACGCCAGTCTTTGGGCGATCGCTCCGGCTTGACAATTGGAGCCCTTTGGCTAGGTAGTTCGAACTCGCTTTTGCCTTGCGAAGTACCCGCCTCGACCCGCCCCCAGCGGTGAGGCAAATGGCTGTACTTTATTCACTGAAATTTCCCGAGGACGTTCTCGAACGCCTGACGGAATTCTCCGCCGGGACCGGCGTCACCAAGGCCGAGCACATTCGTGCGGCCGTCGTGCAATACCTCGATTTCCATGCGGGCAAGGCGGCGAACCTGCAGCGGCTCGCCGAACTCAGCGAGTTCAACCAGCTCGTGCTCGACCAGCTGGTGCGCCTGCAGTTTCCCGATCTGCGCGACAAGATCCTCGATGCCGTCGACGAGCGCATGGAGAAGTTCCATGGCAAATGAACGGACCAGTAATCCGAGGCCGCGCAATCCCAGGCCCTGGTCGGGGCACGGCGATGCCAAACGCAATGCAGGCCACTTCACCCGCGGCTCGCAGCTCATCGGTCATCAGTGGTCGATGTGGCTGCGCGGTGCGCGCGTACCGTTCTTCGTCTGGGCCGGTCTATTCGCGCTGATCCTGTGGGCGCGCCTCACTGTCGTGCTCGACAATTACGAGTTCCAGATGATCAGCATGAAGGCGCTCGCCGGCGCCTGGGACTATATCGGGCTCTCGGATATGAAGCCCGTAAACGTGACGCTGAAAAGCGGCGCCGTGCTCCACACCTATATGGGATACGTGCCCTATATTGCCGACGTCGAGATTGCCTGGGCCAAGCTCATCCGCTCGCTGATCGGCAGCTTCCTGTTCGCCTCTGCGCTGACCGGACCCTTCACATTGTGGTTCGTCAAATGGGCACGCCACCGCGGCGAGGGCGATCCTCGCCGATCATCACGAACGCGGCGTCGAGCTCGTCGAGAGCGATGATCTCAGGCGCATGATCGAGCGCCACAATGCGGCGCGGCTGCGCGAGCGCGCGCATGACAATTGCCCTGATCTGAAGCGTCGCTGAAGCCATGGCGCTGCCGTGGATCGACCGGAAGAAATATGGCCTCGTGCCGTCCTATTCGTTCGGCACGCTGCCCTTTCCTCTCGGGCACGAACAGAGCCATGCGATGGTCATCGGCACGACGGGTTCGGGCAAGACCACGGCGCTTCGCGGGCTCGTTAAACAGGCGATCGAGCGCGGCGACAGCTGCGTCATTTTCGATCTAACCGGCCACTACATGGAGGCGTTCTACGAGCCCGAGCGCGACCACGTTCTCAACCTAAATGACGCCCGCTGCGAAACCTGGTCGGTGTTCAACGACTGCGACACCCGGAGCGAATTCGTATCGGCCGCCTCCGCCCTGATCCCGCCCGAGCATGGCAGCGATGGCGGCTTTGGGAGAAGGCGGGGCGCATGCTTTTCGTCAGGATGTGCGTCAAATTGAAGGCGCAGGGCCTGCGACCAACAAGGCGCTGTCGGACGAATTATTGAAGCCTGCCCAAGCGGATCGACGCACGGCTCAAGGGTACCGTCGCCGATCCGCTGACTTCCTCCCGACGCGGCGCGCATGGCGCAGTCGATCCGCGCCGTTCTCAAGCCTACGGCGAACCGCGCGCTTCCTGCCCGAGAACGGTCGCCGTTTTCGATCCGCGACTGGACCCGGCGTGAGGAAAAGGTGGGCTCAATCTTCTTCATCACGGCGCAGTACGCGATCTCGACATGGACCCGTCCGCTGCTCACGCTGTGGATGAACATCGCCATCAATACGATGATGACGCTGAAGCACACGCGGACTTTGCGGACTTGCTCCGTGTTCGACGAACTCGGCGCGCTCCATCAGCTCCCAGCGCCTCACTCGGGGCTTCGTAAACCGCGCGCAGCTACGGCGGCGCTTTCGTGCTCGGCGTGCACAGTTTCTGCGGGGCTTCGTGAAGTCTACTGGCTGGAAGAACGGCGCGCGCAACATCATCAGCCCGGACGGGTCGAAATTGATCCTCAGGACCAGCGACCGCGACATCGCCGAGGAGCGCTCGAAGCTCATCGGATTCCAGAAGGTGCGCACGATGGATGAGGCCTATTCCTACGGCGCGCACCAGACCTTCGATGCTTCGACGATCTCGCCGACGACCAAGGAGGAGGGTAGATCCTCACTGGTCATCGCCGACGACTTCACCAGCCTGATGAACCTTCACGGGCATGTCCACTTCCCTGAGCGCTTCCGGTGGCGCACATCAAGATGGATTACGTCCATTACCCGTCGATCGCCGAGGGGTTCGAACTGCCTCCACTGCTTCCGGTCATCGCGCCTCCACCTCGATGACGGCGATGAGGATGACGATGAGCTGGCCGAAGAGGGCGGAGGCCGTGACGGCGCCGAGGCCAAACTGCGCGATGGCGAAATGCGCCTGGTCGACCTATAGCGGGAGGGCACCCTCTGGCGGCCGCGGGAGGAGGGAGCATCCGAAGCCGAGCCCCGTATTGAGGAAGCGCTAGCCCGGCCCTCCGTGAACGAGCGAACCGCTTCGCGATCTCCCGGCAGGATCAGCCAGGGAACTCCGATGATGCCCGGTCAGCCGATCGTGGCCGGGACGCGCGCCTCGCACGTCGCTGCGCGATAGCGGCGGCCTCGAAAACCAGCGCATGGCCCGGTTCCGACGCGGACCGGGAGCTGGCGAGGCAGAGCGAGCGTCCCGCAGAAACCCGGTCCAAGGTGACCGGCAAGGACGACCGGTCAAGCGAGTGCGAGTTCGGCGGCCAGGCAGGTTCGGCGCGAGTTGCAGATGGATTTTGGTGAAGATGAGCATCGCCGTGCGGGCGGAGCTGAACTCGAGGCCGAAGCCCGAGACATCGACAACGGCCTGGGACTTGAGCCATGACCAGGTCGATGGGCGCCGTCCGGTCGGCAGGCGGTGTTGCAAAATACTCGCCTGACAATTACTACACGGCTGAGCAGGCTGAGGCGGCGTCTGAATGGTCGGGCGGCGGTGCGGCCGATCTGGGGCTTGCCGGGACCGTCGATCGCACCGATTTCGAAGGTGTGCTTGGCGGCAAGCTTCCGGGCGGCAAGCAGGTCGGCGAGGAGGAAAACCGGGCGCACGGCACCGACTTACTCGATGTCGAAATCCGCCTCGCTGCTTGCCTATGTTTCGGCGACAAGCGCCCGCTCGCGGCCAACATGGCCGCGGTCAAGGAGACCATGGCTTGGGCCGAGGCGAACCTCGCGGAGGCCCGGATCAAGAAAGATGGCAAAGCCGTCCTCGATCCGCACGGCAACCTCGCTCCATGCGCTCTTCCCGCACGACACGAGCCGTTCGCTCGATCCCCAGGCGCATATTCACGCTGTCGTCGCCAACCTGGACGCGCCTGCCTAAGCAGCTCCGCAATCCTGACCGATTGGGGGCAAATGGAGAGGTCATTCGCGATGATGGCTGGCGGGCCTGGCACACGGTGAGATGTGGAAGGCCAACGCTGTGCTGGCCGCGATCTATCATTCCGCCCTGCGTGATAAGATCGAGCAGCTGGGCTACACCACGCGGCTTGCAGGCAAGCACGGCGCCTTCGAGATAGTCGGCGTGAACCGCGAGGCGATCGACGGTTTTTCCAAACGCCGCGAGGACATCGAGGCCAAGGCCGAAGCGCTCGGCATCAAATCGCGCGAGGGCCTGCTCGAGGCAACGCCGCGCACGCGAGATCCCAAGCTCGATGCCGGCGACCGCGCGGCGCTTGGTGCGCGCTGGGCAAGAGGCCAAGTCCTACGACTACAATGGTGACAAGGTCTTTGCAGCGGCGCTCGACCGTTCGCGCGAGCGGAGCGGCAGGATGGAACGCGGCGCGATCGCTGTCGGCGCCGCGGTCGTCGATGCACGCTCGCGGCTTGCCGACCCTCTGCGCCGGCCGCACGATCCGCTCGTCGACCAGGGGCTCGCGCGCATCCCCTGCTGCCTTCGACCGCGCGCGCACCCAGTTTGCCTGTCGCCAGCGCCATTCGCATCCTCGCCGAGCGCGAAGCGGCATTCCGCAGCAATGACGTATTGAAGACCGCGCTCAATCTTGGCCTGAAGGGTGTGACCCACGAAAGGTCGAGCGGCGCATGGCGCAGCTTGCCGAGAAGGGCGAACTGATCCCCGAGAAATCCGAACGCTACGACGGCGCCATCGATCTCGTGACGACGCGCGAAGCATTGCGGCAGGAACGGTGGATCCTGCTCGCGATGGAGTCGGCGTGGGGCAGGCGCGGCCGCTGATGCAGGCCGATGCCGCCGCCGCCAAACCGGAGTTAGCCGGCGAGCGGAAGCTCAACTCGAGCAGTTATCCGCTGCGATCCAGATGGTCTCGTCTGAAAATCGGATCGTGCTGGTCCAGGGGCGTGCCGGAGCGGGCAATCGACGATGCTCTGCAGCCGGTAGCGCCGAGGCGCTCGATGCCGCGGCGCGAAGCAGGCCCCGCGGCGCGTGGCAAGAAAGCCATGCTGCTCACCGCAGATACCAAAGGCGATGCGAAAGCGCTCGCCTTCCAGAACAAGATGGTCGCGGATCTGAGCGCCGACACCGGGCCTTGAGGCGCTGACGGTGCACAGCTTCCTATTCCCACGTGAATATTCCTGAGCGGCCAGAATTCGGCCAGCGCGTATGCCGGTAAGAACAAACTCCAGGTACCTATCTCATCTTGACGAGGCCTCGGATGATCTCGAACGAGCAGATGGACAAGCTCACTGCCCTTGCCAATCTCATGGAGGTCGGCCGCCTCGCCATCGTCGGCGACCGCAAGCAGCTTTCGGCGATCGAGGCCGGCAAATCCTTCGCGGTCATGCAGGCGCGGACTGGCGTGACGAATTACCGCCACCTACCCGTCAACACCAACATGCGCCAGCAGCCTCGCTGATGCGCGCCGTCGCCGATCTCGCCGATCTGGGGCAGGTGCGCGCGCGGCGATCGAGTTGCTCGGCGAACGCGTGGTTCAGTCCGATGATCGGGTGCTCGATGCTGCCTAGCCTGGCTGGCGCTTGTCCCAGAAGATCGGGCGACGACGACGCTATTGCCGTCGAGCCGGGAAGGGCGGGCTGCGCCAACGAGATCATCCAGGATGGGCTAAGATCAGAAGGAACGCTCACCGGTGAGGGCCGCGTGCTTACGGTGCGTGAGCGCGTCAACGTTGCCCACGAGGCGCTGCGCTATGCGCATTTCTGGAAGGACGCGCGCATTCTTGAGGTAGCGCATCCTCGGAATAGCCTGGGCCTGGATCGTGGCGATTACCGGATCGAGCGGATCTACGCGAATGGCAGGATTGGCCTGCGTGATGAACGCGGCCGCCGGAACCGCATCGATCCTGCAAAATTCGATCCCATGAACCGGCGCGACGGCCTGCAGCTCAAGAATGACAAGACGATCCGCGTCCATGAGGGTGAGACAATCCGCTGGACCGCTAACGACAAAGCCGCGAGATGTGGAACGCGACCATCGCGCGGGTAGAGAAGGTCGACCGGGACCAGATCGTGGTGCGACTGGCGAGCGGCGATCAGCAGACCCTTCGCGCAGGCGATCCCATGCTCAAACGGATCGATCTTGCCTATGCTATCAACACGCATATGGCGCAGGGCATCACCAACGAGACTGTATTCGCCGTCATGGGTTCGGCCGAGCGTAACCTGTCGAATGCGCGGTCCTTTTGGCGAACCTTACGCGGCAGCGGTCCGACGTGCGGCTCTTCACCGACGACGCGCACAAGCTCGCGCGGCAGCTGGAGAGCAACCACGGAAACAAGTCGTCCGCGCTCGAGACCGTCGGGCGAACTGCGGGTTGGAAGCTCTGTTGTCGGGGCGCGGCAAGGCCTTCTCGATCCCGGGCCGCTGTCGGACGACCTCGGCATGCCAGGTGAGAGGCGCGATGGCGACTGCGTTGCGGGGGCAGTGCGGGCAGGGCGAGTTTGCGGAGCTGGGTCGCGGGCAAGAGCGTTTGTAAGAGCCGGATCAGCCAAGCGTGATCATGGCCGTAACGACTTGGCCAGGGTCCCGAAGGCGGCGGCCTGGTCGCCCGGTACGAAGGCCTCGGTGCGGATCAACCTGAACTTGATCGGTCGAAGTGGCCAGAACCTAGCGCTGGCTCTGCCGGTCTAGAAATCGTCCGGCGGGATTTCGTCGGGATAGAAGGTGTCGTCTGGCTCGTCCCCGCAAATCGGCGCTTTTTCGGCCGGCTCGGGCAGGATCGGATCCTCGCCGGAAAAGCTCACCCGAATGAGTGCGCCACCTTGACCCTCGACTGGAACACGGCGCGCAGGTCCTCGCCGTAACGAAGTTTGGCGCCGATCCATCCGCAGCGTTCCGCGCTCAGATAACCGATCTGGATGCCGCGTGCGCTCACCACCGCAACCGCAGAGGCGTCGTGCTTATTCTTCGGCTCGGGGAGCAGCTCAATCGCCTCGCTCTGGAACGCAGAGGGCTATCTCGAACAGGCGGTTGCTGCCGTCACCGTTCGGATGCATCGCGCCTAGCACGGACAAGGTCATGTCCGGCCGGCTCATTGGCTCCCGGACAGGCAGCGGGGCTGGGCAGATCGCGGCAAGATTGCGGGTCAGGGGATGGGGACACGCAGCGCGATCTATGCCGAAATCGATCGACGATGAAGTCTAAACCCGCCGGACGGGTGCAACATCGACGTTCCACTTTGGCCCCATGTGGGCGTCGATGGACCGGGTGCCGGCGGTGCTGCAAAGGCTCTTCAGGGCTGCCAGTCCTGAGTCTTTGCCGCGATATGATGCTGACACAAAAACGTTTCTTCGCTACCGCGAGTTCCCGCGAACATTCGCCCGTTATGGCCCAGACAGAGACGATTTCGGAAGGGGTCGCTCGCCGGGGCCAGGGCAGAAGCTGTCTCAGTGACACTTACCCGGAGCCCAACCGAGCCTTTTCCCGTCGAGGGCCAAGAGCCTCGTTTTGCGTAGGGCGGCAATGATGAGCGGAGGAGATCCTCTGGCCTCAGTAACCCAGCTTCAATGACACTTGACCCCGGGCAGTGTCACCCCCGACAAAGCGGAGAAAGGCGCAGAAATGCGGGAAAACATGACGATTTGGGATTCACATGATCCATTTTTCGTGCTCAATTTATCCCCGTTATGTTTGCCAGCAGGATCCAGCCTCCCCTCAGGCAAAACAGCGACCTTCGCTGCTGCTCGATGAGCTCGCCAAGTCAGCACGCGGCCGCGCTACGCCTTCATGTTACTCACCTGATCGCAGATGTCGCGCACGCTAATGGCAGCAGGCCCCTTCCGTGTAGCGATAATGCCTTTGGTTCCCTTGCGGGATTGGCTGAGCGACCCTGACGCCGATCGGAGCACTGGACGGCAGCGCTGGCGCTGGCTGTGAGGGTTCAGGCTGAGCTGAATGCGAGGGCCGACTACCGGCCGATCCTGCAGAAGCGCTCCGCAATGGTCGAAGATGAAGTGCGTGACCGATCCGCGCCTCAGGAAAGACCAAGCTCAGCCGCGCCGTGACCGAGCTGGTCAAAAGCTGGCCTGCTGCGTCGGCACTATCAGGGTTTCTCGCTGTCGATCATCTTAACCGCGGTGCACAGCGCCATGCGGTTTATACGCTCATGGGGCGATCCAAATGCCTGCTCGGCCGGCAGACGCCCAAATCTGCACGCGCGGCGCGGCAGGGTGAGCTGACTTTGCGGCCGGGGCGTAGCGACTACCGGTAGATCCTGGCGAAGTCTCGTCATCGCGTAGTGTTCCGACCACTTGAGCACTTCATCGAAAGTCGCCCGCGCGCGTGGCGGGGATGCGCAGCGTCCGATAGCCCGCAGTGCCGGTCATGGCATCGCGCGCCCGTCTCTGCTGGGATCATGGCTTCGGCCATCGACCTCTACCAGGGCTACAACCCGGCCCGTGGCAGGATCTTCAACCACAAAGTCGATGATCTTTTGAGCAAAGGCGTTGCGATCGGAATGGTGCGACCGTCGGCCCGGTCGTGCTGGCGCCTTCAGAAGTGCGCCCATCGCCACCTGGGCATGAATTCGATACGCCGGGAGAATGCGCTCGAGTTGAACGAGCACTGCTCGCTCGCGCTGTGTCATGAGCGGCCTGGCTACTGGCGCGAGAGGACCTGACCCCCCGTTCCCCTTTAGCCAGGCCACAAGGATCGCTGTCACGCCGCCCAAAACAATCAAAGGAATTGCTCTGCCCAGGAAAGAGCTGAGCGGTGCATCGCGTTCGAATTCATGGGAACCTCGCAACAAGCGACGATCGTTTTGCCGCAATTGGGCGCGGTCTGAGCGCCGGCGCAGCTTCGAGTTCAAGAGTTCGCCAGTTCACGAGGATCTGCCGCACGTAATTTGCGTTTCAGTGATCCTCGGATGCGCCAGGCCTTGCGAACCCGGGCTGGGCCTGCGTTGTAGGCTGCCAGCGCGAGGGGTACTTGACCAAATTCACCGATATGTTGGCGCAGGTAGCGCGCCGCGCCCGCGATATTGTCGCGCAGATCGTACCGATCGACGCCGAGCTGGGCCGCCGTCCCGGGCATCAACTGGCCGAGGCCGAACGCTCCCTTGGGACTCGTCGCCAGCGGGTTGTAGCGGCTTTCGGATCAGCAAGGCGTCCATCAGGCCACTCGGTAGGCCCGCCTCGCAGGCCACAGAGCGAACGACGGGATAGAGAATGCGGCGGCGCTCCTCCGCGCTCCGTCTCAGCAGGCTCGACGGGATGTAGGGACGAGGCGCACAGTCACCGTCTATTGCCAGCGCGCTTCCTGAAGCGCCCGAAACGCCTGCAGGGGGCGCGCCGCGCATCCAGGCGGGGATGCGAAGGCCGGGAACGCGCGAAGAAACGATCCGAGAGTGGGGTCGGTGCCATTAGAGCTGGCGTTCTTGTTGTCGCCCAAATCGGCGAATTGTTCTTCTAACTGCGACCCCAGTCCCGTCTCCCGCCGCTGGTCGTGGATCAGGCACTGGCCCCCTACCCAACCGCGCCAGTAATATCCGCGCACGGGCAGGGAGATCTCCGGCACAGGCTGGCGACCCTGCCGCGATGCAGGCGGCGCCCACAGCAAGAACGATAGGACTGGTCGAACGAAGCATCGGGCTGCCCTCACAGCCGCGGCAGATCAGTAGCCGATCTCCGCCTGCGTAAATCTCGCTCCTGATTGCGAATGACGATGTCGGCTATCCAGCTTGCGAGTTGGTTCTGCGCCGCATTCGTCAGTGGTTCGATCGCCGCAGTGGCGCTTTCGTTGATCCGGTTCACCACGGGTTTGATCAGGCTCAGCGTAACCTGCAAGGTGATGTCATAGTAGAACAGCCCCCCGCCCATGCATTCGATGCGCATGGGGGGCGACCACTCGGTCGACACCGACCGCGGCGCAGATCGCAATGATGTCGCGCGCGCGCAGTTCCCGGGCACCCGTGATCATGCGCTTGAGGCTCCGGCGATTGTAGCCGGTCTCCTTGGCCAGCGCCGTGATAGTGAGTTTCCGGCGGTCGATCTCGTGAGCGATGAGCTGTCGATACGAACCAAGCAGGTGCCCTTCCATCATGCATACTTCCGTATGGAGTGAGCCAACAAGTTGACCAGCGTCGAGCATCTGTTTCCCCTCTGCAAAGATCCGGCGCGGCCGGTCAGGAGAGGGTGCATGTCCTTGCCAAGAAGGCGAAAAGCCCGGACTTGCACTGTTTTGGAGGCGTTACTCGCCAGTGACTATAAAGATGCATACTCGCATGGCTTCGGCCACGCTGACCGGACGGCCGAGCTGTGCGGCAGCATGCTCGCGAAATTCGCGGAGCAGGTCATTGTGACGAGATTCCAATCCGAAC
>NZ_JAHOOZ010000002.1:300000-382550 GCF_019075875.1 Novosphingobium sp. G106 | reverse complement strand
AAGCCTACAAGCGATCCGTCTGGGCTGGTAAGAACGAATACCCGAATGTTGCCAGCTTGGGTGAGCTTGTTTGCAGTTTTTTTGAAATAATTGTCGACTTGCTCGACCCGACACGAAAAAAGCCGCTCGATCATGTTTGGATGGATCGAGCGGCTCGATGGTGGATTTTCCACCCGCCTGATTATCTGTCACTTGCTTTCGATCGTCCTTTGTGACGCGCGAAGGCGGCGCGAAGGTTCTCAGTGGGAGCAGCGGGGCGATCCAGGGCGGCAAAGAAGGCCTCGTGATCGACTGGCTCGAGCATCGTATGCTCATGAGCGGAAATCGTTTCCATGGCAGCCTTGTAGGCCGCGTTCATCGTGAATACCGAATCGTCTACACCTGAAAGAGCAGCTGCCTTTTGGATGGTTTCCTTGATGCGCGGCTTGGTCCGAAACGACATTCGTTCAGAACTGCGCTCTTCAATCCCACCTATGCTGTCGTGGTAGGTCAACATGGAAATTCCTTCTATTTCGACAAATATGTACGCCATAGAGGCGCACCTTGCAAGGTCATGTACGCCACGCCGGCGCACATTCAGCTAAGGTGAGCAATTCGCCTATGAGCCGCGTTCGGGCCGAGCCATTGATGTGCCCAAGCGCCGTAGTCGCGTGTCTGCTTGTCAGCCGGCCGTGAGCCAGCAACTGCGCCTCTTGGGGCTGGAGCGCGATCGAACCCGGAGCTAGCCGAAACAGCCTCCGGGATCCCTCGTTCCAAACTAGCCGAGGCCTCAATTTGATGCGCGCGTGGAGGTAGCCGAGCAGAGCCTCGACGCTCAGACCCCGCCGAACCGATCGGTCAACCGGACACTCGCGTCAAACCCGCTCGCGCGAAGAGGCTCCAGAATGTCGAACGCTTCCTCTTTCGAATGCGCAACGATGCCAATCCGTTTCTAGGAACGAGCTCTCTTTGTGATCATTCCGCAGCCCTCCGCGAATAGAATCAAGCAGCGCCTTCGGTGTAGAGGCAGGATTTGGGGTTTTTGCGGAAATGGTGAGCCCGATAATGGCTTCAGCAGTCACATCGATCACCATCGTAGCTAGCGGCCGCCGCGGTGTGCCGTCTCCGAAGTTCACCGGCATATCGAGAACGGTGTGGTCGACCAGAAGCTCGAAGCCGGCCTTTATGTCATCGGTGAGCAGGCTGGGTCGGGTCCGTCGGACGTGAAGCCCGATCGTGCAGCGATCAGGCATCGCAATACCGAGAGTATGAGCCTTTGCCATGATCCGATCGACAATCAGATTAGGCCGCGCGCGACCACTGTCGGAGATAATGTCGGCCATGAGTTTGAGTTGGTCCTGTTTGAAGCGCGTAGGCTTGGGACGCGAGGCTCCTGCGCCAGCGACTACTTCTGGGCGAGGACTCGCTCGCCAAGCGCGGACCATATTGTAGAACTGGGCATGGCGTAGGCCCAATTTGGCAGCTTCTGCTTCGGCCGCGGCTCGACCAGGCTTCGCGATAAAACGTTCGATGGCTTCGATTCTGCGCGAAACCTCGGCACGCCGTGCTGGCTCCACGAAGGTCAAATCGTGGTCAGTGGGCATAAAGCCTCCTCATTTCGGGATCTGGGGGTGTTTGGATTGGTGTTGATGCAGCGTGACGTGGCAATGCCGTGATTGGGGCATTTCAAGCCTGTCGGCCGGTCAGTGCAAAACTGTCCGCGCGATGCCGCCCGTCTTGCCTTCATACGCCGGACAGCGACCTCGGCTTTAGCCTGGAAGAGAGTAGGGCACTGCTCGACCTAGCAGCCCAGCGCGAACGCGATTGCGGCGAGATCGACGCACTCGCCAGCCGTCACCTTGTCGAGGTTGATCGAAAGATCGCCGCCGTCAAACAGGAGAGCAAGATTGCCGGTGGCGCTTCTTCGAATGGGCCTCAGTCATTTAGTGTTCAGGCGAGCGGGATAGTATTTGCCTAGGATCAACCGGAGGATTCTTGATGCCTAAGCTCCGTACTGCCCTGATCGCCGGCGGCGCCTCGCTGCTATTCGCCGGAGCTGCCTTTGCTGCTGCCGAAAAGCTTCACACTATGAGTGTCGCCCTGCCTGATGGCTCGGTCGCGCATATTACCTACGTCGGTGATACCGCGCCCAGGGTCGCGATCGACCCGGTGGATTCACGCCAAGCAATCGCCTACGACCCCTTCATGCAGATGGAGCGTGACATGGCAGCGATGCAGCAGCGCAGCGCCCAGCTCATGCAGCGGACCGCAGAGATGCAGCGCAGCGCCGATACGCAGCATCCCGAACAGATCCTGGTCTCGGGCAACCTACCGGCGGGAAACACTTACAGCTATACCTCGATCACGTCGTCGAATGGCAAGAATTTCTGCACTCAGACCGTTCAGTGGAGCTCTGACGGCAAGAACGCTGAGCCCAAGATAACCCGCGCTAGCTCCGGTGATTGCGATTCGGCGAAAATGAAAACCCCGGTTCCTGCCGCAGCAGCATCGGGTGAAGCACCCGTGAAGCCCGACCCGCATTCGATCTAGCCCCCCGGCGACCGAGCAGAGCATAGCAGAGCTGGTTCAGAGCATTAGGAAAGCGAAGAGGTGTCCGGCCACCGCGAGATCTTGCTCGTTAGGAGTGAGATCGAGGGTGGTCGTGCCGCCATTCGAGGCCGAGTGGCCACAGAACGACCGCGACCAGCGCAGCAACGGCGAGCGTCATACGCAGGAATTCACTGGCCGCGAGTTCCTCCCGCTCCAGGAGCAAAAGCAGGGCCAAGCCGAAGGGAACCCCCGAGTTCAGGGTGGCGGACAAATTTTAGAACAGTCCAGCAAAACCAGCTAAACAGCGCCGCAGCCATGAGACTGCCAAAAACCAAGCCGAGCTTGAGCGATGATCGAAAGCATCATCATGGCGGGCATTCTCACAAATCGGGTCCTGCACGCCTCTTACATATGTCGTATTACGATATATTCAAGGCCAAAGTCGCTGATTTCACAGGTGCATTCACAGCGCCAGATAGCGATCGCTGCATCAGGCCTCGAGTTGCTCGAAAATCGTTGCCAGCAGCGGTTTGAGCCTTTTAATCTCGTCGCGATGAACGCCAGAGAGTTCGTCCAGGATCGTGTAGGCCCGCTCGGTGAGACGAAGAAGAGCGCGGCGCCGATCATTCTCAGCCGTCTGCCGTCTCACCAGCCCCAAGCCTTCCAACCGATCGATGAGCCCGGTCGCACTATGCGGCTTTAGAATCAGGCGCTCGGCGACGTAGCCGACCGTCGCTTTGGCTGGGTCGACGGCGCGGATCGCCAACAAGGCCTGATGCTGTCGCGGTGTCAGGCCAATGCCACTGGCACATTCCTCGCTGAAGGCCTGAAACCGCCGGATCGCATAGCGGAAGTTGGAGAGCGCAACATAATCCTCGTCGGTTAGTGGCCGGTTCCGCCCTTTCATAAATCGCCTCCGGATTGAATTGTATCGCATTGCGATATAGTGGCCCTACATCTTCCGCAACAGGACCGAGCCAGCCCTATGCCATCTTCTTCTGCCCATTCTATCGAGAGCCATCGGCTCGCGGACCATAGCGTTGATCTGCGGATGCCGCTTCTAGCTATGATGGCGCTGGTTGTTGGCACGGGCGGCGCCGTCGGGGCGTGGATTCTTGTAAAACTCATCGCAGTGGCCACCAATCTATTTTGGTTTGGGCGGCTATCAGCAGACAATGTCGTCATCACCGATGCCTCAGTCGGACTTCTGGTAGTCGCGATCCCAGTCCTGGGCAGCCTTATTGTTGGCCTGATGGCGCGGTTCGGTTCCGACAAGATCCGGGGGCACGGTATCCCGGAAGCCATTGAGACAATCCTGTTTGGACAAAGTCGCCTGTCGCTGAAGGTCGCGCTGCTCAAGCCCCTCTCGTCAGCGGTTTCGATCGGTAGCGGCGGACCGTTCGGCGCGGAAGGGCCAATCATCATGACGGGCGGTGCGATCGGATCGCTGTTCGCGCAATGCTTCCATCTGAGTGCTGCCGAGCGCAAAACGTTGCTAGTCGCCGGCGCCGCCGCGGGCATGACCGCGATATTTGGGACGCCGCTAGCGGCTATTCTTCTCGCCGTCGAAGTGCTGCTTTTCGAGTGGAAGCCCCGCAGCTTCGTGCCGGTAGTCGTAGCGGCTATGGTGGCCTATGCATGGCGCCCCTACTTCATCGGATCAGGCCCTATGTTTCCGACGACCGCCGGCCTGGTGGATGGCGGTTTGGGTCTCGTGGCCTCCGCTGGGATCGGGGTCGCTGTTGGGCTCGAAGCGACGCTACTCTCGACGATGCTCTACCGCATCGAAGATCTGTTCCATAAGCTCCCTGTCCATTGGATGTGGTGGCCGGCGATCGGCGCGATCGTCGTCGGCATCGGTGGCCTCATCGACGCCCATGTGCTGGGCGCGGGGTATGCCAGTATCGAGGGCGCTCCTCACGGCCTCACTGTCGTTGAGAGTCGTTGTCGCTCTGCTTGTCGTGAAGGCTGCCGTCTGGCTGGTGGCATTGGGATCGGGCACGTCAGGCGGCGTGCTCGCTCCATTGCTCATACTTGGCGGTGCCGCAGGTTTTCTGATCGGTCAGTTCCTGCCGGGCGATGCCGGCTTCTGGGCGATGATCGGCATGGCCGGCATTATGAGCGGCGCGATGCGTGCGCCAATGACAGGAGCAATATTCGCGGCCGAACTCACCGGACATTTCCAGGCCCTTCCCTACACCATCGTGGCCGCGACGGCCGCCTATGCCATCAGCGTGCTGTTGATGCGGCGCTCGATCCTGACGGAAAAGATCGCTCGGCGCGGACGTCACATCCTGCAGGAATACACGGTCGATCCGCTCGAACTACTCCAGGCAGACCAGATCATGACCCGAGCGCCGGAAACGCTGCCTGGGACAATGACCATTTCGGAGGCCTTGGCCTTTTTCACATCGGAGGCGCGGCACCGCAGCTATCCCGTCGTCGACGGCAACGGCCGTCTGGTAGGGCTCGTTTCACGAACCGATGCGCTACAGTGGCAAACAGATCGGCGTCAGGCCGATAGCACCCTCGCCGACGCCGTCTCCGATGCAGCCCAACCGGTAGCGTACCCCGACACACCATCGGGCGTCGTTGCGGACCTGATCATTGAAACGGGAATTGGCCGCATTCCGATTGTCGCGCGGCACACTCATCAGGTTGTAGGCATTCTGTCGCGCCAGGACCTTCTCAAGGCGCGCGGCGCGAACAGAATGGCCGAAACGGACCGCGATCGCTTCGTGCGGCTCGGCACCGAGCGTCCCGCTTAGCGCTGACAACTCCGATATCTCGGTCGTCCAAAGCTGGCCCGAGAAGGGTGGAGAACGAGTCATTTATTCATTAAAGTGTAAGGACCATTTGAGCCGGGCATCAACGTGATAGGATGGGGACTTGCTTCGACGATAACTTGCCAGAGCGCGCTGCCGCGATTTTCAAAAACCGCCGGAACGAGGGGCATTCCATGTGGCTCGGTGCAGGACAGATGGCGGCGTGCTCCAGGCCATTTTTTCAACGCGTTGAGTTGTCTGATCGTCCGGTCAAGCTCGGCCGCCTTGTCCGACAGCGGCACACGGTCGATCTGCGCCGAAGGCCCGCTGCCGAACATCGCGCTGATCTGATCGAGCGAAAATCCTGCCAGGCGACCAAGTGTGACCAGCGAGAGCCGGCCGAAGACATCTTGGCCATAGGTGCGCCTGAGACCGCGACGCCCCAGCGATTCTATCAGGCCCTTCTCCTCGTAGAACCGCAGGGTCGAGGCCGTGATTCCCGATCGCTTCGCCACCTCGGAAATTTCGATCAGTTTCACGCTTGACCTCAAGTCGGCTTGAAGTGGCATCGTGCTGCGATCCGTCATTCGACACAAGGACAATCGCTATACAACAGGCCCCGAGCGCGACGCGCCAATCATCAACGGGAGGGCGTTGGCCGGCCTTTCCCTGACGACGCTGATGTCGTCGCTCGCCACCGGTACCGCCAATGTTGCGCTGCCGAGTTTGGCGCGTATGTTCGCGGTGTCGTTTCAGGCGGCGCAGTGGATCGTGCTAGCCTATCTGCTGACCGTTGCCGCAATGGACGTCATCGCCGGGCGCGTCGGAGATGTCGTAGGACGGCGCCGGCTGTTACTGGCCGGCACGACGGTTTTCGCGGGCGGATCATTGCTGTGCGGCCTCGCGCGAAGCTTCGAATTAGGCGCGGTGATCGGGCTCGATCCCGCGAGCGCCGGCCTCGCGCTTTTTGCCTTTGGTTTATCCGAGTTGCCGGATGGGCCTCACCGCGAACTCGTGAAGCTTCTAAGTTCAACCCTTGAGCTCACGCCGCGTCCAGTCGCCGTAAGCGCGGCGAATATGGCTGTGCCACATTCGCGAGTTCCGCGAGAATGCTCGAGATTTTACCCTAGGGTATGTTCTCGACGTCGATCAGCAGCGCTATACGGCCATCAGGCGCCCTGCTGGCTAATTGTTCCGTGACCATGGGTCCCCCTGCCGAAAATGAAATGAATGTCTGCGCATCCGCAGCAGCCTACGGTCGCTTCGACAGTCTTCCAATAGAAGACCCTTCCCGGTCACTTAGGAGAAGTGCCTGAGAGTGGCCGAGGCCTTCCGACCGCTGACACCATCACGGCCGAAATGGCGTCTAGCATTTGCTCTGGTACATAGGGCTTGGGAACCAGAATGCTCTGCGGGACTCCGAATGCGGGCCAATCCGGAGCACTGTCTCCCGTCGCGTAAACCACAGGGATATCCGGTCGCAATTCCCGAGCTCGCCTCGAAACCTGCCATCCGTTCGGCCCCGAACCAAGACGCACGTCCGTGATTATACCGGCTATCTCTCTGTGACGGTTGTCCAAAACCGTGATGGCTTCTGCCCCGCTGGTCGTCGGCAACACCACATATCCACTCGCTTCCAGTGCGTCCTGGATTGCCATGAGAATGAGCGGCTCGTCTTCCACGACCAACAACACCATTACTTCAAACACCAGATTGCCCCCCGGCCCCGCCGCCGTTTCTCGCAGTTCGGATTTATATCGGATTACGACCTATTTCGGCGCCGTTGGTTCCCAAGTCAAGGCCGTCAGAGCGGTCGCGACCGCAAACTGAACAATAGCGGAGGCTCGTGGAGGAAACGCGGCCGAGACGATTGTGCCCGCAGCAATTCGTCATCGGCCCCCGGATTCGAGCACTTTTGCTCAATCTTTGACGTCGCGGGAGACTTGGCGCGTGATCTGCAGCTCCGGCCGCGCATATCGCAAGGCTGCGCGCTCTGCCGCCAACTCGCCCTCTGCATAGTTGTGGCCGGCGAGAATCAACGACATTAGGTTTTGCGGCAGAAAGACCTGATCGAGACGCCGCGCCCCAAGGCTTGCCCAACAGGGCACAGCGTGCAGAAGCGTAAAATAGCGCGCGGTTTCAAACCCCTCTTCAAGTGCCACGCAGGGAGACTCTCCTCCCTCCCACTTGCCATGCCCCCTTCCCCGGCCGGCCCGGCATGAGTTTCATGCTGTAATTGCCAGTCTTTGGATTAAGAAAAATGCGCTGAACCGCGGTCAGTCGGTTCCCTTAGCGCACCGCTACGAGCAACGCGGGATGAAACGTATTCCAGGGTTTTAAGGCGGTAGGGACGACGCGCATGGAAGCGTAGGTCATCGATGGCCGGTTAGAGATGCCGCAATGTCAGACGGCGCTCGGCGATTGTCCCTGTGATGGAAATCCCCTCCTCCCATAGCCGCGCCACGTTACCGGCTCCATGCACGGCCGCGTCACGGTAAGAGAAGTGTTGCTGATTGGAATCCGACACAGCTCGCGCAGGATTTTTTTGCGGTTGCAACCGGCAATGCATGCAACAAAAATGCCGCGATCGCCCTGGCGTATCGATGGACTTGGCGTGCTATCAGCGTGCGCTTGGCACAAACACCTCGCTGTCCGGCCGTGCCACGGCCCGCCCAGAGCAACTACGGGATCGATGAGTACCTGAGTTTGTCGTCTGGCTGTAAGCGGAATGATCTCTCTCCTGCTTACCAGATCTCACCCATCACCCTTTTCCTGCTTGCAGCCCGACTGACATCTGGTCGCGTATCGATGACCCGCAATCTTCCAGGCGTGAGCGTAGGTAAACCAGACGAAGCCCGCATGCGGAAACGACTTCTCGCGAGCACGCACGGGTCTTTTGGTCGCTGTGGATCTTGTCGCCTGCGCTTCAATTGCACTTTAGGAGCATCTGGAGGCGCTGGTTAAGCCAGCGGACCGCTTGTAGCCCCCCGCCAATTTGCATACGACTGGGGATGAATATGAGGCCCCTACTCGATGTGGCTCAAGACCGATCTATACTTGTGCGGATTTTGCGGCGCTGCTTGATTCGCCTTGATCAGTCCGCGATCCCAGGGATGGTCCGGGACTCTCGGCTCAGGGGCAGCACTGTCCCTGCTTGATGGCGAAAGAAGCCGCTCATTTGACTAACCACGTGTGTTTTGGCATAGCTGTCCAGGATTAGGGGGCGTTTTTCGGCCTTTTTCACGAACCGTGGCCAATTTGGGTTGAAAAGGGGGACATTTCCCATGCTGTCGGGTCAGATTCTCGATGCGATGATCACCTCCTGCGAAAACGCGAAGACTGTCCTGCGGCAAGCTGCCATCGACCCGTCCGACAGGAAAACTCTCAATATTTCAATGGGTGCATCGGTCGCCGCCGAGTTTCTGGGGCGAACACCCGAAGCCCTTTCCAAGGCAGAGGCTCGTGGACGCCTTCCAACACCTAAGACCTCCGCCAATGGACGCCGATATTACACCGTCGATGATTTGATCGCGATTCGCGAGGCGCTCGGCATCAAGATGGGCAAATTGCCGTCCGAGCGAGCCGTCGTCGTTGCAGTACAGAATTTTAAAGGCGGCGTGAGCAAGTCGACCACCGGCAAGCACCTTGCCGATTATCTAGCCCTGCGTGGTTACCGGGTGCTCGTCGTGGACTGCGACCCCCAAGCCTCGATGAGCGTTATGTTCGACGTCAATCTCGAGGCGTTGGTCGAAGAAACCCATACGCTGTCGAACTTCCTGTCGCCGCGCATTGATGAGGCGGATTCGCTCCGCAAAACAATCCAGAGGACTGCCTGGCCCAATATCGACATCTGTCCGGCGAACCTGGGCCTTCAGGACACCGAGTGGGAACTGACCGCGACGATCGAAGAAGGACCAACGGCAATCGCCGGCGCCTTCCGCATGCTGCGGATCGGATTGGAAGAAATCCGCCAAGATTACGACGTCGTCATTCTCGACCCACCGCCTGCCATGGGGTTCCTCGGCGTCAACACTCTGACAGCGGCCGATGGCTTGCTGATTCCCGTCCCCGCCAGGCAGCTCGACTATCTCTCCACGATCCATTTCATGCAAACCTGCCGAGAGGCGATGGATCTCGTCTCCAAGTTCGACACGTCGATCGATTACGGCTTCATTCGGGTCGTCTGCACGATGTTTCAGCCGAGCCGCACGAACGAGGCGCAGATGCTCCAAGTCATGGAGAAGACTTACGCCGGACAAATGATCTCAACGCCCATTCTACTCTCCGAAGAGATCAAGAATGCCGGCCTTTCGATGTCGTCGGTTTACGAAATCAACAAGCCATATGGCTCGCACCAGACCTATGTCCGTTGCCGAGACAATCTCAACATGGTTTTTCGGGAGATCGAGAAAGACATCTGCAAGCAGTGGCCGTCGCGGATGGCGCAGCTAGGCACCGATAGGTTGACGGAGGCGGCATGACAAGCGCGGGGGGCAGACGGCGTAGTCTTTTGGCGAACGCCATTGAAAGCATCGGCACGACACCTGCCCCGACACCGCCGGCGGATGCGCCCGTCGCGGCAGAACTCGTTGTGCGAGAGAAGCCCGCAGACGAAGCGGCTACCTCATCGTTTCTAGAACGGCGTGGGATTGCGTTCGACGAGATCGCACGGACAGTGAAGCGGCTGACCATCCGTCTCAAACCATCGGAATGCTCAATTTGGCCCGGCAATGCGCGGGATCATGCCGCGCTCAGCTATGATCGCTGCGCCTCTCTTATCGAATCCATCAGAGAGGAAGGGACCAATCGTGAGCCTGTGGTCGTTCGGCGCACTCCGAACGCCGAGCAGCCTTACGAGTTGATCGTCGGCACACGCCGGCATTTCTCGGTTTCTTGGCTGCATGCCAACAACCACACCGAAATCGAGCTCGTCGCCCGGATTGAAACACTCGACGACGAAGGCGCTTTCCGGCTCGCAGATCTGGAAAATCGGGAACGCGAGGACGTCACCGACCTCGAGCGGGCCCGAAATTATCTGCATGCCGTCGGAGCCTATTACAACGGCGTCAGGACCCAGATGGCTGACCGCCTCGCTATACCGAAACAGAATCTCCACAATTTGTTGCAACTCGCGGAACTTCCCGACGGAGTCGTGAACGCCTTTGCCGAACCTGGTGATCTCAAGGTCCGTCACGGCATGCGCCTTTCGCCGCTCCTCAAGGACGAACGCTATCGCGACGCCATCCTGGCCGAAGCAGCTCTCCTGACGGAGGAGCAAGCGAAGCTACGGGCTGCCGGAGCCGACAAGATCGAAGGCAGCAGGGTCTGTGAGCGCCTGGCGACCGCAGTGACAAGCGCAAGGAGCGCGCCGGCGCCAAAAGCAAAGCCTGCTCTGAGGGCATCTTCAGGCAAGGAAATCGGACAAATTCTCGCCGACACCAAGGCGAAGGGCATTACCATCAATATCAACCCGAAATGCGGCGAGACGGCCGACGAGATTCTGGACGCCCTGCGCCCCGCCATTGAAGGTGCGCGGTTTGCCCAGAAAAAGGGATAAATCCACTTTTACGTCTTATTTTCAAATACTTATCTTGTAGTAAAACGCGTTTTACCCGCGTTGCAGGACGTGAGATGTCACAGGAATTCCGTGAAGATGGTCAAGTCGATCTCTTTCTGCCGCAGCTCACGGCACTGCCCCTTCGCGACCAGCGTGAGACGATGGAGCGGCCATTCTTCTCTCTGTCGAAACGCAAGCGCCTGAAGCCGATCGACTATATCAGTCCCGATCGAAAGATTACGGTCCACGTCTCGGCCAACTCCGAATATGGCCTTGCAACGATCTATGACCTCGACATCCTCATCTACTGCGCGTCGGTCCTCATCGAGCACAAACGTCGTGGTACCAACGACATTCCGCAAACCTTAAACGTCGTACCTTACGACATGCTCAAAACACTGAAGCGCGAGGTTGGCGGTAGAGCCTATGACTTGCTGGGCAATGCCCTCGATCGGCTTCAGTCGACCACAGTGAAGACCAATATTCGTTCTGGTGACGCCGTGGAGACCACGTTCTCCTGGATTGACAGCTACAGCCAGCTCAAGGATCGCGCCGGCAACGTACGCGGCATGCGCATCACCCTCGCAAAATGGTTTTACGACGGCGTCCTCATGGAAGGCGGCGTGCTTGCCATCGACCCTGCCTACTTCTCGTTGACAGGAGGAAGAGAGCGCTGGCTGTACCGCGTCGCGCGCAAGCACGCCGGCGGTGCCGGTACGGATGGTTTCGCGATCTCCATGCCCACACTATTCGAGAAATCGGGCGCGGAGGGCGATTACCGCCGCTTCAAGTTCGAGATGACGAAGATCGCAAAGGAGAATGCGCTCCCTGGCTACGCCTTGGAGATTGAACTGCGCGGCGAGGCCGAGCCCTTGTTGCGCATGATCAGGCGCGACATCCCGGCAGGAGCCCCCTCCCCTGCCCCGCCCTCCGCTTTACGCGAAAAGCCCATCGCCTCCGCGCAGAGCAAGATGGACGCCTCGCCCGTGGTTGGGTTTCCGGAATATGGTCATATAGCGCACAGCGCCTTTAGCGCGATCGCGCGGGCAAACCTACCCGAGCCACAGCGTGATCACGGGCTCGTAGCCGACGACTTTCGTTCGTTCCTGAGGCAACGCGGGATTGCATACGACACGAAGAACATCACCCAAATCTTCGCGACGTTCTGCTCAAAACAACGCGCCGCGACCTGACAGAGGCTCAGTACTTCGGGAACGTACGAACCGCGTCCAAACCAGGTTCAGGATCACGTTCCTGAAGTACCGTCTTTCGATGAGTCCGACGTTGTACGCGCCGAACCTACGAATGCCACAGTGGCCGAGGCTCGGCACTCTCAAATCCAGCTAGTCAGCGCCGCACTTATCCTGGAGATGCCTCCGCCGGGGATTCTCACATAGTCATGTTGGTCTTGATCGCCGCCGTAAGCACGCGGCCGACGCGCAGGATGCGGTATCATCGAAAAAGCTTCCAAATCGGCCACATGTCAATAACCGGGTACATTAGGAACGGGCATCCGAGCAGAGCGCGCGCCGACAATTCCAGACATGAATTGAAGCGTCCCAAATGGACCACCGATGTCGGCATCGCCGCTGGTCGGGCAGGGGAGGGCGGTTGCGCTATTGCCAGGCCCATCCGAATCGCCTCATCCAAGCAGCGGCGTTCCTGAAGTACCGAGACAAAGCCAGACCTCACCCGATCAACAAAGCTGGGTCGCGGCTCGATGCCGCAAGATCTCCCCACTCGATCGAAAGCAGCATGTCGCCCGACCCTCCATCGTTGGGCAGCGAAACGGCGTAATAGCCATAGAAATTGCGAGCTCGGACTATGTCAGACCGGCCGGAAGGCCGTGCCGGCGGTACCGATGTTATGGATACCTCCTATCCATACAGACGACCCGTTCCCAAAGTACCGTGAGGGAATCGTCGTAATGCCCTAATTGCCCATTTACGACTATCAATGCCGCCATATCCGCGGCCTGACAGGACGCCTGCTGCCCGGATGAGATGGAGCGCTGAAAATACCCAAAACCCCCGCAATTCCGCGACTTCTAGCAGAGTAAAACGCGTTTTACCGCGGCTCGTACCCCGTCTGATGAGCGCAAAGCGGCACGGTATTTCAGGAACGGATCACGGTACTTCAGGAACCGAATCACGGTCCAACAGGAACGCTACATTGGGTATTTCAGGAACGCTAAGACGGTATTTCAGGAACAGCCATGTTGCCTCGACTCGCGATGATCCCGTGAGTCGCTCTAGCTGCGTCCACAGCTTAACCTTGTATCCTATCTTCTAAAGGAATTAACGGCGCCTACGGCGAATCCTCTCTATTGAAGATATTGGGATAGGGAGAAGGGCGCTTGACCGGGGAAGTTGGATCCCATCTTTCGATCCTTCCCCAAAGCCAGTGAACCACAGCTAAGGTCAGAGGGCTGATGTATGCCACAGAAACGGCTCTACGGCTTGCTCAGGCGATCGAGGACGCCCCTACCGCCACGCCTGCCCTAAGTGTCGCGAAGCGACGTAGCACCTTCCGGAGTGCCGCCAATCCCGAAGTCATGAAAAGACTCTGTCAGCACAGAGCGGTTGATCGAACGCAAACCACATCGCCCAAAGATCGGGTCATCGCGCTCAAGCCCAGCATCGCCGCTTGCCACCGACCGCGGCGACGGACGCATTCGATCACTACTTTCTGGGCCAGCTCACGGGCGCGAAGAATAGAGGTCTGCGGGGAAGCCAAACGGCCTACCGCGCCCGGTTTGTCGCCAACCCGTTCCGTCTGGCACCGTGCGCTGCTGGTGTTGGCACACAGCGAGCGACAGAGCACCTCGGATCGCTTCGAGCGTCTTGTTGCCTTGCCGGCGTTAGCTTTGCTCGGGTCGAGCCCGAATGTGCTGAAGGCGAAGGCTCGTTGCCCCGAGGCAACCGTACCATAGTCTGTACCCGTGGGCCTGGTCATGCGACGGGTCGCTCGTTGAGAGGCCGCGCTCGGAACCACAAAAGGACGTTTTTGCCGAATTTTGCCCTCAGAATCCCGTAGAGCGCGTTGGCGAGGTCGCCGCACCCTTGCCCATCTGAGGCTGCGTTTTCGCGCTGTAAGGGGCCTTTCCGGGAACGTCTAAAATAGATTTATAAATCAAATTGTTAGGGTGATTTTCGGGCTGTTCCGCTGTTTGGACGCGAATTGCTGCTCCTAGCGGCGTCGGCAGGCCGCAAGGTTAGTCGTCTTCCTCGGCATCAGCCAGGGGCACGCCGCTGCGATTCAGCAGCGCCTCGATGCCCGCCATCGCGGCATCGTACTCACCCAATGCCGCGGACGAGAAAGCAAAGCCAGCTGCTGGCTCGCTGACATCGGGTGCCGGGTGAGCACTGAGGTTGACTGAATAGAGGCACACGCCCGCGAGGGTGGTGCGCTCGAGTACACCGATGTCACCCAGCGCGGCGAGCATCGTGCGGACGCCAAGTCGGGTGGCGCCCAGCAACGTTTCGATCTGCGCCGAGCGCAGCGGCCCAAAGCCTGCCAGCAGTTCAAGCAGCGCCGGTGCGCGCGAGGTGCGCCGGCGACCAGGTTGGAGGTCATCGATGCGCCGACTAAGCTGGCCCGCTTTGACCAGGCTACCGCCCAGGCTTTGCGCGACCTCGCGCAGTGCGCCCGCCACGATGATGCGCGCTTCGCCCGGCCCGGCCGCATCTGGCGAAGCATCAAGGCGGATGAGGCCGGGGAAGGGGAGGGCGTGGGCGAGGAGCCCAGCGGCGCGCCAGTGTTCGCCCCAGAGCATTTCGAGAGCCCAGCGCGGGGAGGGCAGCGCTGCGCGCTCGACGGTCAGCCGCATTGCGCCGAGGCTGATCGGCACGAGGGCGCGTTCGGGCGGCGCGAAGCGGATATGCGCAGCGACCGCGCGGTGAAGCTGCGCCAGCGCGGGCAGTGGTAGCGGCGAGGGTTCAAGCGCTTCGATCAGGTTGCGTGCCCCGGTGACCAGGCTGTGAGCGGCGGCGTGCCCGGTCTCTGCGTCTGGCACGCTGTCCTCATGATCCTGGGGCGCCAGCAGCGCCGCGGAGAACTTGGCGGCGAGCGCGGCGAGGGGCTCCCAGCTGCTGTGCGCGAGCTCGGTGAGGATCGCCTCGCACACCGCCCGGGGCGCGCGGAGGTGGCGCGGCGGGGCATCGGACAGCGTCGCGAGGCCGGCGCACCAGGCGTGGAAGCGCTGATCGGTGAAGCTATGCCCCTCCTGGCGCAGCGCGGTGATGAGCAGGGTCCGCAACTGCTGGCCGGCGAGCAGGCGCAGCGTCCGCGGCCGCGCCGCGCCGAGCGCGCCATCGAGGCGGCCGAGCGCGAGCAGTGCCTCCGTCTCGAGCGTGGGAACATCGCCGGGGTAGGCCATGGCTGTCCTGTCCGATAAAACGCTGGAAAATCAATGCATCGCTACGGATGTATAGCGAACATCAGAAAGCTATACAACAACAGGAACTACGGAATTCATGCACTATCGCTAATGGGATATTATCGATAGTGACGTCGCCACAGCAATTGCGTATCAGACGTCCATGCCCGTGAATTCTCCCTCTTCTCGATCCGTCACCACCATGCCGGGAATCGCTGGCGAGCTGGTGATGGTCCGTACCGCCGCTGAAGCGCCGCTGCCGCGCCGGCATGGGGATCGGGCTGCGAACCGCGTCGCGCAACTGACCGCGCTGCTTGTTGGCCTCATCGGCCAGGGCGGAGCAATCGACCGCCTCGCCTTCCGCAAGAGCCTCGAGGCGCGCGCACCGGCGAGCGTCAAGGCGCTCGCCAACGATCTTGCCTGCTATGCGGCGTTTTGTACGCGCGCGCGGGGGATCGGCCTGCCCGCGAACGAGGCGCGAATCGTCGCTTACCTCGAAGATTGCGAAAGCCGGAAGCTTAAGCCGGCGACGGTTGGCCGCAGGCTCGCCAGCTTGGCGGTCATCCACGGGCTGCTCGGCGTGACGAGCCCGACGCGCGGGAGCATCGTGCGCGATGCGCTGCGCGGGTTTCGGCGCCGGGTGGGGGTGGCTCAGCGGCAGGCGGGGCCATTGCGATTTGGTGAGGGTATCGGCGCCGAGCCCGCCAAGGGGTTCACCTTGAGCGCATTGCTGCAGGCCTGCCCGGGAACGCTACCCGGGTTGCGCGATGCGGCGCTGCTCTCGCTTGCCTACGACACCGGGCTGCGCGTCTCGGAACTGGTGCGGGTGACGTGCGACCATCTCGCCACCCAGAGCGATGGCTCCGCGGTACTCACCGTGCCGCGCTCAAAGACCGACCAGGAAGGGCAGGGGGCCTACGCTTGGCTGTCGCCCGACACGATGCGGCGCGTTGCAGCATGGTGCAATGCCAGCGCGATTCGTGAAGGGCCGCTGTTCCGTCGCATCGGCGTGGTACGGACGAAAGCGCGCGAAGCCGAGCCACCCCGGTCGTTACCGGCGCCGCCAGGCTTTCAGTGGCGGCTGTCTGTCGGCGCGCGAGTGGGCGCTGAAGCGAAATCCGTGCTGGCGTCGACAACCTATATCATCGGCGAGGAAGCGTTGACGCCGGCGGCGGTGCGACTGATCATCAAGCGCACCGCCATGCGCGCCGCCGACGAGCATCTGGTCAATCTCGTCGGCAAGGAACTCGTCGCGGCGATTGAGGCGCTGAGTACGCATTCGCTCAGGGTCGGCCTCACGCAAGATCTCTTCGCCAGCGGCGAGGATGCTGGCCCTATCGCCCAGGCACTGCGGTGGACATCGACGTCCACCGCACTGCGATACGGCCGAAAGCTTGCACCGGCTTCCAATGCGACCGCGCGGATGCTGCGCGAGGTTAGGGGATGACGGCCACCATTCCGGCCGGGACTTGCCCTAGGAAGGCACTCACGGTCATCTTCCTCGACTGACGAGGGCAGGGGAGCGCCCTCCAGACTCCAGACCTCTCGGAGGGTGTGAGGGAAGACAAGTGTGAGTCCCACAAGTGGATAGCCCCGAAGTACCGCGTCAGCGTTAAGTGCCACCTACACTTTGCCACTTCCCGAACGCATCGGCAACATCCCGCCTGCCGAGGCCGAAGAACAATATTATGCTGCCGCGGACAACATCGATATGACAGCGTGCCTCACAACCCAATGCCTCCGGCAAACCCGGCGCGGTTCACTTTGCGGTGATTGGCCGCAGCATTGAACTCGGCCATAAGCGCTGAAAGCCGCAAATCGGACGCAAGCTTCCAGAGGGCGTGGAGCGGCGCATCGGATGCGAGCTCCTTGCCGATCCGGACCCGACGCTTCATTGCAGCGCGATCGAATACGCCCAGGAACAGATTGTCCGTCGTTTTGAAGTAGTAGTGGACCAACGCCGGCTTGATCGAAGCCTGCGACGTCACGCGACGGGTGCTGACCGACGCATATCCTCCGTCGACCATCAGATGCTCGGCGCTCAATTGCCTGCTGGTGGGCAATGCGATCTCCGATTTGTCCATCCTCGCCGTAGCATTCCGCTTACGAGCCGCTTCACCGGTTCAAGCGACTCCGTGGGGGAACGCATCTGTTCCTCGGGCTTCCGATCCCCGATCATAGCTGGAAGCGCTAACGATCAGGGACCTGGCCTCTGTCGCCGGTCAGCTCCCGAAGCGATACTTGATCCGGATACCCCACATCCTGGGCGCGCCGAATATCGCCGTTTCGTAACCTTGTGAGAGAGTGCTGCCGGTAGCGACCGGGTAGATCTGGTTGGTCACGTTGGTTACGAACGCCGACAGGTCGATCGGCTGGCCCAGGAACTCGTTCCAGTTCAGGTTGAGGTTGACGAGGTTGGTCGCCGGCAGGCGGCCGAGGTTGGCGTCCCACAGCGGGATGTTCGCGGTACGAAGCTGAACCGAGTTGGTGCCATCCAGAAATGGAACGAACGCATCGTCGGCGCGGCTGAAGTACTGGGCGCTGGTGTAGACGTAGGTCGCGCTCAGGGAAATCCTGCCCAGGTGTTCGCTGACCGGCAGCGTATAGGTTCCCGTCAGGGTCACGCGGTGCTTTGGCGAGAGCGATAGAGGTCCGCCGACGATCTGGTTCTGCGTGAAACCTGCGAAGACGGATGAGAGCGCCGGCGGGATCGTGGGTGGGACGAAAGACTTGAGTTCGGTGTCGAGATAGGCGTAGCCGAGATCGAAGCGCAGGCTGTCGAAGAAGGTTGCGGACGAATCCACCTCGATGCCGCTCAGCCGCGACTTGCCGGCATTGACCACCGCGGTCGAGCCCGCGAAGCCGCTCCCCAGCACCGGGCTCACCCCGACCGAGAGTTGCTGATTGCTGAAATCGTTGTAGAAGCCGGTGATATTGAAGTAGCCGCTGACAGCGCCATGGAAGCTGGCTTTAGCGCCCAGTTCGTACGTGTCGACCTTCTCGGGATCCCAGGCTTCGAACCCGAAGTTGTTCGGGTTGATGCCGCCGGTGCGGTAGCCGCGTGCGTACTTCGCGTAGAACAGCAGGTCCGAAGCGGGCTTGTATTCAAGGTCGACCATCCAGGTCGGCGCATGCGACTTGTTCAGCGGATAGGTGTACAGGCACTGGTTGATATCCGTCACCACCTTGCCCGTGCCCGGCGTGGCGCCCGGGTTGTTCAGCGGATCCGAGCAGCGCAGGATCTGCGGGACGCCCGCCGCCGGAACGGCTAGATTGAGGCGGGAACTGCGCGCGCTCACCTTGGTAGTGTCCCACGTGTAGCGCAGGCCTGCGGTCATGCTCAATTGATCGGTGAGCTTGTAGGTACCCTGAGCATAGAGCCCCTTGCTGTCGAACGATGCCTTCTGGGACGCCTGGGTGATCGAGCCGAAGCCCAGCGGGTTGGTGCAGGCGATATCGCGAATCGAGGTGCAGTTGACGTATGCCCCCGTCCGACCCTGGTTCCAGCCCAGCGGCCGGCTGAGCTCGACGTAGGCGCCGAGCTGCCAGTCGAACCGACCGTCTCCCGTCTTGCCGTGGAGCTGGAGCTCCTCGGTGAAGCCGGATTCGGCCGCCTGGTTGGAGGTCGTATCAAAAACATCCTGGAACGTGACCTGGAATGGCGTCGTTCCAAGGAAGAAATTGTCGCCGTTGAGATTGTTGCTCAGCCTTTCCCGGAACTCTGAATAGCTGGCGATGTTCTTGACCGTCAGATCGTCGCTGGCTTGCCACGTCGTGGTGTTGATCACCTGCCAGGTGCGCTGGTTGACGAAGGGGTTCGGATTGGAAATGTCGGAATCCAATGGGCCGTCGCCCCTCGCGTTTTGCCGGGCGATCTGAGCGCAGGCCGCCTGGGCGTTGATGCCCAGGATGCCGGTGGTCTGCCGCTGGTCGCAGGCGATCAGGCGGCTGCCATATCCGCGGCCGAAGGAATGGCTGTAGGTCGCGACCGTATAGTTCTCGAGGTCCGGGGTTAGATCGGCGACGATGCTGAGGCGCGCGGCGAAATAGTTGACGTTGGCGAAGTCGTCCGCACCCGTTCCCGAGTGGTTCTTGACGTAGCCGTCACGCTTGTTTCGGTCTACCGTGACGCGGACCTTGAATGTATCGGCGAGAGGCACGTTGAGCACCATCTGCCCGCGCATCAGATTGTATCCGCCGGCCGAACCCTCGACCCAGCCCTCCAACCTGTCGGTGGGCTTCTGCGGCACCAGGAGCACCGCACCGCCCGTGGTATTGCGGCGAACAGGGTGCCCTGAGGTCCCTTGAGCACCTGGACGTTCTGCAGGTCCATGAAAGAGCCCACGGGAGCGGTCGCGCCGGAGGTCGTGCCGCCCTGGACGCGGGTGGACACCACGTCGGCGAAATAGACGCCGACCGATGGCGCGGTGCCGCTGTCCTGGACGAAACCGCGGATCGAGAATGCGGCCTTCTCAGGGCCGAACCGCTGATTGACCGATAGCGACGGGGTATAGATGGCAAGGTCGGTCGCGGTCACGACGTTGCGATTGGAAATCTGCTGCTGGTTGAAGACCGTGATCGAGATGGGCACGTCCTGTAGGCGTTCCTCCGAGCGCCGGGCAGTGACGACGATGTCACCGAGATTGCCCGCCGACTCATCCTGGGCCGCCGCTGGCGCGCTCGCGGCGATGACGATGGCGGACGCAGCGCCTGCAAGGCTCGCCTTGGTACGGTTGATACGCATAGTGATCCTCCCCCTTGTCGATGGTGTTCCCGGCGTGGCGTCAGGGCCCGGCGGGTTTGTCGAAGTTCACGGAAACGTGCGTCACGTCGCCTTCGATCGCGCCGCGCGGCGTAGTGTAGTCCGTGACCGGCACACCGGTGTCCCGCCCGATATCGACCGTTTCGCCGAGACCCGATGGGCTTAGGAAGAGGCTTCCGACATGCCCGGCCGCGATGCTCTTGCCGTTGGCGAGAAGGGTGACATCGGCGCCCTTCGCGAAGCCCCGGAAATCGAACCGCATGCGTAGAGTACCGGCGCCCTGAGGCAGCGGATCGGTGGCAGCGATGCGGGTGGTCTGCGCCGGATCGGTCGTGGCGGCATAGACGAAGGTCGGCCTTCCTTTTTCGAGGAACAGGCTCCAACCGCCGAAATGGCTGCCCACGGCGATCACCACGCCGGATGCGTCGGGCTTGGCGGTCGCCACGTCGGCATCGAGCGTGAAGCTGCGGCCGGTCCAGGCAGGATTGCCGCCTGCGGGCGCGCTGACGTCCTTGCCCCAGTAGTCGTAGCGGTCGCGGCCCACCGGGCGCTCGTTCTTGTCGAAGCGTGCGATGCCGAACCTGTGGTCAAGCGGGAACACGTGGTTCTTCTCGGCTTCCTGGCGCCAAAGCGCGATCATGTCGCGAAGGCGGCCGGGATTGCGTTGTGAAATGTCCTCGCCCTGGGAGAAGTCCTTGGTGAGATCGTAGAGTGACCAGCGGGTTTCCGGACGAGGCCCCGCCGGGGGCAGGTTCTCCCAAGTCAGGCGGCCATCGTCCCCGGAGAGGAACCAGCCGTCGTGATACAGGCCGATCTTGCCGCCGACTTCGAAATATTGCGTGCGGGGGTGCGCCACATCGCAAGTGGCGAGGCTCGGCAGCAGGCTCTGCCCGTCCATCGGTTTCTGCGCCACGCCGTAGACACTGCGCGGCGCCGGCAGGTGCGCGGCTTCCAGGATGGTCGGCGCGATGTCAATCAAATGGCCGAACTGGCCGCATATGGCGCCGGGACGGGAGACATGCCCCTTCCACGACATCACCATGCCGTTACGCACTGCGCCGAGCACGGAGGTATACATCTTGCCCCAGCGCAGCGGCGTGTCCATCGCCCAGGCCCAGCCGACGGGATAGTTGCCATAGACCATCGGTCCGCCGAGCTTGTCGGTGTTGGAGACGAGCCATTCTGTGGACTCGACGCCGCCGGTCATCGAGTAGGTCTCGTTGACGGTGCCCTTGGGGCCGGCCTCCATGCTGGCGCCGTTGTCGCCGATGATCAGCGTGACGAGCGTATTATCGAGCTTGCCCATCCGCTGGAGTTCGTTGAGCACCCGACCGAACTGCTCGTCCTGATAGACCAGTTGGGCGGCCGCGACCTCCATCGACCGCGCGGCGAAGGCCTTTTCGCCGGCCGACAGGCTGTCCCATGCTGGGATGGGATCGGGACGCGGCGTGAGCTTCGTGCCTTTGGGGATAAGGCCGGCGACGAGTTGCCGGCGCCAGGTTTCCTCGCGCATCCGATCCCAGCCCTGATCGAACTTTCCCTTGAAGCGGGCGATATACTCCGGCGGAGCCTGGTGTGGTACGTGAGTCGATCCCGGCGCGTAATAGATGAAGAACGGCTTGTCGGACGCAACTGCCTCGTGGTTGTGGAGCCAGCTGAGCGCGTCCGTCGCTAGCCGCTTATCGAGCAGCGCGCCTTTGCCTTCGTCGGGATCGACCCGATTCGTCCCGCGATAGAGATGCGGATCGTACTGGTCACTGTCGGCCGTGATGAAGCCGTAGAAGTATTCGAAGCCGAGGCCTGTCGGCCAGTTGTCGAAGGGCCCGGCTCCGGAATCCTCGCCCGGCGGCACGTTGTGATGCTTGCCGAACATGGCTGTGCTGTAGCCATTCAACTTCAATACCTGCGCGATGGTCGCGGCCTCCGGGGTGATGCGGCCCGTATAGCCAGGATAGCCCGAAGCCAGGTCGCTGACGTGTCCCATGCCGACGTTGTGATGGTTGCGCCCAGTCAACAGCGCTGCGCGCGAGGGCGAGCAGACGCCGGTCGTATGGAAGCGGTTGTAGCGTTGTCCCTGCGCGGCCAGCCGCTCGAAATTGGGCGTGGGCACCGGTCCGCCAAATGCGCTCGACATGGCGAAGCCGACATCGTCGCTCATGAAAAGGAGCACGTTCGGTGCCCCATGGGGCGCACGGACCGGGACCTGCGGCGACGGTGTGGAATCGAGGATGTTGTCGGCGATAACGCCGCTGAAGGGCGAGGGTGGGACGGGCAGGACACTCCGCTCGCTCTGAGCGTGAACCTCGATGCTGCTTGCCCAGGCCAGCACTGTTAGGCAGGCACCCGCCCATTTGCGCATATCAACCATCCTCTGGATCCGCTCGGCGGTTTGCCGACCCTGTCAGGAAAGGATTGCAAAAGGCCGGGAGTACGTCCAATTCATCAGACTACAAATTTGATGAATTGGATTCATCATGTTCGACCTACGTCATCTGCGATATCTCACCGTGCTGGCAAAGCGCCTGAACTACGCACGCGCCGCCGACGAGCTGGGCATTACTCAGTCCGCCCTGAGCCGCTCGGTCCAGTCGCTGGAGCAGGACTACGGCATCCGCCTCTTCGAGCGGGGCCGGGGCGGTGTCTCCGCAACCCTGGCGGGCCGCCAGATCATCGACCGCGCTCTGGGGCTCTTGGCAAATGCGGACGATCTCGAGAGTCACCTTCGCAATACCGCGCAAGGCGATGTCGGCGAGCTGAGCTTCGGCATCGCGCCAGTGCCGGCTCGGGCGCTGCTGGCCAGAAGCCTGCAGGAAAGACTTCGTCAAGCGCCGAAGATCCGGAACAACGTGTTCATCAGAAGCTTCGATGCTCTGCTGCCGATGCTGCTCGCCGGGGAGATTGAGTTCATCGTCTCTCCGATTGTCCTGGTGCCGGACTTCCCTCCTCTGCGTTGCGAGAAGCTGGGGGATTTTCCGGTCAACCTAATCGTGCGGCCTGGCCATCCGCTGCTCAGCGGTGCGAGCTTGGACAACCATTTTCCGTTCCTGCTTTCGGGCCAGAGCGTCATGCCGCATAGCGCGCCCGCCGAGCTGCTCGATGAGAGCGGCGGCGTCATCAACCTCATCGAGGATTTCGACACATTGATCCACGTGACGCGCAATTCCGATGCCGTCTGGCTCACGTCGACCTATGCCGTGGCCGACGAGATCGCCCAGGGCACACTCGCGAAGCTCTCGAAACCAGCTGCCGTGTATGAGGGCCATTTCACCGCCGCCATCTTTTCCCTCGATCGGAGTTCGCCGTCTCCGCTCGCCAAGCTCATGAAGCAGTCGCTTCGCCATAGATTTAACAGCTTGGTCAGGGACCATGCTGCCGGTTGATCGGCGTCGCTGCTCCTTCCAGGTCGCGCTCGGCGCGGAGGACCGGTCCAAAACGTCTCGGTCGACTTTCGCGTTACTTCATATCGGCAGGGGGCTCACTCTAGATCCATCCCGACATGCGGGACGTCACTTTCGATCGCTCCGGTCGCGTAGGAATAATGGGGAACGTCTACGCTGAAGTGCTCCTGTTGGGAGCCGTGCATTCACGCACAGGGGGGACGCGTGAGATATGGTCCACGCCATTCCGATCGGCGGTGCAACGCCCGTTAATTTACGGCACGACCATTACATTTGTCATGTCCTAACGCTATATGAGTGGGATGGGCGATATCCCAATCTTCCTTCGTCTCCAAGCGCACGGTGGTAGTCTCATGACGCGCCTGACCGCCTCGGGACGTGAAAGCCGCTAGAGCGGCGCGTCTCCGAGGCGGAAAGCCGGCCCCCCGGTTGGGCCGCAGATCATTCACCACCATCGACGGATGCCTGCGAACGGAGCAGTTGTGTCCACGGAGAAATCGTATGAATGAACCGCAGGAAAGCGATCTCGCGACGGCTGTTATTTCCAGCCGCAAAGAGATCGAGGGCGCGATGAAGCGATATTTCGCGAAGGAAATTGGCTCGAATCCAGCCTCGCATGCTTACGCAGCAGGGCGGCTGGTCGACATTCTCATAGGATCGCTGGGCCCCAGAACGGATGGCGGTGCAAACGCCGTCGCGAGTGCAATTCCGCCGGCGTACTATACAATGTTCGGCGACGCTCTGATCCCAGTCTTAAAAGACGTCATAGGAAATGTGGCGTCTCCGACGATTATCTCGAAATCTATCGACAGCTATTGGCGCGCAGTTCGGTGTCATCAGATAGCCTGAAGGTCGGAACTTTTAGAAACCTTCGGCCGTTGCCTCCAGCACTAGCTTTTCACGTAGCTAAAAATGAGAAGGGAATTGACTGGTGCTCACCGTCTTGCTTCTAGCCTCGGTTTTTACTGCGCTTGAGGTTGCTCCATCGTTCTTTTCTGATCAAGTTATTGAAGCTAAATCTGCCTACCGTGATTGCATCGCCGATACCTTTGGCAACCGCCCCAGGGATGAGGCCGCGGAGACGACCCTCGCAGTCGCTCTTGAAAATTGCCGCGATATCGAGCTTGCATTGCGGGCGGCGTCTAAGGCCGTTCCCTATGCAAATCAAGGGGATACACTCGCGCTTGTTCTCGATACCCGGATCGAGGGTGAGGAGGCAGGTTTAAGGCAGCGCGAGTTTCGTTGAGATGCTTGTCGCGTTTCTACTATTCAGGCGATGATACTTGAGTTAATAATACATAGTGACCCAAAGACTCTGCACTCTCAGGGTTTTTACTCAGGGGCGACCTAGCAATGGGTCGTCCTTTCTTTCGTCGAACGATTTCAGGCGGCCGTCCTGCCGCCTAAGCAAGCCCCGGTGTAACCTGCTTCTTGACTGAAGCATCGAGGCGATGGCGTTTTGACTAACGCATGCACATACCTGGGGTAAGGTGACCATCGGCGAAGCATTTACTTTGCTCGGGTAAGCGAAAACCGGCTTGGTAAGCTACCGCCCACGCTTCGCTGAACTCACTCCAAACAGCCGTGGAGTAGAGGCTATATGCGGTCAAATTGATCTGGAGGTTCTAGCGCCTTGAACGGCGGAATCGTCTAAGTAAATGATTCATAATTAAATTTAATGTTCAGAGTCTTCGGGGCTGGGCGGGGTTGGTAGGCCGGGGTCCCCGCATGGGAACGCCGGCCATTTGGTTACCTCCGAGACTTTTTTCGCATCATTGCGAACAGGCGGTCTTTAACAGCGAGGCGAAGCTTCTTGAGGCGAAGGAGCTTCAGGCTATCGGGGAGCCTGGCTCGCGTTTCTCTCGTGATCTCCTCGTCCAGGCGACGGTGGATTTCAGTAAGCCGGAAGGCTGCGGATGACATAGTTATCTCCAGCAAGTTGGCCCGCAATAAGCGGAAGCAGAATGTGACTGAGCCGCATCGCGACGTCAGACTGACGGTGGGGCTCGCGCACGATAATCGGGAAGGCGAGATATTCGCATCTCGGTCGAGCTTGACTTGGTAACGGGTGGAAACGGCCTCGTGGAGCCGGCCTCAAAAACTATCTCAAGAGAGGGATGCGAGCACAATCCCGCTGAGATCTCTGCGAGCGTCTCGCCAGAATGTGACTTTCCGACAGATCGGATTTTAGATGTCGCGCCAATTGCTCGAACAGAGCCGAGCCTAGTAATTGCATCGCGTACCGCCTGCGGCGCACCCGTCGCAGGGGCTGCGCTGGTGACAAGGCCAAATAGGATAATGAGTGCCGCGAACGGTCCTCGCGTATCCCACAATTGCGTCATGTTAGGCACTCAAGCACCTTTTCTTTGTTTGATTGAAGCAGCGGGCCATAGGCAAATTTGAACCGTGCAACGGCGTGGTTGGAACCCCCTAACCCCCTCCTTGCCATTTTGAGCGGGGCGCCCTTGATGAAGGTGCTGCCTTCGAATGATGCGTTGCGTACCGGGGCGAGGGGGCTGGTCTCAGTGAAACGCCAGCTTCTCGCAAAATGCCTCGTCAAGGCGCCCGACACCCTTCTTCTGCGCAAGCTTGCCCACGGTCCGCGCCAGTTGCTTGCCCCGGCGGAAAATTTGACCGTCCAGACCACTAAAGCGTGGGTCAGAATAGAAGAAGCGGAAACCTCCGGGCACGCGCACTGCGACCCCGACGGTCTCCTTGTTCGCCTCCACAACGAATTGATTTAACACAATACCTCCTTGCATGCGAACTCCCGGAGATCATTCGACCGCCGGTTTAACGCACACAGCAAGATCTACCGCGCCAACTGGCGCCACTTGGCTTGTTGAGAGGAGCCCTAGGCGAAGGCTTGAGGCACTAAGCGCCTAGGGCATGCAGTCGTGCGGTACTGCTGCCGGGATGGATTTCGGAATTTCGTCTTATGCACATCATAATGTATCTAATATGGGGCTTCTAAATATAAATGCAAACTCAGAGATCCACTGACGTGATGTCGTGGACGACCTCCGCACCAGCGTAGCTGTGCAATGATGTGGTCGTTGTAGGTCCACTTCTAGGAGTCGTTCCATGGAGCAGGAGGTTGTCACCGTCGGATTGGATCTGGCGAAGAATGTGTTTCAGGTGCACGCTATCGCAGCCGATGGCGTAGTGCTGATCCGGCGCAAGCTGCGTCGGTCCGAGGTCATTGGGTTCTTCGCGGAGCTATCCCCTTGCCTGGTCGGCATGGAAGCCTGCGCTTCGGCGCATCACTGGGCGCGCGAGTCGATGGCGATCGGGCGTGAGGTGCGCCTGATGTCGCCGGCTTGTGTTAAGCCTTATGTGAAGCGCGGGAAGACCGATGCGGCGGATGCCGAAGCGATCTGCGAAGCAGTAACGCGCCCGACGATGCGCTTCGTCGCTGTGAAGTCGGTCGAGCAGCAGGCGGTGCTGATGCTTCATAATAGCCGCGATCTCATGGTTCGGCAGCGCACCATGCTGATCAACGCGCTTCGGGGTCACTTGGCTGAGTACGGGATCGTGACGTGCTCTACGCAGAGACGCTGATCGGACGCGACACGATCAGCACTATGCCGCTCAAGACTATGGAGGGCTTTCTTGATCATGGCGTGACGAGCCAGTCTCTGGCTGCGGACGTCGAGGGCGCGGGTCAGATCCTCTCGACGCCCAAGGATCTCGGCATCGATCTTGCAAGTGTGGCAGCTGCTCTGGTCGTCGAGGGCATCGAGAAATTTTGTGGCGCCGCCGGCACGCTTTTTGATGCTATCGCAAGGACATGCCGCGAAATTCATGGTCGAACGGAGCGCGCTGACGAAGCTAAGCCCTTGTTATGTGGGGCAGGTCACCAGCGAGCGCAGTTCATCGAACTAGTCTGGTCACGTGCAGCCGTTCGGTAGCCTTTTCCCGCGAGAATCGCTGCGGAGGTGGTCGATATCTGAAGTACCCATGTGCCGGATGAGATCTAACAGGGAGCGTTCGGTTGGTCGCGTAGCAATTGCTACCCGTGTGTCAACGGGCACCGAACTTTCCCCAGATGTGGGCGCCCAAAATTCCCTACGTTGGCGGTTTTGGACGGAGCGGTGATCAGCCGTATTCGTGATCGGGCTTTCCTTTCATCGGTGGTCGCCCGCGGCGCTTTGGCGGGTGCGGATTGAACGGGGCGCCGTTGCGGACGTTTTCGGGCACGAGCGCCGCGTGCTCACGCATGCGGTAGCTGGAGCCTTCGATCTGGATGACGACGGCGTGGTGCAGCAGCCTGTCGAGCAGCGCGGTGGCGACGACAGGATCGCCGAAGACCTCTCCCCATTCGGCGAAGCCGCGATTGGAAGTGAGGATCATGGCGCCCTTTTCGTAGCGGGCGTTGACGAGCTGGAAGAACAGGTTGGCGCCGCCGGGCGTGACCGGCAGGTAACCGATCTCGTCGACGACCAGCAGCGATGCCCTGGTGAGGAAGCGGATCTTCTCCCTCAGTGTGCCTTCACGCTCGGCTTTGGCAAGCTGCGCGATCAGATCGGCGAGCGGGATGAAGTAGACTGCTTTGCCGGCGCGGACGGCCTCGACGGCAAGTGCTGTAGCGATGTGGCTTTTGCCGGTGCCGGGAGGGCCGAGCAGATGGACGACCTCGGCTCGTTCGATAAAGTCGAGGCCGGCGAGCGCCAGGATGCGGTTCTTATCGAGCGATGGCTGGAAGGAGAAGTCGTAGCCGGCCAGGGTCTTGACCACAGGGAGCCGCGCCATGCGCAGGGCAGCCTTGATCCGGCGGTTCTCGCGCAGCGAGAGCTCTTCGCCCAGCAGCTCATCAAGCGCTTCGATGCCATCGATCTGACCCTGCTCGATGCGCCGCAGGGTGGCATCGAGGATCTCGAGTGCGCGCGGCATCTTGAGCATGACGAGGCTGCGGCGGATGGAGTCGACGCGCGAGGATGGTGCCGCACCGTTCATGGCCGCCCCTCCATCGCCAGGCTCGCGCCGATCGCCTCATAGACCGCCAGCGAACGCAGTGGCACATGGTCGCCGATCCGGCCGATCATTGTCATGGGCCTCTCCGGCGTTCGCGGCTGCGGCCGTCCGGTGCGATGGCGCCGGTCGATACGATATTGCCGGCGCCCTTCGAGCACGGGATGCTCGGCGACGACGATGCCGCGGTCGATGATGCGCACCAGATCCGGCAGCTGCTCGATCTCGACGAGCCGGCGGGTCCGGTCGGGCACGCTGTAGAAGTTGCCGCCAACCGCGACGAAGCCATCATGGGTAACCCGCCGCTCGAGCTTCAGGACGGCGTTGAAGCGATGGTCGGGGAGCCGCTGAAGTTCCCCCTGTTCCTCGGCTAGGGCCTCGGCCACCACGCGTTGGGTCGTCCCGTGCACGCGTGCATTGGCGACCGTATCGAGCCAGTCGATGAGCTGGACATTGAGGTCCTCCATGTTGCGGAAGGATCGCCCCAGGAAGAAGTCCTCGCGGATATAGCGGAAGGGCCGCTCAACCTTGCCCTTCGTTTTTGCGCGATAGGGACGGCAGGCCCTGGGCTGGAAGCGGTAATGCTTCGCCAGCGCCAGCAGCGAGGTGTTGTAGACAATGTGGCCCTGATCATCCTCGCCGGTCACCGCCGTCTTCATGCGGTCGTAGAGGATCTCGATCGGCACGCCGCCCAGCGCCTCGAAGGCCTGCATGTGACAGCGCAGCAGCGTCTGCAGGTCCTGGTGCAGCACATAGCGGGCAAACAGGAACCGCGAGTAGCCCAGCACCAGGCTGAACAACCAGACGATGCGCACCACCCCCGGCTCGTCGGTGAACTCGACGACGAAGCGGGCGAAGTCGACCTGGCCCTGCACACCGGCCTTGGTCTCGAAGCGGACCTCGTAGGGCTTGGGATCGTGCTCGGGCCGGATCGCGGCGAGGTATCGCTTCACGGCGGTATAGGCGCCGGCGTAGCCCATCTCCCGGATCTCGCGGGTCAGCCGCGAGGCCGTGAGTTCGGGAAACGCGGTGACCCGCTCGCGCAGGAACTCCATGTACGGCGCGATCTTGCACGGACGCCCCAACTGGCGCGGGCCGTACGCCGGCACCTCGACGCCGCGCTCGATGTATTTGCGAATGGTCTTGGGATCGCGGCCCGTCCGACGGGCGATGGCGGTCACCGACAGCCCCTGCCGGTGCAGCTCCAGTATCATCATGGCTTCTCCAAGTCGGATCATCGGCGGGCCTCCCGCAGGAGGTCATCGCGCCGATTTTGGCGTTGCCCAATGAGCCGGGGTTAACCCCGGCTCATTGGGCAACCAGGTCCAACAATCAGGGAATTTTCAAAGCCCACTTTTGCGGAGAATTACACGCCCACTGACACCCGTGCTATGCCTTTATTTTTAAACGGTTCGGAGGCTGCTGGCGAAATGCAATAAATGATACCCGACCAATTCATTCGTCGCTCTTCAAGCCATTGGGCGACATGCCATCCTGCGCGGGGCGAATGAATAAGGATCGTCCCGATCAAAGAGAGATTCGCCGCCACCCCCTCGAGATCGGAAAAATTCGTCTCCATCGTCTTATAAACACTGCGGCGCCTGGCTTGGTAACCGTCGTCGCTGAGCATGCCAACAAGATCTCCAGCGGGCTGAGCAGCACTTAGATGCATTATCGTCGCGCCGAAGGGCATCTCAGCGCATATGAGTTTCCGAAGGTCATGCACATCACCCCAAGCGGAAGTGACTTTTTTATATCCGCGAAGGCGCGCCATCCGGGCGGTATGGCCGCCCACCGCGAACACCGGTAGATGAGCGAGTGAAGGGAGGAAGGGGTGATGCCGAACGCCCTGCAGGCTTGTGAATACCAGGGCATCGGGGACAATCATTGGTCCGTTCGCTCGAAGCGGAACTACCTGAAGCGCGGGCGCCAGCAATGGATTGAGGCCTGCGTTCTTGAGATGTCGCGCCGTTAACTGATTGAATGGAGCGGTCCTTGTCACCCAAATTTGATTATCGGGAGCGAACAGCACGAACTGCTCCCCAGAAACAATCGACGGCTTTGGCCACGAAAGATTGCGAGGCGGAATCCCCTAGAACGTCTCTGAGAATCGGAGAAAGTGCATCGCCAAATCGGCTGTAGTAAGTTGCTGAGAATGCATCCGGGGATTCTACGGCTGATATGCCATCCTTGCCATTCAGTACAGCGATCAACAACTCGTATATGTCGCGAACTGCTTGACGATCCTGAACTGATGGAACGGCTTCTGGAGATCCGGCAAAATTCTGTGCCATAGCCTCCTCGAATTCCGCACGTCGTTCGATTAGTAATACTTCGGGAAGAATCTGAATATCATCGGTCTTCATATCAATCTCCAGGCGCTTCGCGGGCCGAAAGAAGGGATACACTGAGAGTGTGGGAGCGGAGAGCGAACTGAGCGCCCTCGGACGCGATGCGACCGCTACCTCTTAGCGGCTGCTACGCACCGAGGGGGAGGAGCCGGATCATAAGGCTACCCCCGTAAGCTTGAAGCCGAACAAAAGATGAATGCCGCATCATGGCAGTGAGCCTATCATCAATACAATGGGAAGGGAACGCACGACCGGATACGCCACCGATTGGACGGCCCCCTGAACTGCTGAACGACCAAAATCTTTGGAGACGTTCGCATGGTCGACGGCGGTGGCTCAAGGCGTAATCAGCAGAAAGAATGTCACTAGCAGGACAACGAATATGCCTTGCCCCAGGCAGCCAAATTGATACGGCGGGGCGTCGTTGGACGATCCTCCCGTCACAAGCTTGCTCCATTGAGCAGGGGGGGCAGGTTCATCAAACGGATTGGCCCGATCGTGGAGAAATGTCACCATGAACAACATCACCCGTCGGGCGTGAGCGCTGGCACCTATGCGTGGATCGCACCAGAAGTCCGCATAGAAAGCGGCCCATCGGGCAAGCTCCTGCGATGCATCTCTGCCACCGCTAACTATGTCCCGTTCTATGGTGCCGGCGGCAGCCTCGGCCTGAGCAATCGGTAGCGGAGTTTGCCGGTTTGTCCTCCAAATAGTCTGCCGCTGGGCTTCCGTCTCGAGCGAAGAGGCCGGGGTCTCCATATATCTCCTGAGACTTTCTTCGAGGTCACCTCGCATTGATCTCGACCCCGCTAGCCGCAGCGCCACAGCTACCAGTTGGTCCTCGGCAAAGGGAGAAGTCTCCAGCCGTCCAATCTCACTGAGATCGTCCGATCCGACCTGACGTAGCCTTGCAGCAGCCCCCGGGGCGGAAGATATCTCTTTGGCGCGGGCAGCTGCAGTCTGCATCAAATCATCTAATAGATCAGGCCGCCTGGACTGACGCCTATTCATTTCGAGCTCCTTAACTTATAGATTTCTGTCAAGCCGCACTTGGGGGCTCCGTCGGTCTTGGCCTCCACGCTGAACCGCCCTTCGAAAGCGGGCGCCCTGTCGGCGTTGCGAACGGAATAACTTTTCCCGTCGCAGAACCGGGGTGATCGATCATCTCCCTCGCTCTCGCAGGGAAAGGGGCATCATCATTCAAAGTAATACTCCTTTTGATAGACTGTTGATCGAACGTTAGGGCCACATTTCCCACGGCGCTCTTATAATCAGAGGCAAACGACGACCTCGCCGACATCGCTTGCTGAAGACAATCGATGCGGCCATGTACTTCGGCAGCGGTTCGTCAAAATTTTGGCCTTTTCCCTTTTCCCATCACCACTCGCGCTGCCTCGAGACACATTACTGCTTAGCTGCTGACCCGGAATGCAGTCGCTGTAGTCAGTGAGGCATTCATCGCGAGCTGCGCGCTGCGGGCGCGAAGAACCGTCGCCATAGCTAACATGATTCTCCTCGTCGGAGCGCGCGCACCTATCCTCGGATCGCTCCAAATCTCCTCGTAAACCGAAGCATAGGCCCAGAGCGTATCCCCCAAATCCTCGGGGGAGACGGTGAGTCGGCGTTCTAGGGTATTTGCATAATCCATCGCCAGTTCCATAGGCAGCCCCTTCGCCTTCACCTCGCTGATGATTGCTCGTCGCTGCGCATCGATCGCTACGGTTGGGGCGGGATTTTGGAACCGATTGAATAAACTATTCCGGACACCGCTCGAGAGACCTAGGTCGCCGGCGACTCGAAGTGCGGTGGCCAGTAACTGCTTGTCAAGAAGAGGGGATATTTCTAAATCAGAGATTCTACGCTCCAATGAAATAGCGCTTATTTCTCCATCGCTAAGAATGCTATCGGCCTGGTTGCCGGCAACATTTAGGAGGGTTTTCATTAGGCGTGATTGCGCAATGAGATTCATTATATGATCCTTTAATGATCCTTGCTGTCTGGCGTCGATATTATTATGAAAGAATTTCGGTGAACATCATCAGTGATGTCGCGGCTAATAGAAACGCGAGGGAGGTAACGGCCCAATATATCCGCGGACGGCGGGTGACCACAAAGGCAGCGCAATATATAGATGATAATATCATAACGAAGATTATGTTCATACCGCTTATTCTTTAAATGAATAACCAATATATCATAAGGTTAGGCGCGTCGTCTATGTTATAGCAGCGCTGCGAAAACTGATATAATTACTATAGAAATAGTTCCCAGGGCCGACGCTAGCATAACTCTGCGGATTTCGCCTCCGTGGAATTCGTTGTTTACGAAGCGGTGAAATTGTTTGCGAGTTTTTGCATCCCCAAAAGCTAAGGCATACTCGATATGGCCTGCCTGCGTGTCGAAGAGGGCATTACTGGCCATATTATCGTGAAAGGCATTCGGGCGATCGGGCGAATTATATGAGAGTCGAATTGTTTGTTGAGTTCTACTCTTGGACAACAATCTATGGCTGTGCATTTCAAAATCCTCGGGAATAAGCGGTTGGAGCGCGGACGAGCCAATTGTCCTGTGAGGTTTCACAGCGCAATCTAAACGAGGATTGCGTGTGAACTCTGCCTCAGGTTTCCTTCGGCTTCGATAGAAGTACCATCGCAGGCGATGCTCTGTTCGCTGATCAATCGTGGGGCAGGCCTCGCATACTCGGCGCTCCCAGTGCACAGGCTTGTGAACTCGGAGGATCCCATTGGCACTCATGTCATTCAGATTTTCAGACCTGAAGCACGGGATGCATTGGGCGCGCGAGCTTGAGCGCGAAGGCCGCTATTCGATCGATTAAGGGCCCTAGACGGAAGGCGTTAGCCTTCGCCGGCTAGGGCGTGCATCCGTGCCGTACTGCTACCCGGATGAATTTCAGAATGGGTTATCGGTGCCATCATGATGTTACGAATATGGGTATTCGAAGTCTGAATGTCAAATTGTGTGGTTTGGCAAGAAAAATATGGGCGTTCAGCTGTTATTCAGACCATGTTATCGCCTACTAGTTTTAGTAAAGACCGATAATTTACTTTGATTGGCGAAAGCATCTGGGTTGTACTGTGAATGACGGTGTGCCTGCAGGGTGTATTGCGCCACGCAAAGGACTCAGGGACGATTGGGCCGTCTGTTCCCATAGGCCTTATTCGATAGCCCGCGCCAGTTCTCTGTCCAGCACGAGCGCTGCAAGTGTTTCGATGGCACCAGATGGGAGATAGGCGCTGGCCGAAATTGGCCCAATGATCGGCCCCCCCCGAGTGGTCCAGTGCGATTGGTGGAGCGAAGCGGAACCGGAGGCGGCAATGGCGGTGTCGCTGTTTTGGATATCGTGCTCGCAGGCCGAGCATCGCCCGCACCCGACCGGTCAGGCCGCCGACGCACAAGAGGAGTCGGTGACAGCATCGAAGCAAACCCTGGCGATCGCCCGACTGAAGCCTGGTGGTTTCTCAGGCGAGCGTTCCGCGCCCCGCACTTTCGATGTGGCCAAAGGCCTGTCGCCACACGATCTCGACGTCTCCGGGGGCTTCCGATTGCGATTGAATGGTCGAACAGGCGCCAATCTGCATCGTTGTAATGTCTCCAGAGGCGTTGAGTATTGAACGCGCCGACGCATCGTCTCCCCTCGCGACCTGGGCGCTTGGCGGGACCTGATTGGTTCCGTTGCTGATCGAAAGTAGATCTGCAGGCGTTTCCCGCTCACGGGAATGGGCGGGAGCGATCGGAAGCGTTGCCCCTCCCGCTTAGCTTGGGTCATTCCTCGTTCAGCGTTGTGATGTCCGCCAGTCGGGGAGCTTGGGCTCCATCGCCATGTACTTGTCGATTGCCTTCTGGAAGTGGCGGATGCGGATTTCCTGGTAGTCACCCAGTGTGATCCCCGGCTTGGCGCTGGCTTCGAGGCCTTCCTGCTGGGCGTGCAGATTTCGAGTATCCTGATTGAGGATCACCCCGAAGACCGGATCCATGCCCTTTGCCTCGGCGAAGGACTGGTGGTCCTCGAGGATCTCGACCTCGGCGGTCTCGGGAACCGAGCCGTCCTTGGGGCACGGGCGCATGAACATCACTTCGTAGATCGTGCGGCGATGGTCGCGCGCATCGGGCCGGAAGCGATAGATCATCGGCAGCGAGATGCCCGGGAACAGGAACAGGTTCGGGAAGAACGTGTAGCTGTAGGTGTCGAGCAGTTCGGTGTCCGAAACGTGGCTGAGATCGGTGTTGGTCGCACTCTCGAACATGCCGCGGAACATGTCGGCCATGACCTGGCGGGCGCGCTCGCCGTCCTTGAGCTGCGGCTTGCTGCCGCCCAGCGACGAGCTGTCACCCAGGGTGAAGTGCTCGACGATGTCCTGCTCGCTGTACTTGTTGTATAACTTAGGGCTGACCACGCCGAGCGTCGAGATGAAGCGGTTAACATGCTCGTCGTACCAGTCGTACTGCGAGTTCACGTCGCCGTTCGCCGGCGCCACCTGCGGGTGCGTGTCGCCGACGTGATAGGCCTCCATGAAGGCCTCCATCGTCAGCTTCCAGTTGGCCGGGTAGCTTTTCTGGACGTGCAGGTAGATGTAGCGGTCTTCCAGCTTCCAGGCGTTCATGTGCGCCATGACTTCCTTGCCCAGGTAGTCGGCCAGGCTCGGCGCTTCGGGATCCATGTTGATCCAGACGAAGCCGCCCAGTCGCTCGACACGGGCTTCGGGCAGGCACATCTTCTTGCCCTGGGTATGGCTGAAGTCCCACTTCTCGGGGATTTCCTTGAGGCTGCCGTCGAGGTTCCAGGTCCAGCCGTGGAACGGGCACTTGAGGTTGTTCGAGAAGCCCGTGGTGCCCGAGGGCTTGAGCTTGGTGCCGCGGTGCAGGCACGAATTGAAATGGGCCTGGATCTCGTCCTCGCCGCTGCGCGTGACGACGAAGCTGTAGGGCCCGAGGTCATAGACGTAATAGTCGCCGACGTCGGGGATATGCTCCTCGCGGCAAGCCATCTGCCAGGTGCGCGTCCACAGCCGGTCGAACTCACCTTGGGCGAATTCGGCGGTGGTGTAGCGGTCCTTCGAGATGTCCTCGCTGCCGAGGTATTCGTAGCTTTCGCTGGCGGCCCAGGCAGGCGCGGCGACCTTGTCGCGCGCGATGATTTCCTGCGTAGTCTCGGCCGGGCAGCGCGCCTCTCCGGGTTTCAACGTGCCGGTTTCGACGTTCATGTGCATGATCCCTGATCGGTTTTCGTGGAAGCATGAAGCTTGCGACAGCTGGCTAAGCCGCGAGATCGGCGCTCCTAGGTCGGAGCTGGCCACGAAAAAATGAAAACCTGGCGCAGATCAACCGATCACGCCCAACAGCGATGCCCTAGGTCCGGCGGGCGTAAACCCGCGGATCTAGGGCAAGCAGGCGTGCAGTGCCGCTACCCGCATGAGGCGTTGGGTGCTCAAAAGCCATCCGATCGATAGTATCTTGCACCGAGGGGATGTCAAATAATCGCAGAACGCGAACTCCGGGCGTTACCGCTGCCTGGAGAAGCGAATGATTCCTCGAACGTCGGGAGCAGGCCAATTGATGGCCACCGACGGATCCCACTTATGATTAATGATTGCGCAGCAATCCTGATTGGATTTGGCGACTTAGCCTTCGTGACATTCATATTGCTGTTTTGGAGCCTATGCTGAAGACGAAGTGGATAGCACAGGGTGAGCATGAGCCCAGGGAAGGGCTTGCTCGAGCGCACGCGCGACGCGCAGCAATGTCAGCTCGGCCCCTGGGCGGCCGATTGCCTGAAGTCCGACTGGCATACCGTCAACGAAGCCGCAGGGGATGGATACGGCGCAGCACCCCGCAAGGTTCGCGCGCATGGTATACTTAACATACTGACGAACGGACTCACCAGCACCTGCTTCGGGAGCTGCATAGGGGTAGATCCACTCTTTTGGAACGATCGGTGCAATCTGATCGATGGTCGGTGTCAGCAATACCTCCCAGCGTGTGAGTAGGGCACCCATCTGCTCGACGACGCGCCGACGGCGTTGCTCTGCCGTCTCGTCGAAAGGCATGGCTTCAACACCTGACACACCGCCTGCCCGGGCGTTGGGGGCAAGCAGCTGCTCCCAACCCGGTTCAGCGACTATGCGCTGAATCTCAGGGAGGTGCCAAGGGCGCAGGCCTCCGTATGTAGGCCACTCGGCAAAGGGGCTGACGGGTGCGCTCCCCATGCTGTCGATTAGTGCCGTTCGAGGTTCCTCCACTGCCGCCCCCGCCACTTGCGCTAACACGAGCGCTCCAGCCCGGGCACAGTCTACTACGCGCAGGTCATTGATTGCTATGCCCTCCACGTCGCTTATCCAAGCCATGCGAAGATCCTTTATGCCGGCATCCAGGCCGCGATCAAATTCCTTGTTGGGCATCATTGCGTCGAGAAACAGAGCGGCGTCTCGAACATTACGAGTGAGAGGTCCTGCCGCAGAGACAGCGCCTCCGATCACGACGCCGTCGAGCGGTACCCGACCTGGGCTGGGCATCAATCCGAGAACGCCGTTGAGGGCGGCTGGCAGGCGGATCGAACCACCATCGTCGGTGCCGATCGACATTGGAACCAGTCCCGCGGCCACACCGGCGCCCGATCCGCCGCTGGAGCCGCCGGAGGTCCGACGGACATCCCAAGGATTACGACATTCCTGCGCTACAAGGTTTCCAGACCTCGCCCACATCGAAAATTCCGGCAGGTTCGCCTTGCCTAGGAGCACGCCGCCGGCTGCATTGAGATTTTCGACAACGGCCGCGTCATTTGCCGGTTGGAAGGTCTCGAGAAGTCGCGAGGCCATCGTCGTTCGCACCCCCGCGGTAAGGATGTTGTCCTTGGCGGAGAAGGGAACGCCAATCAGCCCGCCCCGCTTTTCAGCGGATGGTAGGTGGTCGATCTTTTCGGCCCGGTCTCGCGCGTGGTCCGCAGCGATCGTAATAAAGGAATGGATCAGCGGCTCGACCGCGTCGGCGCGATCCAGGAAACTTTCCACTACCTCGCTGGCGGTCAAGGTGCCACCGCGGATATTAGCCGCGATCTCATGACCCGATGACCAGCACAGCGCCTCAATTTTGCTCATCGCCGTTACCTCTTCCCATAATATTATCCAATATCGTCAATATTTTTAGTCTATTTGAATGGATTCGTAACTACTTAATCCCACGAACGGAGCTCATTCAATCCAAATCACATTATAATTAGCCAAAGCAGGCAAGCTGCGAGGATTCCGGGCAGGGCAAGGATAGTCAACAGACGCGTCCTTGGCGCTTTTAATCTGCTCCCATGATCTTTCAGGAAGACTGCAAGCTTCGGCGCTAGCTGATCGTTCGTGGTTAGCAGGGCCTGATCCAAGACAGGCAGATACACGAACAGCTCGATGAGCCGTTCCAGTTCGGCCTCTTCGAGCCGAGGATAACGCTTAAGCATAGATTCGATCTGCAAAGCGGCTCTCGATCGCGGTCTTATCCGGTCAGAGGAGGTTGCCATTTACACAGGTCCTTTTCCATCGGACGCATTGGCTGCGAGCGCAGGTCGCCGTCCGTGATGAATGGGAATTTGCTTGGCATCAGAGCTTGTTAAAGGGTCTCGCGCAGGATCGCGCCAGCGCGTCCGATGCCTTACCGGACACTCGCCGATAGCTCGGCGGGCGCCCGGCTAAGAGCCGAATATGAGGCGCTGAGGCTCTCGGCAAACACAAGGCAATTGAACAGTCATCGTACTTATATGGGCTGACTTGCCCATCAATTCAAATCCTCCCTATCGCGGCGGTCTGGTGAGAGGCGCTCCCTGCCTTGAGCAAGATTCACCGAGCCCGCGTCAGCTTCGGCGCCGTGGTTTCCAATGCCAACCTGGGAATTCTCTCGCTTTGATCACGCGGCAAATTCGAAATGGTCTGCCCCGGCGAGCCGCCACGCGGCGCTATAAAAGTCCCGATCGTGAACTTCATGCGGTGAGGTTCCAATGCCGCCCTCTGCGCAATCGACGACGATAAAATCGAGAAGAATGGCCGTCTTCCGCATAGGCTTGAAAGTGGGCATTTGAAGGCTCCTCGTCTTATCGCGCCGGTGTATGAGGACCTCATGCCCCGGTGGACTGTCGAGCACCGATCGCCACAGGAGCCAAACCCCTGGGAGCTTATTCTCATCAGTCGCCGCTTGCCCAATTTTACGTGGTGGAACGCCCCCTCATTTGCTCGACAAGCGTCGCTCGAACGTGTTTGAGAGCCCCGGGATCGCACGTCTTTGGTAAATGTGCGCGACCCGAATGAAGGAGTGGATCATGGACGACAGCCTTCGGCGCGCGGCGCTTGATTACCACCGTCTCCCGCGCCCGGGAAAGCTGGCAATTGAACCCACGAAACGAATGGTAAACCAGCGCGATCTCGCGCTTGCTTATTCGCCCGGCGTGGCGGCCCCTTGCATTGAAATTGCGGCGGATCCGGCCAAAGCGCTCGAATACACCGCTCGCGGCAATCTTGTCGCAGTAATCTCAAACGGAACTGCTGTTCTGGGCTTGGGGGCGATCGGGGCCTTGGCCTCTAAGCCGGTGATGGAGGGCAAGGCCGTTCTGTTCAAGAAATTCGCGGGTATCGACGTCTTTGACATAGAGGTGGACACAGGCGACCCGCAACAGTTCGTTGAGGCTGTCGCGCTGCTCGAACCCACCTTTGGCGGCATCAACCTGGAGGACATCAAGGCACCCGAGTGCTTCGCCATCGAGGCAGCGCTCAAAGGGCGCATGAACATTCCCGTGTTCCATGATGACCAGCATGGCACCGCAATCGTCGTCGCCGCGGCGGTTCGGAATGCGCTGGTTTTGCAGGGCATAGCACTGTCTGACGCTCGGCTGGTTACCTCCGGCGCAGGGGCCGCGGCGCTCGCCTGTGTTGACCTGCTCGTATCGATGGGACTGCCGGTTGAAAACGTCACCATGACGGACAAGGAGGGAGTCATCCATTCGCGGCGACTTGGAATGCTGCCGAACATGGCGCGTTACGCGCGCGAGACGGATGCACGCACTTTGCCGGAGGTGTTGCCTGGTGCAAACGTCTTCCTAGGTCTCTCCGCACCGGGCGTACTCAAAAGCGAGTGGCTGCCTTTGCTCGCGGAAAATCCTCTGATTTTCGCGCTTGCCAACCCAGAACCCGAGATCAGACCCGAGCTCGTCAATGCCGTGCGGAAAGACGCGATAGTTGCTACCGGTCGTTCGGACTATCCTAACCAGGTCAACAACGTACTCTGTTTTCCTTATATTTTCCGTGGGGCGCTCGATGTTGGCGCCACGCAGATTAACGAGGAAATGAAGGTAGCTGCGGCCGAGGCGATCGCGGCCCTTGCACGTGTCGCTGCACATGACAGCGTGACGCAGGCGCACGGTGGGCGCAAACTTGTCTTCGGGCCGGAATACATCATCCCAACTCCGTTCGATCCACGTCTCATTACTGAGGTCGCACCCGCTGTCGCAAAGGCAGCTATGGATAGCGGCGTCGCCACCCGCGCGCTGGATCTCGACGAATACCGACGGTCGCTGGCGAACGTGAATGCTCGAACCGCTCAAGTTATGTTGCCGGTTTTTGAGGCCGCGCGGGGCGCCGGGCGGCGCGTCGCATACGGTGAGGGCGAGGACGGCCGCGTGCTGCGCGCTGTGCAGGACGCTCTGCAGGAAGGTATGGTGCGCCCGACGTTAGTGGCGCGGCGTCGCATATTGGAACGGAAGCTACCCGAACTCGGTCTGCAAATCGATATCGACCGTGATCTTGATTTGGTGGATACTGAGACGGATCACGAGCTGTTGGGGAAACTCGCGGATGCTTACCTTGCCGTTTCCGCTCGCAAGGGCGTCCCTGCAACGCAGGTTCACCGTCACGTTCAGCGGTCGCCCACCGTGACCGCGGCAATGCTTTTGAAGACGGGCCAAGTGGACGCGGCCCTGGTCGGGGGCAACTCGGAATATTGGGGCGAGATTGAGCATGTGCTGCGCATCATTGATCGAGTGCAGGGGAGGGTATACGCCCTTTCCGGCCTCATACTCGACGCGGGCGCGCTGTTTTTGGCGGACACGCACATGGTGCCAGATCCAACGGCCGAACAGGTAGCTGAAATGACACTTTTAGCCGCTGAAGCAGTGCGCCGCTTTGGTTTGGAACCGCGGATCGCCATGCTTTCACATTCGAATTTTGGATCGTCACATAGTCCGAGCGCGCGCAAGATGCGCACTGCGACCGCACTGGTGCGAGATGCAGCACCGGATCTTCAGGTAGATGGAGAGATGCATTCTGATGTGGCATTGAGCGAAGCGCTGCGCGACAAGTTGGTGCCCCATTCAAGATTTCGTGGTGCCGCCAACCTGCTTATTATGCCGAATCTCGATGCTGCCAATATCACCCTTACGGCGTTGTCCGCGTCATCCGGTTCACCGACAATAGGTCCGATGCTCCTGGGCCTCGCACAGCCGATCCACGTGTTGACGCCGGGAGTGACTGCTCGCGGCATCCTCAATTTGACGAGTGTCGCGGTCTGTGGTGTCAGCCCAAACTTGGAATGAATGTGAGAATCACTCCGAAATAATGCGCTGCGTATAATTAAGGCGGCTAAGGCCTTGCCTCGGTCATCGCTCTCCGGAGCCCCAACCGCCGCCGAGCGCCAGGAAAAGCGTGATCTGGTCATCATTAATCGCTGCTTGTCCTTCAGCTGCTGCTTGTTCCATTGCCACCAGATCGCGATCGGCCTCGATCGCCGGGAGTTCGCCGATTTTGCCGCCGCGCCGCAACTGCGCCGTGCGGCGGGCAACAAGGGTCGCCTCTGCGCGCGCGGACTCCAGGCGTTGTTGTTGAACAATCCCGGCCTCGTATGAGTTAAGAGCCGTCTCGACTTCGCGCAGCGACCTGAGCACTGCGCCATCAAACGCCGCCAGATCGGCACGGCTTTGGGCATCGGCCGCGTTGATCCGCGCGCGGACGACATGGCGATTAAGCATCCAACTAATCGAAGGGCCGAAGCCGAAGCGGTTGGTCAATGGCGACAGAAAATCGGCTGCAGCGCCGGTCGAACCCGCAGAAGCGCCTAGGCGGATCTCCGGATATAGCTCGGCCGTCGCAACGCCGATGCGCGCGGTCGAGGCGGCTAGGTGGCGTTCGGCGAGCCTGATATCGGGCCGGCGCTTGAGAAGGGCTTGCCCATCACCGACGGGAACGGCCTGCACGATATGGAGCGGGCTATTGCAACGCAAAAGCTCAGTGTCGGCCTCGCCGGGCACGCGCCCCAGCAGCGCAGTGAGCCTGAGAAGGGCATTGCGTTGGCGCGCAGCGAGCCGCGGTAGGCGCGAACGGCTTGTCTCGAGTGCGACCTGGCGCCGATCGATCTCATAAGGCGCGGCGCGACCATGAACGATCAGGATTCGCGTCAGACGGAGAATATTTTCTTGTAGAGCGATTGCGCGGTCAAGCACCTGGATCTGTGAACCGCTGTTGCAGATATCGGAATAGGCACGAGCCGTCTCGGCGGCAACATTGACCCGGACCAAATCCCGCGCGGCGACTGCAGCTTCAGCATCAGCGTTCACCGCCTCGATCCCCCGCTTCAGACCGCCAAAGAGATCGAGATCGTAACTGACTGCAATGCCGGCGTTGTAGATTTGTCGTTCAGGTGGCTTCGCGTGAGACAGCTCGGCCTCGGCGGAGCGCTGCGAATGACTCGTGTCCACATCGACGCGACCTTGGAGTTCCCGGCTGGCGCCTGAGGCATCGAGCAGCGCCAGAGCTCGTTCGAGATTGGCTTGGGCTATCCTGAGGTCGGTATTTGCGGCGAGGGCTTGTGTCACAAGACTATCCAACACCGGATCGTTGTAGAGCTGCCACCACCGATCCGGGAGCGGTTCGGCGACGCTCACAGCCCCGCCCAAGCGGAACGCGCCCTGCGCTGCTGGGATGTGCACCAGCGCGGCATCGGGAACATGATAGTCGGGGCCGACCTTGGCGCAGCCGGAAAGAAGGGCGACGGCAAGAAGAAGGCGCGCTCTCACCACGGTAGGCTCCGATGAACTTCGCGCCCGTCGTTGCGCGGATGGACAACAACTGTCGCAGTCTGGCCGGGGATCAAGCGTACATTGGCCGGGACTTTGTCGATCACAATTCGAACCGGGATGCGCTGCGCTAAGCGCACCCAAGTAAACGAGGGATTCACATTGGCGAGTTGTCCGTCGCTTCCAGCGCGTTCGCGGTCCTCGACGCCGCCCGCGATGCTTTGGACATGACCACTGATCTCGTCAGCAACCCCCATCAGATAGATGCTTGCCCTGTCGCCTACCTTAATCGCGGGCAGCTTGGTTTCCTCGAAGTAGCCTTCAACGCGCAGCGACCGATCAAAAACAAGCGCCAGAGCCGGCTTTCCGGCAGATAGATAGGTGCCAGGTTGTAGCGAGAAATTCGAAACAGTCCCTTCAACCGGGGCCCGAACGAGGGTGCGCTCGAGATTGAAATGGGCAAGATCGCGCGCCGCGACGGCTTGTCCTACTGCGGCCCGCAGCCCCTCGACCTTCGCACGACCCTGCTCGATGGCCTCAGCCGCGATCAATTCGGCCATCGCACGGTTTCGGCGGTCCTCGCGGACTGCCTGGGCGAGCGCAGTTTGCGCATTGACGAGGTTCGCTTCGGCCTGTTCCAGCGCGAGGCGATAACGAGGTCGGTCAATCACGAAAAGCAGGTCGCCCTTTTTCACTGTTTCGTTGTCGCTTACACGCACCTCCGAAACGAGGCCACCGACGTCGGCGGCCACCGGAACCATATCGGCACGGACTTTGCCGTCGCGTGTTATGGGTTCGACCTGGTAGCGCAGCCATAGCGCGTAGATCCCGCCCAGGATCACGAGGATCACTGTCGCGGTAACGGCGGAACGCAACAAATTCTGTCGATGAAGCATAGTTGGCTGAGGGCCCATCACTAGAGGAAGGTGTCGGCCAGGGCGCTCAGCCCCCACCAAGAGAGAACGAACAGTGCAAGTTCGAGCAGGCTCGGGTGCCAGAGGAGTCTGTAGACAGGCAGCTGCTGCAAAGGAGCGCGCAGCGCGTAAACGAAGATCGCTGCTACGACGGCCCATGCGAGTGCGGCAGGCACATAGACGCCGAGGATCTGGATCTCGTCGATCATACTGTTTCGTCCGGCACCAATGGCGCAGAAGTCGGGAACAGGTTGCAGCGCACGCCTACGAGAGCCCGTAGTGCCCGCCGACGTGGCGCGTTGAGCTCCAGCCCGAGTAGAGCATTCAAGGCTTTGTCGAGCTCCACAAGGAGCATCTGTGGTGGAGCGATGGCTTGGCCTTCGCGCCACCGTTCACCGTAAAAGCGGGAGAGCCGCGCGAGAGCGACGCCCAATAAATGCCTGGCTTCATGCGGCACATGGGGGAGGGCGCTTCGGATCGGGATGATATTCCGTCCAACGCGCATATCTGCAAGCCCATCGGCGGCGTGGAGAGCGTCGCCCGGTGCCGCGAAGGCCATGCGCGCGGCGACCTGACCAAGGCGGTCGACGGCCATAGCCGTCCATCGTTCGGCGAGGAATGGTCGCCTTATATCTGCAAGCTGGGAAAGCTCACCCCAATTAGCGCGTAGGATGCGGCGCGCCGTCCAAGCTGCATTGGCAGACCGGAACATTCGGGTGACTGCAAGAGTCGCTACAATACCGCCAAGCTGCGCCAGCCCAGTGTTGACGAACAGCGCGAAATCCGCCTGGAATCGCGCGAGAAAACCCATGGCTACGATGAAGCACGAGAACATTGGCAAGGCTTGCGGGGATCGCTTCGGGTCGGCCTGAATATATCCCATCCACAAGAGCGCCGGCGCTAAAGTGATTATCAGCATCTCGTACCCGTCGACCCGCGGCAGGATGACGAAAAGGTAAAGCGCTGCCAGGGGAAAGGTTTTGAGCGTTGCAAGTAGATAGTGAGCGATGATGGGCGCAGGATCGTCCTGAGCGGCAAAGGAGCAAGTGATTAACGCTGCGAATGCGGCAGTCGCTGACCCGTTCGGCCAGGCGAGCAGAATCCAGACGGCGCAGTAGAGTAATATCGCTGTTCCGGTCGCGAATCCGGCGAGCGCCGCAACCCCGTGATCGCGCGCTAACACAAAGCGATACGCGGTCGCTGCAGCAAGATTGGGACGGCCCGGGGAACCGATCCTGGCAGCGAGGCGATGGCTCGCCGCAAGAGCGGTCAGAAACTCTGCAATGCGAGTGCAGGCGCTCGCCGTCAACAGCGCGGTCCAGTCGCCCTTGGCTTCTGCTTCCAGCGCCATCGCTTCGCAACGACGCACCAATGGCCCCACTTGAGCTAGCTGGCCATCCTCGCACACCAACCAACCGATGGTATCCTCGAGCAGCGCTTCAAGGACGGGCGGAAGGGAGGCGCTCTCGCGCAGCCGGTCGAGCCGGTTGGCGGCTGCCGACGCTAGCGGAAGTATATTCGCAAGATGCTGCTGCAGTGCCGTTACCCGACGCATCGTGGCCGGCGCCCAGCGCTGGTCGAAAGGCAAGTGGATCGCAATCATGCCAAGTTCAGTCACATCGGCTGCCAAAGTGCGGCGATGCTCATTCTCGAGACGGGTGTGATGTCGGCCCAACGCTTCGGCGGTCCATCGCCGCGCATGACTAAGAAATGCTTGTGCGCGGGCCCGAATAACCGGAGTGGCACTCCACGGCTGGAGCAGGGCGTGGGAAGCGGTGACGCAAAGAATGGCGAGCGTCATCTCTTCAACGCGCGCGATTGTCGTTTCGAAAATGTTGCCGGGATCGTCGAGATAGGGAAAGCTCATCACCGCCGAACTAAAAGCCGCCATTTGGAACAGGAAAGCGCGCGGAGTACGGTCCAGGACCGCAATATAGATACAAAAGCCGGTCCAGACTGCGAGGCACAGGACCAGCAACTCAGGTGTGGACTGCAGATTGGGAACAAGGGCGATCGTGACCACCGCACCCGTTGCGATTCCGCCGAGCCGGTAGAGGGCCTTGGGACGGAACGCACCTGCCATGGGCTGTGCGGTCACATAGACTGTCAAGAGCGCCCACCAGGGCCGCGGTAGACTGGCCCAGAAAGCCACACCGAGAGTGAGAGCTGCCGCGATAAAACTACTCATCGAAAAGAGCAGCTTTTGCGGATCAATGTCCAGCGCGATGGGAGGCAGGCGGCGGAGCGCTGCTAGCGGGATGGTCATCAATCGCTACCGTGACAAACTGCTGTGGGGATTTGTCACGATCATTTGCGACCGTGGTCAGCACCTTCCTTGAGCAGATGCCGATAGCTGAGCATGGCATCCAAGGCGTAGAGCAAAATATTGATGGATGAGCGCAACAATTTTGAGGTAACAAATCCCACGGCAGTTCAGGACGCCAAGCCCTCCACGGGCGATCCTCAATCAGGCGTCCATCTGGTCCCGTAAGTTAATCTTCGGCGGCGTCCGCTTCGTTTTGACTCCGATCCTGCCCCGCGCCGGACAGGACAAAAGCGGCGACCGGTACGACTATGAAGACGAAGAGCATGATCTGCTCTTCGCTTAATACACGAAAGTCGTGGAGCAGGTAGAGCCCGTACATGATGGCCGCCATGACGACGGACCAAATCATCCCGAGCCAGGAAAATGGTGAGCCCGGTGTCGGTGGCTTCTCTGCCCGCCACTTCATGAGGCATTCCTCTCGTAGCTGGAACGGGCCTGTGCCAGTTATTATCACGATGGCCTTTCACAGAGTGTGAGAGAGCAGCCAGAGGCTTGCAAACGAATGTTTTTAAAGGATAGCCACAAATATATTGGGTTGACAACCTGGCGTTAAGCGATCGTTTCGCTGTCACCACTTAAGCCACAGTTAGAAATAATCCCTCAGGACTAGCGAAGTTTGCCTTCCCGCCTCGAGGGTGAGCGACAACCGTGTTCCTGCTGGCTGGCCGCTAAGGCGCTTGCCGGGAGCCGGATGCGTAGAATCGAACAGCTTGTCGTCGACAGCAAAAATGCGGTCACCGGTCGAGACACGCCCTCTAAAACCGGTCCATTGTTCCTCAACCTGGTGAGCCGCAGTGAGCGGCCGGCTTTGGGACTTTTCGGCCATTCCTGCGGTAGGGGCAGAACGGCAGTTTCCGACAATACCCGACGTTCGCGATCTGTGGCATGCAACGTCCGTTCGTGCCATCCACAGATCACTGAATTCGATTCGCCGCAGGGTGTGTGCATCCCCGAATAGCCATATCCAGCGCTGACCGCATGTATACTCGCCTCCTGCTCGCCGACAGCCCAAGAGATTCGAGTGGTCGCCGGACGAATTTGGCTAGAGGCTTTTGCGCAGCGAGCGGGCGGGCACAAGCCGTCGTTCCGCATGTTGAGATTGCTTATGTCGTGCGCGAAGGCCTCCCTGTTGGGCTCATTTCATTCCACTCCCTGCAAATGATGCAGCACGAACCATCCAATAGGCTTTGAAGGTGGCTATGCTCAGTGGGATCGCGCCAAAAACGATGAAGATCAGGTCGCCAGGTAGGCGCATCCATTCGAGCTGCCGTGCGATTGCGCTGCCGGTGTAGTCGATGCTGCGTGCGTGCCAATAGCCATGCTGCACCACATCCCAAACCTGCAGAACTCCAGAAGGAAACAAGCTGAAGACCACCATTGAGGCGAGTCCGATGTTGCTCCCCCAGAATCCGACGCGGATATATTTTTCGATGTCTGGCCAGCGCTCCAAGTCAGTCGTTTGACGCAGCACAAACACCATCAAGGCCAGCGCAAGCATTCCGAAGACGCCCATCATGGCGGCGTGGCCGTGATTGGGAGTCAGGATCGTTCCAACCTCATAATAGCTCACGATCGGCAGATTGATCATAAATCCGAAAACGCCGGCGCCGAGGAAATTCCAGAACCCCACCGCCATGAGGAAATAAAAGGTCCACTTGTGGGACAGCGCCGATGCGCTGCCATTTTGGCCGGTTTCGCCGCGTGTCGTGCGGACAAAATCCCATGCGTCGAGCGTCAGCAATGTCAGGGGCACCACTTCCAGCGCAGAGAACAGCGCCGATGCCGCCATATTGATCTGGGTCTGACCCGAGAAGTACCAGTGATGGCCAGTCCCCATCAGGCCGCCTAGGAAATAGAGGATCGCGTCAAGATAAATGACGCGCAGTGCGGTGTTCCGGCCCGTGAGGCCTAGCTGGAACAACATCAGCGCGACCACGGTGGTTGCGAAGAATTCGAAGAAGCCCTCAACCCACAGATGAATGATCCAGAAGCGCCAGGTGTCGACCACGGTAAAGTTGGTCTTTGCGCCAAAAAACAGGGCGGGAACGTAGAAAACGGGAATGGCCAGCGCGCCGAGCAGGAACATCCGGGCGATCGGCCGTGCATGGACGTTGGTGTTCTGGCTGGGCCGCGAAATCCACCAGAGCAGGGCGAACCACCCCAGTAATCCCACAACAAGCAGATACTGCCAGAACCGGCCGATCTCGAGATATTCCCAGCCCTGGTTGCCGAACAGGAACCACCAGTCGTCAAGCCATCCAGATATACCCGCCCATTCGCCAAGAAGGCTGGCGCCGATGACGATAACGAAAGCCGCGAACAGAAGATGAATGGCTGCAGGCAGCCAGCGGGGCTCATCGGACCGGAGCGAGCGGCCAAGAAACAGCGCGGCTGCCGCATAGGCCGTCGCGATCCAGAAGATTGCGGTCTGCAAGTGCCAGATGCGCATCAGGTTGCTCGGAAAGATACTCTCGAGCTGGAAGCCGTAGAAACTTCCCGGATCGGCGCGATAATGCGCAACCGCACCACCTACGAGCGTCTGCATCAGAAACAGCAAGGAGACGACAACGAAGAATTTGACGAGGGCGCGTTGTCCGGGGCTTGCCTGTCCCGGGATCACCTGCGGCGTGGCGCTATGGCCCCGCGTAATCCAGCCCAGATAATCGAATTTGCCGAAGGCAAGCAGTACTGCCGCGATGCCGGCAAGCAGGGCGATCAGGCTGAGTGCGCTCCAGAGGAGTGCCCCGGCCGGAGCAACATTACCGACGCCAGGATCATAGGGAAAATTGTTGGTGTAGGAATAGTCCGCCCCCCGGCCGATCAGCGACCGACGCCCACGCCGTCCAGCAAAAGAACGCGGTCAAGTCGCGCAATTCTGCCGGATCGGTAATGAGCTTGGGCGCGAGACCGCCGTTGCGCGCTGGGTTGATGAAATAGGATGTCCAGCGGGCTGTCTGCGCGCGGTAGGCAATAGCCTCCGGCGCAGTCAGGCGAAGAGTGTCGCTGGCAGGCTCGAAACGATTGGTTTTCAGCGTGACGGCGACCTGACCGCGGATCGACCCTGTCTCGATAGGGGTAAGAGCGTTCAAAGTCTTGGCGAATTGTTGTTGTGCCAGGGAGGTGGCTAGGCTCTCACCAATCTGATGCAGCGTTTCGGCCGAAAAATCGGGGCCAAGATAGGCTCCATGTCCCCAGATCGTGCCATTGTCCATCAAGCCATAGCGCAGAAAAATGGCCTGTCCCGAGCGGATCTGATCACCTGTGAACAGGGTCTCCCCGCGGGCATCCACAACGACATCCGGGATGGGCGGAGCGTTCCGATAGGAGAGCATGGTGATCGCCAGAAGCCCCGCAAAGCCAAGGATCATCACCATCAGGACCGATCGCAGCCACCATTTCGACAAGGGACTTACTTCAGGATCAAATTTGGGTTGGGCGGCTTCGTCCATTGCGCGTCTCCTGGCGAAACCGAAGGTTGGGAAAGAATTGAACGGTCCGGCATACGTTCAACATCGGTAATGGGCCCAGCTGGTCGTAGTCTGATAGAAGCCTCGCAATTGGCCGTTGAGGGCAGCGCGGCGCGGAGAATGTATGGTGCCTCTCACAAAGAACAGCCGAAAGCGGCTGATGATTACAGTTCGCATGCGTTCAGCTTACAGTTGAGACGGTTGGATGCTCGAATAATATGGTGAGCAGCAAGGCTGCATCTTCAATGCCTTCGATGCCATGCTCCTCGCCGCCATCGAGATACATCCAGTCGCTCGCCCGCAAGACAGCCGTCGCGGCTCCGAGCAATACAGACACTCTGCCACGCAGACAGTGGAGCGTAGCCTGTCCGGCAACATGGTGCGGCGGGATTACGGCGCCAGCGTGAACGATGAGGTGGATGGCCTCAAAGGCCTCGGTTTTGACGAGGGCGGTCGTGTGGGCATCATCTCCGCCCACACCTAAGTCTGAGAGATGTACGATCTCGCCGTGCTGCGCGTGATGAAGTGCCATGATCAATTATCTTTCTACCGTTGCCTGAAGCGGTCAATGCCGCGATGAATCCATGCGGGCGCGTCGCTGGCAGGAAGGATTCCCGCGATGCCTGGTCGCGATTGCGTCGGACTCGGCCTGGCTCTCTTGTGCTGCTCCACCCTCTTTGTTACGGCCGTTTCCAGCGCAGCGCGTTGCGCGAGAATAGAATCCGTTATCGGTGCGGTGCCTGCAAAATGCTGGGCCGCCGCCGCCGCCGCCGCTAGCGATACATCGGATCGTCCGTGGCAAAGCGCATGGACGGCGTGCGCGACCGCCTCTATGCGTTCGGGATCTATCGATCTGTTTTCGGTATCAGGCACAACGGTCGGACTCCTTCATCGGCTGTTTAAAAAGGCGAAAACCCGCGGCTTCCGGCAACCGCACCAATGACGGTAGTCAGGCTGAGACCAAGTAGAAGGATATGCGCGCGGTGGAGCAGCCTGAACGCTCCATCCGGAGATCTTGCTGCCCAAACCTCGAACCGGCGACGCAAGATCAGCGGTTCAACGATAAACAGCACCACAAAGAAGATCGACCACACGCATAGCATGGCGTGCATCCACCAGAAATGGGGATCGCCGAAGCGATCCCACATTCCTCCGCGCTGAATCATCCAGAGGCCACTTCCGCCAGCGAGGAGAAGCCAGATGCGCGCCTGCGGCGCGAAGCGGCTTTCGATGCGGTGAAAGGCAGCCATCCGCTCCGATGCCGGCCGGGCTTTGACGGACGGGATGACAACGGTGGTTGCAAACGCAACCCCGCCGATCCAGCAAACGATGGCCAGGATGTGGATCATGCGCGCGATGGTGAGATCATCCATGTCGGTCGGTCCCTTCAGGCGGCGAGTAGTTCGTAGGCGGGGCCGAAGAACTCATAATGAATTCTGTCCGATGCGACGCCAGCGAGCGACAAGGTGGCGACGAACGCGGGCAGGAACGGTCGCGGGCCGCATAGATAATTGTTCGCCTCTTCGATCCGCGTATGGGCCGTGAGCCAAGCCTCGTCGATCAGCCCATCATGGTCATAGTCCCGGCCCGCAACGTCATCTGCCCGTGGTGGCTCGCTGAGTGTCTGTGACATCAACGTCTCCTGTCGTGGTCATGAGGTAGGCTGGTGCTGGCGGCGTCAGCCGCCGGGCGGTTCACTGTAAAAATCGACCCGCATCTTCATCGCACCGATCGGTTCGACAAAATGGGGCTGTTCGGGAAGCAATGGTCCCGGGGTATCGGAATCGAGCAGAAGTTCGGAAGGAGGCTCAAGATAGGTAAGTTTCACTTTGCCTTCGAGCACGCGAACCATGCCCCAGACCCCGACCTTGGTTGCGTGTCGGGCACGCAGCGCCGCAGGGAGGTTGGTCTCGTTGAACACTGGGGTTGAGCGATAGGGCTCGTCCATGTCAGGCTGCCAACCGAATGTCGTCGGCGTGGTCAGGATAGGGCGCCACGGCCGCATGGTTGACCGGCAAACCAGCGAGTTCGTTTGCGAAACCATGATTAATATCGCGGTGATGCGCCTCATCGGCGCGGACCAGGAGCACCACGTCGCGCAAGGTCGCATCGTCTGCAAGCTTCCAATAGTGCCGCGCGATTGCTGGTGCCGGGCCATTGGGGGACCGGCCCTCGTCAAGTTCGGCGAGATAGAGCGTGTAGCTGATCACCGCTTCTTCCTCGAAATATCCGACCACGCGGTGTGCGGTCTTGGCGCTGAGCAGATAGAGCGTGAAGAAGGCGAGGTAGAAGACCCACTGAACGGCCAGAATCACGAGCCGCTCGAACATAGTCGGCTTGGCCACCTCGATGAAGGTCATCAGGTGCATCCGCTCGTTCTCCGCTTCCTCCATCAAGGTGCGGATCCAACCTTTGTCATCGCACATGCGCCGCAGGCAACGCAGATGCGTCAACGTTGCGCCGACCATGCCCGGCACGGCCGCTACAGTCTCAAGCACGATGGCCCGGTGGCCGTAGCGCTTGGCAAAAAATGTGTCGGCCGTGAACCGCAATACCTTGGTGAAGGCCAGCGCGATGCGATCAGACAGACCGCGCGGTTTGCAGTGGATGCTGAGATCAACATAGGGAGCGATTGGCATGAAGGATTCCTTGACGGTCAGGCCGCCGCGCGGTCTGGTTTGGTTTTTAGATCGAGCTTGAAGAAGAGCGCCAGTTGCAGGCTTTCTGCGATCCGCGCGGCCTTGCTCTGCATCGCAGCGGCCGCACCGGGCTCCAACACCTCGGTCGTGGTGCTGCTCCAAAGCGCCAGCCAGCGCTGGAACAACTCGCGACTTATGCGCGTCCGGTGCTTTAGATGCGCGGCCACGGGGTTGCCCTTGTAGCGGCCAGTGGTCAACATCACCGACGACCAGAAGGTAACTAGCTTGTCGAGATGTTCAGGCCAGTTTTCGATCGCATCGTTGAAGATCGGACCCAGCGATTCATCTTCGCGGACGCGCTCGTAGAACAGGGAGACCAGCCGCTTAAGGGCTTCCTCCGTGATCCCATTCCCGTCGTCCACCGACCGACTCCTATTCATGCATCGTGAATGCATCTAAAGACGGTTTTGAAAGATGCAAGAGAAATGCATATATGAATGCTAGGAGATTGCACGCGGCTCACGCGCTACACGGACTACGCCCTGCGCGTGCTCATTTACCTTGGCGCGCGGGCCGATGGGTTGAGCTCCATCGCGGAGATATCGCGCGCCTATGACATTTCGCAGAATAACCTGATGAAAGTGGTCAACGATCTGGTGAATGCCGGTTATCTGGCCAGTGCACGCGGCCGCTTTGGCGGCATCAAGCTCGCCAGGCTGGCAGTGGAAATCAATGTGGGCGCGGTCGTACGGCACACCGAGGACGGTTTCGACTTGGTCGATTGCGGTGAGTGCATCATCGCCCCGGATTGCGGGATGACCGGCGCTTTGCGGCAGGCGCTGGCCGCGTTTCTAAACGTGCTGGACGGTTACACGCTGGCAGATCTCATCACAAAAACCGGCAGAACTTGAATGCTGTTTAGCGCCGCAAGGAATCGGGATTTGCCCCAGACCGGTTAAAATGGGGGTGTTGCGGTCATTTGCGAACCGCCAAGCCGGTCCAATCAGCGACGCTTTGCGATATAGTCTGCAAGGACGATTGCATGATTGTGCTGCTCATCTTGCGCGGCGTGCAGCTGGGTGGCGGTGCCTTGAGCGCATTGATCTGACCGTGCTTTGCCGCACGAACGGAAGGTTCTGGTGCAACCGGTCATTTAGATGTCAATCACGAAACGACCGGCATTGGTCGGAATCGGGCTGACGGGCTCTGCTCGTGACCGGACATCGCAGGGCCGTGTTATCGATCCGCTGCCACAGTTCCCAGAACCCAGATCGCGGCAAGTCGACCTCGGTCCGGTACTGCTACAAAAAGCATCGCGAGTTCGGATGAAAACAGGCCCGTGCGGACGCCCGGCGCGGTGATCACACGCAAGCCTGCATCCTGAGGCCGCGACCGCGTCGAAACATCGACGTGACCGGCGCCGCAAATGAGATACTGGCGGTCGCCATCGAGGAAGAAATCGTCGGCGACGCCGCAAGCTGGCAGCGTATCGATGACGGCTCCTGAATCGGCGTCCCGGCGCTGAAGCGCGGCCGGCAATCGATATCCGCAGGCCCGACTTTCTCGTCCGTCTCGTGGATGAACATCCCGTCGACGACGAAATCCTCGATGGGATCATCTACGTGGTGGGCGGGATAGGTTACGTGAAATGGGCGTACTTCCGCTGGGCTGCAGATCGCACCGAGATCATTCAGTTGTCGCTGATGCAGAAACACCGCCCCTGTTGGCGGGTCCGCTGGGATTGGCTCCGGCGAGCAACCATAATTCCATCGGTTCGACAGACAGCGGGTTCATTCGCGCATTTTTGGGTCCGGAGCGGAGTTGCTCAAGTTTGCGCCGACAGCGGCATCCCGTTGCCCAACCGTTGGGGCAACCGCCAGTCCAGCGGCGCTACGCCGATCTAAGCCTACTGCCGCAAGAGCTGCCGCCGACAGCCGGCATCGGATAGGCGCGCCGATCCGGGGGCAGGGAAAGGCTTCCCGACGAATGCGGCGCATCAGTCGACTTATTTCGCCTAAACTCGGGCCGCGCGCATCGCCGATGCAGGCCGATAACCGGATAGTGCGGGCGTGCAGTAGCTGATGTGTTGGGCGCCGACATCGTCAATTCCTCTTCATCGACGGATGCTCGCGCCTCCACAAGCGACCGGCCGGCCACAGCCAGAACGCAAACATCGCCGCGTAAACTGATGTCAGTCGGAGCAGAGGGCTGGAAGGACCGAACGCCCAAACCGCGACCGCGATGAGCACACACAAGGCAGCGCTGATTTCGGGGTGGCGAACGAGCTTGAACGCGTTCCAGAAGAGCCAGCAGAACAGGGCGGCCGCGACCAAGCCTCCAATTACTTGTCCTAGCGCTTCAGCCATGATTTTCAGCATCAGCATAGCGGCACCTCTTGCGATCAGCCTTCAAGTCCGTCGCCACCACCCAGGCTCACGTCGAAGAGCCCACTCAAATACATATCGCAGTGCGATATAAAATGCAACGGCGTTTTGTAGGTCGAGGTCCGCGCTTGCCTAAACGTGATCGCTGCAGCGGCCGCGAGTGATGCGTTTATGCGCCCGGCCGTGGAGGCATTGGTGCCGTCGTTTGATCCCGGCAGCCGGCTGCGATGCGAGCTCGCACGGCGCGTAGCCTGTCACCAATCCTGGCAAAGCTGCAAGAAGGCGGACGCGCTTCGGTCGAGGTTGTCTCTTCATCAGACACGGCAGCGACATCATGCTTTCGTCGCTTGCAAAACACGGGCTGGCGACCCTGAGGTTGCAGAGGCGTTTATTGAATCGCCATCCTGCGAATAATGTGCGTTCCAGCTAGCTTTCGACAGGCAATCAGACCGCCACCGTGGTCCCGTCAAACGGAGCACTCCATGCCCCTTTATAAGGTATTTCCGACCGATCCATCTCTGGGCTCTGCAGAGGTCGAAGCCTCCAGCACCGAGCGCATCCTCGGTATCGTTCAGGGCCTCGAGTGTCATGAGGCCGATGTGTTCCTGGAGGAACGATACGCGTTTTCAATCCGACTGGAACAGAGCGGTATCTGGTCAATCTTCCAACGCGGAGAGGTCCAGCCCGAGTACCACTGACTGGCTAGGCGACAAACCTGTAGCCCCGCGGTCGTTTAGACATCTACCTTCGTCAACCTGGCTTGGACATCGCTACGAAGAAAAGCCTCTTCGACCGGCGCTTGCTTCTGCACGTCCATCAACAGGTCCGCCGCAATCAGCCTGGCAGGCCCATCGTGGCGGCTACGAGCAGCGGCGAGGGCATCCTCTGCGATGCAATTGTGCCGATGTCCAATGCGGGTCCACTTAGCGAGCGTCGCGGTGACGCGTGCCAGCATCCCGGTGCAAATCTCGAGAGTTTCCACGCGAGTGACGATTCTGACGACTTTCGACACGCTCACCCGTGCTGGCACTACCCAACCAGCGTCGGAGCCTCGACTTCGTGCACGATCATATGGAATCGGGACGCCGGTTCCGGGTCCTCAACATCGTCGATGACGTGACCCGGGAGTGCTTGCGGGCAGGGTCATCGCGGCTCTCGAACCGGGCTCTTCCCAATGTGCTACGGCACCGAGCTGACCTCCAACGCGGCGCTGGCATGGTGCGGGGAGATCGGCATCGAGTGGCATTACACCGCGCCGGGCAAGCCCATGCAGAACGGCTACGTCGAGAGCTTCAAACGGTCGCATGCGCGACGAGCTGCTCAACGAGACCCTTTTCCTAAGCCAGGACCATGCCCGCGTGGTGATCGCCGCCTGGGCGGACAACTACAACAAGCAGCGTCCGCTCTCAGCCCTTGGATACGAGACCCCTGCGGCCTTCGCCGCTGAACTGCATAAGCAATGGGAACCGCACCGGGTTTGCCGGGAGGCTCCAACTCCTGAGAAGGCGGAGCCTGTATGAGCCAGACAACGAACAAGTTTGCGCCGGAAGTCCGCGAGCGCGCGTGCGCATGGTGATCGATCACGAACGCGATTACCCCTCGCGCTGGGCGGCTGTGGTGTCGATCGCAGAGAAGATCGACTGCGGTCCGCAGACGCTGCATGAGTGGGTGAAGCAGGCCGAAGTCGACAGCGGCAAGCGCGCTGGCGTCCCGACCGAGGTGGCTGACAAGATGAAGGCGCTGGAGTGAGACGTCCGCGAACTGCGACAAGCCAACGAGATTCTCCTCAAGGCGTCGGTATATTTTGCCCAGGCGGAGCTCGACCGCCCGTTCAAGCGATGATCGCCTTCATTGACGATCACCGTGACACCTATGGGGTCGAGCCAAGCTGCCGCGTCCTGCCGATCGCCCCATCGACGTATCATGAGCGTATCGCACAGCGTCGCGATCCGATGCGCCTATCGGAGCGGGCGCAACGAGAATAGGCGCTTAGACCCGAGATTGCCCGCGTGTTCGCTGAGAACTTCGCGGTCTACGGCGTCCGCAAGATCTGGCGACAAATGATGCGAGAAGGCTTCCCGGTCGCCCGCTGCACGGTCGCGCGATTGATGCGTGAGATGGGCCTGGCAGTGGTAATCCGCGGCAAGCCGGTGCGCACGACCATCAGCGACAAGGCGCCGCCGTGCCCGCTCGATCACGTCAACCGCAGGTTCTATGCGCCGGCGCCGAACTTGCTGTGGGTGTCGGACTTCACCTACGTCGCGACCTGGGCTGGGTTGGTCTACGTCGCCTTCGTCATCGATACCTTTTGCTAGTCGGATCGTCGGTTGGCGGGCCAGCAAGACGGCCCATGCCAGCTTCGTCCTCGATGCCCTGGAGCAGGCGCTTCATGACCGCCGGGCGGTCCATCGGGACGGCCACATCCATCATAGCGATCGCGGTTCGCAATACGTGTCCATCAAATACACGGAGCGCCTCGCCGGAGCAGGGATCGAGCCGTCGGTCGGCAGCGTCGGCGACAACTATGACAACGCTTTGGCCGAGACCATCAACGGACTCTACAAGGCCGAAGTGATCGACAGGCGCGCTCCATGGCGCAGCGTCGAAGCCGTCGAATATGCCACGCTAGAATGGGTCGACTGGTTCAACCATCGGCGACTGCTCGAGCCTATCGGAAACATCCCGCCTGTCAAAGCCGAAGAACAATATTATGCTGCCGCGAATAACATCGATATGGCGGCGTGACTCACGACCAAATGCCTCCGGCAGACCGGGTGCGGTTCTCAGCGCTTACACCAGCAGTATTATCGCGCGGAAGCTCGAATGGATGCGCTTAACCGGCGACCTGATTTTAATCGTTTTTGGCGCCATCCCACTGATGATCGCTGCGCTGAAGGCCTACGGAAGTCTCTACATCAGACCGATCAATTCTTCAGTTTAAGCTGTCCCTCCAGACTGACGGTCATTCCATTTAGCGACTGAGTCACTCGCGGATAGTAGGCTATGTCACCAATGATGCGCCGGCTCTGAGCCGATATTTAGGCGATCGCATTTGACTCGGGCGAGACACTCCCTACATCATGATCATATGAAGACTCATCGCCGTCATTGTCGCTTTCGCCACCACGGGGGGGCAGATTCTCGCGGGCTTCTAGCCCCGGGTTCCGGTGCATCGTGCCCCGAACTCGGGGCACAGGTTACATGTCCGGAGGCAGCGCCGAGATATTCGGCGGCGCTGCCGCATTTGAAAGCGAAAATTATGACCACCCTGAAGGCGAGCCGTCGGCCGCCAATTCACATGATCGATACGGAAGCCGAAGCGCTGACCGATTTGGCGATAGCTGCCGAGGATCGCGCACCGCAAGCGAGCGACCTGCTGCTCAATGAAATCGCCCGCGCAACGACCCATTCGGCCGCCCGGATTCCGCGCAATGTCGTTACGATGCACGCCACTGTGCAGTTCGTGGATGAAGCCAGCGGCAAGGATTACAGCTACCAGCTTGCCTACCCTGGCGAAGCCGATATTTCCGCGGGCCGAATCTCGGTCCTCACACCAGTTGGCGCAGGCCTCATCGGGCTGCGTGAAGGACAGTCGATTCTCTGGCCTGATCGTGAGGGGCACGAACGCGAACTGAAGGTCGTGACAGTCTCGCAAGCGATTAACACCGCTGATAGGCTCGCTCCTCCGCTAAGCAGATAGCCGGCTTCGTAGGCTTGGTCGGAACCGACGGCATTGAGCAGATCGCACCCTCTGAGATCGTCGGCGCGGATTGCAAGATACTCGTGCCGGCCGCACTCCCAACACTGGGAAAAATGCGAGATCGGCCCAGAAAGAGCTTTCGAATGGCAACGCCTAAAGCGGACGGACTCTGATGCGGCGGGCGTTGTCGTATTACCGGACATTCTCGCCAATGCCTGGCCGGGGAGCATTTCTTATTTCGAATGAGTGCAAAACCGGCAAGGTGACGGCGGAACAATGGTCGTGAGTCGTATTCGCCTCGAGGCGAGGATGGAGGCCAAATGAAGCGGGCGCTGGCAACTAGCAATGAACATCAGGTCACCTGAGCTGCGCTGTCCGCGTTGGGCGCCTTGCAATCGACGCCCATGATACACAGAAATTGTTAATGCCCTGAAGCGCCTAGAGCCCATCAGAGAAGGCAGTTTGAAGCGCGGTTTTACGCATTGCTCACTCTTCCAGCAGGCTGCGCAGCATCCAAGCTGTTTTCTCGTGGACATCTAGGCGCTGGGTTAGAAGGTCCGCTGTGGGTTGATCGTTTGCGGCTCCCACCGTCGGGAATAATTGGCGGGCCGTGCGTGCCGTTGCTTCTTGCGCGTCGACGAGGTGCCGCACCATCTCCATCGCTTTGGGCACTCCATCTACCTCTTGAATCGAAGCGAGTGCCGCAAATTCTTTGTAAGTGCCCGGGGCGGGGAAGCCGAGAGCACGGATCCTTTCAGCGATCAAATCCAGTGCCGTCCATTGCTCAGTGTACTGCTGCATAAACATGAGATGCAATGTGTTGAACATTGGGCCCGTGACGTTCCAGTGGAAGCTGTGGGTCATGAGATAGAGCGTGTAACTGTCAGCTAGCAGCCGTGACAATCCGTTGCTGATATTCTCGCGCTCCTCGTGGGAGAGTCCTATATTGATGGCCATTGGCTGCCTCCTTATCGAAATGTACGTTGCCATGTCGGGCAGGAATCGAACGACTCGGCAATATATCACTTTTCTCAACTCTTTATGGGAGTCATGTTGACCTCAGGCGAGCGTGAGTCCACCCTTTGCTGGATTCCTGGATTGACCGAGCTCTGCCTGCCGGATAGCCACCTCTGAGCTTCAGGAGTCCGCGACGACTGCTTCAGATCGGAGCTAATGTCGCCTCAGCACCCTCGTCCCAACTAAGCAAATCGGACGTTATGCCGGCAAGAAGCGGATATCTAAGGTTGCCCCAGCCGATTTTTGCGGGTTTCTTGAGGCGGTCTCATCTGGGCTTAACTTGGGCGTTAGGTCATGAGAATGCCCAGGAAATGGCGACCAACGCTAGAAATGCGGTGATCGTGAACAAAGCTATCGGATGCTGCGGCGCAGTCAGCATTGCCCGGTGGTCACGTAAGAATTCAGCAAACTTGCCCGCCAACTGGTCGTCGGCGGTGATTAGCGCCTGATCCAATATCGGCAGATAAGGCATGAGTTCGATTAGGTTTGCCAGTTCCTGCTCGCTTAATCGAGGGTAACGATTGAGCAAGCTTCCGACTTGTAATGCCGCGCCTGAGCGCGGCCTCAACCGACCATATGAGGTTGCCATTTTGTGTGTCCTTTTCTGCGGACGCGCGCTTTCAATAGTAAGCGACCGCGTCGGCCAACGGAGTTCCGCCTGACGTGGAAACTGCTCAAATCCGCGCGGTGCGAGTCTGCTAGCCTTCCCTGTGCGCCTCAAGCCGGACGCTTGCGCTGGCGTGGCGCGCGTCCGGCTAGTTGCCGAACATCAGGCGCTGCGGCTCCCGAGGAGCTAAGAGAAGAAAACTAGGCATCATTATCGATATGGCCCGTTCAAGGAGGAAATCAACATCCCGGAGTAAAAACCAAGGCAGATTAAACAACGCATAAACGAAACATGTTAATTAAAGCGATGTGTTAATGTCGTCTTAAGACAAACCTCGGCAGTATTCTATTCAATCTAGGCCTTTTTATCGCACTACAAGAACTGGAATATGGCCATGCGATACCACTTCGTAGGTCTTGCTGCCTAGTATCAGGCGTCCCAAACCTCTACGGCCGTGTGACCCCATGATGATGAGATCGCAATTAAGTGACTTCGCGGTTGCAAGGATCGCTTCCGCGGGCTGGGCATCTGCGACGTGCAATGTCTCGACCGCGATGCCTACCCGATCGGCCGACGCCTTCACCGCAGTCAATGTCGCGGTTGCCCTCTCGCGTTGAGAAGCTTCATAACTGCCCAACAGTGCCTCGCCTGGGACAAGGGCGAACTCTCCACCGGTAATTGGAAACGGCTCGGTCACAGTGATTATCGTAGCGCGAGCGCCGAGGGCCTTAGCCAGCGAGAGCCCGTGCTCCACACCTTTTTCGCCCACGTCTGAGTCATCGGTTGCGATAAGAAGGTGTTTGTACATCATTGTTTCCTTTTCGAAGTTTTCAGGACATCTTGCGAGTCGCGGACGAGATGAAACTGTACTACTTTGACTAAGTGTGTCCCGAACATATTGCGTCCACAGCGTCAGGCGTCGAGGGGGCGGCAAGCAAGGACTCGCTTTTGAAAACTCTAAGTCCCGATCGTGTGGTGCCCTTCCAGTCTCGATCGCTGGCTGGCCACAACGAGCATGCTGATGGCCATCATACTAGCTATAGCTGCACGCCGTGCTCGCACACAGTGCATCATCATTCCCTACCCAACTGCAATTGCCCCGCCCAATCGTGCGCAGTACAAAATGCTGCGGCGCTCGATCCTCATATTTCATCCCGCTCAGTTTACGATCGTGGCGCGTCCACTATATTGGACGTGCCACGATCGATAGTTTCATCCTCGAAAGGGTAATGCCGGCCATGAACAATAGCTTTAAGCTCACAGGCCGTCTGATCGCTGCGGCGCGCGCCCTCGTAGGCGTGGGCCGGGCGGACTTCGCGAGCGCCGCGGGCATATCAGTTGCCGCTCTGCAGCAGATCGAGCGCGGCGGGAGCGCTTGGATCGGATCAGATCCGGAGGTTGAGGCGATAGCTCGCGCGCTCGAATACTTTGGCGTGATTGTCGTCGACGAATCCGACGGTATGGGAAAGGGCGTCAGACTGAAATTCACGCGCCAGGACGTGCGGCAGATTGCGCGATTGGAAGGCGAAGGCGGTATTATCGGCTCAGACGATGCACCCTAAAATGCTCGCCGGCCAGGACATCGTTCCAGTCCGGATGTATCTTGAAGGCGGCCCCTACGTAGGAGCATCGCGGTTCGATCTTGAACTCGTGCTCGCGGGCATCGGATATCAGGGCATCGACGAGCGCAGCGGCGACACCCCGACCTGCGAGCTCCGGCGGTACGATGGTGTGCTCAGCGATCCTTGTCCCATCGCGCATTATCCAGGTCAATCGACCGAAAAGGTTGCTGCCGGCAACGTGAGCTCTGTACTCGCCGGCCTGCGCCGAACCACGGCGCGTGATTGTCAGGCCTTCCATTTGCAGGCGAACTCCGCGTCTAACGTGAGGGGCAAAGGCGGTTATGCGGCGTAAGCCCCGAGCGAGGGACGGATTAGTCGATGCCGTGCCCTAGTGCGGTGAGCGCGGCGCGGATAAGAAAATGGCGATCCGCACGATCGAGCGTCTGATCGGCAAAAATTTCATGCCGCATACGGCTCGCGACACGCCTGATCTCGCCGCGGCTGGGCGCGCGTGCTTCGACGAGGCACGCGGTAATCGCGGGATAATATGTCCTCATGCGTTTTCTCCGATGTGGAGGATGATGCTCTAGCTCATTCGTCATGATACCGGCTGCGCCGCACGGCCAGCGATGGTGGCCAGCAATTCGTCCAGTTTGACCGGAAAGGGAAATACGATCGTGTTGCTGCGCTCGTTTGCGATCACGTTCAGGGTCGAAAGATAGCGTAGCTGCATCGCGCCGGCGTCGCGGCTGAGGATCTGCGCGGCCTCGACCAGCTTCTGTGCCGCCTGCTGCTCGCCTTCGGCGTTGATCACCTTTGCCCGGCGTTCGCGCTCTGCTTCTGCCTGCCTGGCAATCGCCCGGACCATCGATTCGTCGATGTCGACATGTTTGATCTCGACGTTGGCGACCTTGATGCCCCAGGCATCGGTCTGCGCGTCGAGGATTTCCTGGACGTCGGCGTTCAGGCGATCCCGCTCGGCAAGGAGTTCGTCGAGTTCGTGCTTGCCGAGGACCGACCTCAGGGTGGTCTGGGCGAGCTCGCTGGTAGCCTGCATGAAGTTTTCGACCTGGATCGTTGCACGTTCGGGATCCACGACCCGGAAGTAGATGACGGCGTTGACCTTAACCGAGACGTTGTCCTTCGAAATGACATCCTGAGTGGGCACGCTGTGGACGATGGTTCGCAAATCCATGCGCACCAGTTGCTGGATCAGTGGCACCAGCAGGATGAGGCCCGGGCCTTTGACGCCGGAAAAGCGGCCGAGCGTGAAGACCACGCCGCGCTCATATTCGCGTAATATCCGGATCGCGCTGAGGAGGAGGAGAACAACCAGGACGAGAAGAGCGGCCACCGCGATCAGCACAGGGTTTTCAAGGATGTTCATGGCACTCTCCTTCACGATTTGATCAGGTCACCGCGTTGCCCCATCGTTTCGGGCGCCCTCAACGTGCAAAGTGAGCCCGTCGATACCGGTTACTCTTGCGTGGCCGCCGGGGGTCAGCTGGCCGCCCTTCGCGCGCCAGCGTTCGCCATGAACAAGAACATGGCCGCAGTCTCCGCTCCAGCTCAGAACGGGTCCGGTCATGCCGAGCAAGGCTTCGGTGCCTGTGCGGATTCGCCGCCGCCGCGCCGATAGGCCCATCACCATCAACAGTCCGGCGGCAACGAGCGCGGTCAGTCCGGCAATCAGGACAGCTGGTGCGCTGATCATCGCGGCCGCTTCTGGATGGTAGAGGATCGCCGCGCCGCCGATGACCCCGCTGAGGCCGAGCAGCGCGACAATTCCGTGCGAAGGAGATGAAAGTTCGCTTGCGATCAACAGCATGCCGATGGCGATCAGAATGATCGCGCTTGTACTGAGCGGAAGAATTACATTCAGCATCGTTCGTCCTCGCCAAGTCAGGCAAGACCAGATCATCCAAAGGATTCAGCTCGCCCGGTCGTGAAGGCGCTGCATTTTTCATATTTCCAGCAGCGAGTTTGAAGAGTGCGCTTGGGTTTTCTATTAAGCAAACGAGATATAATGCCGGTTGAGTGCAAAGAATTTGCGGTTAAGGTCTCAGCCAGGCGGGAGCGACGTATATCCGCCGCATGATTCCTAACCGGATGCGGTCCTCCCCCTGAAATTTAGGCCCGACTTCCGCCCGCGCTGGCACCCCCCTTGCTCGGACCAGGACGATGCCAAATCCGTCCCATTCGGTCAGGGCTTGGTCGAAACCGAGCCAGCCTGCCAGCACCGCGACGCCGGGCTGTGTCATTAGATAGGCCGATGATCAGCCGCGAAAATGACGCAGAGAATAGACTAGCAGGCCCATGCCGATCACCTGACTGCCGAACATCAATGGCCGCTTGGGTCCATCAGGAGGAAGAGCGGCATCAAATGACGCTGGAAGCCTTGGAGGATGTGGATGCCGGTCGAGTGATCGACCATCAGGCGATCCAGGCGTGGGCTGATAGCCTTGGAACGGATACGCCGCTGCCCGCCGACTAAATGAAAATCCACTGGACCTCCAAGGCCTCGTCGGACCTCGTACGCCTCCATGAACATCTCAAACCCGTGGCGGCCGACGCTGCGGCTCGCATCGTCCAGCAGCTCGCCCACGTCCTATTCGTTTGCTCGATTATCCCAGGATTGCGAGAAGGTGGAAGCTTATGAACCGCGTGAGGTCCGCCGGATCATCGTTGGCAATTATGAGATGCGCTATGAAATCGCGGGTGGGACGATCTTCGTTCTGCGGCTTTGGCATTGCCAGAGGTGGATAGCAGCCGGCGCGCTGGCGGAGTGCGGTTGCTCACCCCTCGCTCTCTGGAGGCAACGATGCTGTTAGACAAGCTTGGTGGTCTGGGACTGTGCCATGCAATTCCTCTCGCTTGAAACTAAGGTGGCAAAATGCTACCTAGTGACCGGGAGGTAATCCATGGCCCAGTCCATCAAACTTGGCGACGATATCATGAGCATCGTGCGCCGCGAATCCGAGTTGCAGAGCCGCTCGATCGCCGGCCAGATCGCCCATTGGGTGCGTATCGGTCGCGCTATCGAGAAATCCGGGAATTTCGATCATGCCCGCATCACCGCGGCGCTTGCGGGCGACATCGCGACGACTGAGCTCACCGACGAAGAGAAGGATGTCTGGCTAGACAGCTTTGTCGAGAAAATGGGGCAACCCGGGCCTGACGAGGATGCTTTCTTCGCCCGGCGGCGACAACTCGGGCTGGGTGTTGGTCTCGATGCAGCCGGCAACCTCGTGCGTGAGAAAGCCGCCCGTAACGCATGAAGCCAACGATGATCGTGCTTGCCGGGCCCAACGGTGCCGGCAAGTCCACATTATACGCGGCCCGCATCGCGCCGAGTTTCGCGGGGCTCTTCATCAACGCCGACATCATCCAGCGTGACGAATTGCGCGATCCGTCACCGACTGCGTCTTACAAAGCGGCCGACATCGCCTCTTCACGCCGGGGGGATTGCCTCGCTCAAGGCCGGGATTTCGTGACGGAGACCGTCTTTTCGCACCCCTCGAAGCTTGAACTCATCGACGAAGCACGCACCAGAGGCTTCACCGTCATAGTGATGCATGTCGGCGTTGATACTCCAGATCTCTCTGTCGCGCGTGTCGGGGCACGCGTCGAGGAGGGCGGACATATCGTCCCCGAGGACAAGATCCGTACCCGTTATGGTCGCGGCGCGCCTTTCATCCGCGCCGCGGTTCTCAAAGCAGATCGCGGCATGGTCTTTGACAATTCGCGCCTGAACCAGCCGCCGAGCCATTGCCTGACATTTGCGAATGGGCGGTTGGTCTACGCAGTGCCACGCCTACCTGGTTGGATCAGATCGGCCTACCAGACCGATCTCTATATTTAAGATCGCAGTCGGGTGAGACGGTGGCCCGCGCTTAGCGCCGGAAGAACCAGCGTCAGTATCGATTGAGGCGCTCGTACTGGTCGCGGTATTGCTGCGAGCGAGTAATCCTGAGCCCATTTAGGCCCGATCGCTCAACGCCCCGTTGCCACGAAGCAAACTCCTCGAGCGTCAGATAATAGCGCTCGCAAGCCTCGTCGATCGTTAGGAGCCCCCCACCTACCGCGGCGACGACCTCGGCCTTGCGGCGCACTACCCACCGAGCAGTGTTGGGCGGCGGCAGCGTTTCGAGTGATAGCGGTTCACCGAGCGGACCGATGACGACCGATGGGCGAATTTTCTGATTTTCGCGCACGGCATCCTCCTCGGCAGGGGCACACGGATAGTCCAAACTGTATTAAAGCGAGGTTAGAGAGATGGGGCCGAATCGCCCCGTCACCTCGAGCCATGAGGGTTGGACGGAGCTCGCGATCCCGTGTCCTATTGTGTCGGAGATCCGGCTACATATTTCAGACAGCTAGAGGGTCGCAATTTGGGGAAATGGGATGTCCGACGAGCCGAACATCACGAGGATGGAAGACGGGTCCCGCCGCCGAGTCCACGTGGATCCAGCCATCGAACTCGCGCCATGTCCTTTCTGTGCCTCGACCAACGTAGGCTTCTACGAGCACGTATACGCCCAGCTCTTTGCCGTGATGTGCAAACTGTGCGGCGCCGAAGGACCGCGCCGGGCCTCGCATGATGAAGCCGGTAGGCAGTGGAACAGGCGGACCAGGATTTGAACTTGAGCCTGCGGGCTTCGCGGTATGCGCGTTCAGGCTCGCCTCCTGGTTTTCGCGGCTGCCAGGAGATAGGGAGCGCGTCGGGTGTAAGCGCTTCGCGCCGTTTAACACGCCAATTCGCGCGGGCTCCATAGGAACAGGCGGTATGCACGGCATACTTTTGGCCGATCCTGGCTTGCCAGGAAATGAAGGAACACCCCGCCTTCCCGCATCTGCATCACCAAAATGGGCCGATGTTTTGGCCGATGTGAGTGTCCGCTGCTGACAGGTGGGAGGCGATGTCGCTGCGATCCTCTTGCGCCTGTCGATCTCGCCCCGTTCAGCGAACGTTACGTAGAAAATCGGTATTCCCCTGCGGCCCTATGACCACTAGTGCGCCAAACCAGGGTCAGGCGTAATTAGGAATTACCCGCATGTCGGATACCCAAGACACTGAAAACACGCTCATCACTCTGACCGCCGACATCGTTGCCGCGCACGTCACCAACAACAGCGTCGCCGTGGGAGATCTCCCGCGCCTCATCGAAAACGTTTTCGGCGCGCTCAGCGGTCTGGGCGTCGAAGCCGTGGCCGCAGAAGCGCCTGCGGAACCCGCCGTTCCGATCCGCTCCTCCGTGAAGCCGGACTACATCGTCTGCCTGGAAGACGGCAAAAAGCTTAAGATGCTCAAGCGCCATCTGATGACCCACTACCAGATGACGCCCGATCAATACCGCGCGAAATGGAAGCTGCCGGCCGACTATCCGATGGTCGCGCCAAACTACGCTGAGAAGCGCCGGGCCCTCGCAAAATCGATCGGGCTTGGCCGCAAGCCAGGACAAAAGCCGAAGGCTCATGCTCTGGAAACCACGCCCTGACCGCTGCCGACAACTTCGAGACATCTCACAAGCTCGAAGCTGCCCCTTGCGTCCCATGCGTTGATCTGTAACTTCCGTCCCATCACCGGCCAAATCCGGTGGTGGGGCGTGGAAACCCCTGATCGCTAGACTCGGTCCCGTATTCGGCGGCCGGGTGGCATGCGCGCATGTCCAACTGGTTCGCCGGTAAAGGCGCATGCGCCTGCTCTAGCGATCAGGTTTCCAACACTCTCTAGCTGAGGTCCCCTCGGCTGGGGGGAGACGCCGGATATGTTTGATCAGAACATGATCTCGTTCCCTCTTCAAGGCCTGGACGGCAAGTATTGATCGACCCGAGGTGCAACACTCTCTCCGGGGTCGTGCGACAGCCTGATGGCTGATGGATCGCACGCCGCATCATGGTCCGTTCGTATCGAAGGGTGGAGCACCATCAACCAGGCACAGGGTCATCGCTGCCCTAAGTTGGTAAAATCGGCGTCTCCGGTCCCTCCGCCTCCCGGGAGGATCGTGCCATCCGCGTCCAGGCGGATGGATCTCGTATCAGGCCCGCGCCCCCTGCATCATCTGGCGATGCGGCTCGACGGTCTCGGTCTTGAACTGGAAGTGCGTGCCGTCGCGCCAGATGCCGAACATGATGACGGCCAGTTTGCGGGCAACAGCGATCTTGGCCTTGTTGTAGCCGACCTTTTTCGATAGGCGAACGCCCCAGTCCTTGAGCGAGCTGAAGGTCTTGGTCGCAGACATGATGACCGTGGCGGCGCCGACGAGGTGAGTTCGCGTCAACCGGTTGCCCATTTTGCTGATCGAGCCCTTATGCAGCGTCTCGCCGGACTGGCTGATCTTCGGCGTGAGGCCGAGATAGGCGGCAACGTCGTCGCAGCGCCGGAACCGCGTCGGGTCTTCGATCGCGGTGTAGAAGGACAGCGCGGTGATCGCGCCGACGCCGGGAATCTCAAGGAAGCGCCGGCACACCGGATGCTCCTTCGCCAGCATCTCCAGTTCCGCCTCGATGCGATCGGCCTCGATCCTGAACTCCTCGCAGAGCTTGAGGATGGGTAGGACGCGCGGGCGCATATTGATGCCCTCCTGATCCTGGATGATGAGCATTTGCTGCATCACACGCTCGCGGAACGTCGCGGAGGATTGTGCGCCGGGTTCGACGCGACCCCCATAGACGCGCAGCAAGCCGCGGATCATGGCTTCGGTCTCCACGCGTTGTTGGACGAGGCGGTGCCGCATGATGATCTGCGCCCTGACTTCGAAGCAGGCCGCGCTCTTCACATAGACTTCGGTCAGATATTCCCGACCTGTCCGCGTGATCTCGGCGAGGCCGCGCGCATCGTTGGTGTCGGTCTTGTTGCGCTTGATCGACAAGACCTTCTTACATTGTAGGGCATCGAGCATGGTGACGCGATAGCCGAGCCGTCTCAGGCTGGTGGTCAGATGCGTCGCCATCGCGCCCGACTCCAGCCCGATCATCGCTATGTTCGTTTTGAAGTTCTTCGAGAAATAGCGCCCCATCTCGGTCGCGTTCGACTTAACCGAGCATTGGTGGACGACCTTGCCGTCGCTATCGACAACACAGACAGCCGTCGATCGCAAACCAACATCGAGGCCGATCCAAACACGCCCGCGCGCCGGGTCCACTTCGGCAGCTTCCTTCAGCGCCAGGATAGCGGGATTGGTGATCTTCTTCGCCATTACGTCCTCCTTCACGCACGATACCGATCGCGGCATCATGCCCGCTGAAGGAGAAAAAAGACCTCAGCTAAACCGCACCCGGCTTCGCCGGTCCGCCCCAAAAACTTGGAGGACCGACGTGCTTGAAATCCATTTCAGGAAACCAATCCCCTTGCCGGAGCTGGACGCCGAGCTGCGTGCATTTGCGCGATTGCTCGCGAAAGAACAGTTCGACGTAGCCTCGAACCTGACAATCACGCTGCAACCCATGCGGTCAGGCGAACCGGTCGCGATTGTTCACCCGGGTTCTGACATCCCTGTGACTACGATTACCTGCGAAAGCCGGCTGGCTAAGCCGCGCCGGACCAAATCTTAGTCGAATACAAAATGCCTGTTTTCTGGCCAGAGACATCACGCTGGCGAAGCGGCGGCTACGTGGCAGGCACGACCCGAGTGGTCTGCAACCCAGCAGGGTACTGTCCGAGAACTCGTCAAGGACGACTTGAAAACCAGGCATTCGACGAACGGCTCGTCGTAGTAATTTAGACTGGGAGCAGTATCATGACGAGTACGAATGCAGGGAAGAATGAAAGTGCCGAACAAGCCAAAGCTCTGCAGGCGCAGGCATCGGCGGACGGACTGCGCTTCGAGGCCTATCTGCCGCCCGACCTCGCGGTTCGGGTTCTGAGCCTCGTCGAAGGACACCTCATTGACGACCCATCTGAGGCTGTCTTTGTTTTCTTGCGGGAGCAGTGGGAGTTGGAGCAGCACCGCGACCTTTTAGAGGAGTTACTCCGAAGGAAAGCTCGCGGTGCCCGTCCACTCCGCGAGGTGATCGCCGAACTACGTGAGCGTGCTGCGTCGGCGCCGGCGCCGGCGCGCTGGGAGAATGTCAGCAGTAGTAGCGAGGAAAAGCTCTGAGGTGGCGACGTGATCGGAGCGGATCCTGTTCAGGTCAACAGTGAGTTGGCCTTGCCCGATAACCGCCGGCGCCTGAGCGCTCCCGCAATCCGAACCTTCGTTGCGATCGCGGACCTTTGGGGCCTGTCTGCCGAGCAGCGCCGCGCGCTGCTCGGCGATCCGTCGCCTTCGGCCTTCTACTATTGGCGTCGCAGGGCGCGTGAACATGGTTCGTTGAGGCTGCCTGTGCGAAGGATGATTGTGGCATCCACTGACTAAAACGTCATCTCCCCCCTGCCTAGCGGCACGAGCGGGCGACGGCGATTGCCGGCCCAAAAGACATTTTGCGCGTCCCGTAATCGTGTAGACCGCATGCCTCTGGCCGCCACGATTGAAGTGATCCACCCGGTAGCCCTGATAGTGCCGCCGCAGCAGGCCCGCCTTGACCAACTCGGTGACGGCCCGGCTCAGATTGGTCTTGGCTGAGGCGCGAACCCTGTCGCGGACCTCACCTTCAATCACGGCAAGAGCTTTGGCCGGGTCTGTCGGCAGATGCCCGCTGTTTTCGAGTTCGCCGCGTACGCGCGCCATCAGGGCCTGTCGCTTGGGGTCCCTGCCTCCCATGGGAGTGAGCGCGTCGCTAAGCCAATCGCGCAATGGCATCAGACTATTGTCGCCGCGGACATGCGGGCCGGCGCTACCGTCCGCCCGGGCGACATCGGCGATCAGGTTCAGCAGCATAAAGGCATAGCGCGGACGCGTGCTCACCTTGGCGAGCTGATCGAGCAATAGCGACAGATCGCTGGTTTGCCTCGGGGCCGACTGGATCGCGCTGACAAACATAACGAGTATGAATGGAGCACAGATCATGAATCATGTGAATCCCCTTTCGTATTCGTTCGCCGTATTTGTGCGCTTTGTCGAGCGCGACACTTTACCCGAGGGCAAAGTGTCATTGCCGACAATGCGGCGCTAGAAGCTGGCCGCCTCTGTGCCGTTTCCCCAACTTGAATTTCGGGCTGCGGCTGTGCGCGCTCAATCCGTCACTTGTGGTCGTGTGACATGGGTTGCCCACCCGGAGGGGGCATACTCGGAATTCTTCGTCTTCCTCTCCGTATCCGGCCCCTCGGTCAGAATGGAGTTTCACAGCTCAGAAGGGGGTACGCAGGTCAGTTTACCTACAAGCAAGCCCAATCAGAAAAAATATCAGAAAAACGTTTAAAATCAGATCATGAGAGCGTCGAGAATGTCTCGAACATGTTTCATTCCCGCTAGTCCCGCCGTGGCCATGTATTCTACCGGCGTCTGGCCCGATAGCTGTTCGCTGGGCGCATGCATCCACTCGGCCGGCGACAGATTGATCTGACCATTGAAAGTCAGGCCTTCCAGCCTCTGCTCGATCCCGATCAAAAAGCTGATCCGCGAAATCTGATCCTCGCTAAGCTCCTTGGGCATCCGGTTTGCCGTCATCGTTAGGATCGCGGCGCTCTCGGCTTCGGACAGCTCGAGCATCTCGATTATACGCGGGTAGAGCTTCAACGCGATGGGCGAGATGCGTTCGATGTCCGCGGGCGTTCGTGGATGCGAGTTAGTCATCGCTTTGTACTGCTGTATATTTCAAACACGCGCAATTCGCTTCGGGATCGGCTTGGTGGGCACAGTGACAACCCGAGGCGACTGGGCCGACAAGGCGTCTGCAATCACGTCGCTGCGAAATCGGCTTATGCGCCTCGCCATGTCATCCACGTTACCGCTGACTAGCCGCCGAGCCAGGAAAATGTGACCTTTATCCAGCGTTCCATAGAATGCCGTATATGAATGATAAATTCCTAGAAAACCCAATATCTGCTCCTCTAATCCTTGAATTTTGAAGCATTATCCAGCATTATTAAAAATAACAGAATTGCAGGATAATGAGATGATTGCCACCGTTCGACCTTTCTCCGAAGAGCAGGCGCGGGTGCTCATAAACCTGCGCCAGCAGTACGAGGTCTGGATGGAGGCGGAACAGGCCTTAGCCTCCATGCCATACAACCTCGTCCGCAAGGAGGTGAATGGCCGGGGGGTATCTCTACGAGGTGAAGGACAGGGTGGGAAACGCCAAAAGCCTTGGACCCTGGTCCGATGAGCAGGCAGCGCACCTCCAGGCCTACCGTTCGAAAAAAGCCGAATGGCAGCAGCGTCGCGACGGATCCCGAGCGCGCCTTGATGAAACATGCCGACTCTACCGAACGCTGAGGCTGCCACTCATGGAAAGTGCCGCTGGCGCCATCATCCGCGAGGCCGATCGCCGCTGTCTGCTCGGGACAAAGCTTATTGTTGTCGGGACCAACGCTTTGGCTGCCTACCACATCGAGGCAGCGGGCTTGATCCGCGAAATTCCGCAAGAAACCCTGGACTGTGATCTCGCCTGGACTGGCACGGAGCTTGAAGAGGGGCGTCAACCTATCTGGGAAATGCTCAAGGCGGTCGATTCCACATTCACCGTCGATACCGAGCGCAGCTTCCAGGCGCGCAATGCCAAGGCCTACGAGGTCGAAATCCTGGCCGCCCCGTCACGTGTGGGGGCAATCTTCCGTACCGATCGTCCGATGCCGATCCCTTTGCCCGAGCAGGAATGGCTGCTCAACGGCCGCTTCGTCGACCATGTCGTCGTATGCCGCGACGGCCGGCCGGTCCGGATCGTTGCGCCGGATCCGCGCTGGTTCGCGCTGCAGAAGCTCTGGATGGCCGAACAGCCTAAGCGCAATGCGTTGAAGAGGCCAAAGGATTTGAGGCAAGGGACGATGCTACTCGATGCGGTAGCCGAGGCCATGCCGCAATACCCGCTCAACAGCGAGTTCGAGGCAAGCTTGCCAGGTGACCTTGCACCCAAATTCGACCATTGGAAGCAGGCACGGTAGAGCGGGGCACGTGCCCATGCCGGTTAGAATCACAGTTTGAGCGAGCGTTGAGCTGCCAGCGGGACGAATAGTCGCCTCCGTGATCCGGCGCCGTGCGGACCCGTGCGTTCACGAACCTCAAGTGCAAACTTGGTTGTCGTCGTGCTCATCGTAGACCCTTCCTCTCAGGACTTGGGCCTCCGACAATCCCTGAGAGGCTTCCGCTTTGCGCCATCGAGAAGGATCTGGGTTATCCCGACGTTTTTCCCTTGGAAGGAGCGCCTTTGGACCCGGCAAGTTTGCGAGAAAGGGCGCTGCGAAGCGTTTTGGCAGTGTTGCTAATCGCACTAGCTGCTTCGCCGGCGACGGTACCCGCTGCCTTCGTGACCTCGGCCAGTCCCTCGCCTGCTTTGGCGAGAGTCAGGCGGCTTGCCTCCTGGAATACGCGCTCAATAGCCTCGATGGCCATCTCCTCACGCTCGTCGATCATGCCATCGGCAGCGATCAGGTCGCGCAGGAAGCCTATAAGTTCGGCCTGCATGGCGGAGGAGTTGCAGTCAGGATTGGCTGCCTGAAATTGCGCCAGATTGGCCGCCAGCTTCTTGACCCGCATTTCGTCCACACGCTGGGCAAGGGCATCGAGCGCGCGTGCGACATAGACCTCATCGAAGCCCCAATCTTCAACGAAGTGATCTCGGATACAGTCCCGCTCAGCCAAGTCGATCCGGCCATCAATCGCCGCAACCCTCATGGCGAGGCTGCCGAGCAGGTCGATCAGTGCCGCGCCGAGTATGTCGATCGGGGTGTTGATGTATTTCGGGATCGTGTCGACGAAGGCGCCCGTTTTGTCGCCAAACCAGCGCGAAACGCCGTAATAGCCGCCGCCCGCGACCACCGCCGCCGCAACGACCCAACCTACGGGAGTAGCTGCCGTCGCCAGCCCCAGCGCGGCGGCAATGCCGGTAGGAGCGAAGAAAGTGCCGGCGACTGCCGACGAGCCCGCCACCGCTGCGCCGGTTCCGGCCGCTCCCGCCGTTTCCCAAAGGGTGTAGAGGTGTTTCTTGGCGCGTAGCAGGGCGAAGGCTTCCTCGCCGATCCGCAGCCGCTGCTTGAAACGCAAAGGGTCGGAAACGACTTGGTCGAGACCCGTCGCGTCCAAGAAGGCGTCTGGGTCGGTTGGCTCAGCCACGGGCGAGCGCCGCATCGAGCTTGGAGCCGAACAATTCGATCTGACGGTCGATCGTGCTGTTGCGCATGTCTACAAGCGCACCCTGGGTTATCATGAAAGCGGCAAGGAGCGGCCCGACCAACGGGCCCAAGACCAAGCCGAGCACAGGAATAGCCCCGACCAGCATCGATACCGTAAGGCCGACGAATGCGCCAAGCGTCGTTGCCGGGTAGCGACGGAACATCTCCAGCACGAAGGACAAAATGTGCCGGCCAACTTCAACAATCTTCCCGGCGACCTCAGCTGTCGTGTCGAGCAGCTTGCCCATCAGCACCTTGGCATCTGCGGACATCGCCATGCGGTCTAGCTGGGTGTGCAGTTCGCGCCGGCTCGGCAGATTCTTCCAGATGGCATCGGCGGAGGGTTCGTCGTTCATCTGCTTCGGTTCCGATTGCTTGAAATTTAGAGATAGGGTGAGGGATTATTGTTTTGCGAGGGGCTGAATAGGCCCACGAAAAGCGCGACCAATAGCGCGAAGCCGATCGCGATCGCCACGACTGCCAGTACGAATGGCAGGACGTAGGTCATCACGAAGCCGGCAACCAGAAAGACAATGATAATGCCTCCGAATGGGATGATGCGAAAGCCTGCTCCAAGCATGGCCCGTTGAGGGTCGACAATCACGATAGCGCAAAGACGCGCGGCGATCACGAACGCATAGAGCATCTGTCCATCCGGCAATCGCGCTCCTGGAAAGGCTGGCGGTGAAATGGTGTTGCGCCAGGTCATGGCGGCCTGCGCCGCGCAGGCCGCCATGACCTGGCCGACCCTGTGCGTTGGACTGCGGTGCGGGACGGCGATGGCTTCGGCATCGATATCGCCAGCTTCGAGCACGACGGACGCGAGCGGCTGATCGAGGTGAAAACGACCAATGGCTGGGAACGCACCCCATTCCACGTTACCCGCAGCGAACTGGCGGTGGCCGAGGACCGCCGCGAAGAGTGGCATGTGGTTCGCCTATGGAACTTTGCTCGCCAACCCCAGCCTTTGCGCTGCGCCCGCCGGTGGAAGCTCATGCGGAGCTGACCGCGACGAGCTTCATAGCGGCATTGAAGTAAATCGGATCGAAAGCGGCCGGCCGCGGTGATATGGTTCGCAGGCTCACCCCGCAGTGACGGCGATCTCGCTTGTGCCGCGACCGGTCGGCGTAACTTCGATCTTCACCGGGATACGCTCTTTCAGTTCCTCAACATGGCTGATGACGCCGACGCGGCGGCCGCTGGCGTGGAGGTGTTCGAGCAGTGCGACCGCTTGTCCGAGACTGGCGGGATCCAGCGCGCCGAAGCCCTCGTCGATGAACAAACTTTCGATGCGGACGCCGCCGGCGGTGGACATCTCGGCAAGCCCCAGCGCGAGCGCCAGGCTGACGAGAAAGCGCTCGCCGCCCGACAGGTTGTGCAAACCGCGGATCTGCCCGGCCATGTCGTTGTCGATCACTTGAATCATCATGTCGCCGCCCCTGCCGCGCTCCAGAGTGTAGCGCGGCTTTAGATCGGCGAGGCGGGCATTGCCGTGTTCGAGCAGGCGGTCGAGCGTCAGGCCTTGGGCAAAGCGGCGGAAACGATTGCCCGTGGCGTCGCCGATCAGATCGGCGAGCTTCAGCCAGACCTCGGCTGCTGCGGTTTCACGCGAGAGATCGGCGCGCAGGCGGGCGGTGCGCTCGCGCACCTCGTCATCGCGGCGCAGTACGAATTCAGCCTCGGTACGGTTGCTGGCTGCCTCCGTGTGCTCCGCCGTGGCGGCGGCAAGGGCTTCTGCGAGCTCCTCGCCGAGCAGATCGGGGCGCTCGGCGGCTGCGTGTGCGGCAAGGTCATCGCGGCATCGGGTGAGTACCGCGCGGCGCTCGCCGAGCGCGGCGACGAGGGCGTCCAGAGCGGCCGCCTCCGCATCGATCGCGGCGCTGCCTGCAGCCGCGACACGCGCCACATCGCCGGCGTCGAGGCCGGCTGCGGCCAGTCGTGCCGCAAGGTCGGCGTCGCGGGCAGTGTGATCGGTAACGGCTTCATCGCGGCGGGTCAGCGCGGCGGCGGCATGGGCTTCCGCCGCGGAGCGGGCCAGCGCTGCCGCTTCCCGCGCGGCGCGTGTCGTATCGAGGGCTCGCGCTGCCGATGCCAGTGCGGCGGCGAGGCGTTCGGAGACGGCCGCGACGGTTTCGCCATCAAGCAGCGCGCTGCGTTTGGCCAAAAGTGCCGAGTGATCTGCGCGAGCCTGCGATAATGCCGTGTCGGCGTCGTTTGCCCGGGCGCGGGCCGAGGCCAGCGCTTCGCCCGCGGACGCCAGAGCGGTGCGCAGGGCGGGTAGCGACATCGCGGTCTCGTCGCGGCCCTGCGCATGGCTTCGCCAATCGGCGGCGGCCTTGCGCAGTGCCGCCAGGGGATCGGGCAAGTGCTGAATGTCTCCCAGCGGCATGAGCGCCTGTGCGAGGGTGACCGAAAGCCGCTCGCGGTCACGGGCCAGATCGGCGAGATCGCGGTCTACTTCCTCGATCGCGCGCGTGACCGCCTGCAAGGAATCCCGCGCAGCAGTATGATTGTCGCGCGCCGTGTCGCGCTGCTCACGCGCCGCTTGTTCGGCCTGTCGGGCCGAGGTGGCTACCATGCGTGCTTGCGAGAGAGCAGCCAGTTCTGCATCGCCTGCTTGGCGCCGCGCGGCGAGGGCAGGGGCCAGTGTCGCGGCAGCGTCAGGCAGGTTTGCCGCGCGCGCGCATGCGACAAGATCAGCGGTGAGTGCGACGTGTCGGGCTTTCGCATTCGTCTGCGCCTGCGTCAGTTCGGCCAGTTCGCCGGCAAGCGCGTCGGCCTGCCGCGATAGCCCAGCCTGCTCGGTTTGCGCGGCCACTTGCTCGCGCTGCTTCTGTGTGACCTCAGCATCCAGAGCTTCCGCGTGCCGCCGGTTTGCGATGTGCTGTTCGCCCAGCAAGGCATCGAGCGCCGAAAGCCGATGCTCGGTCGCGCCGCAGACGGGGCAGGGCTGACCCTCCTCGAGCCCGGCACGAAGGATCTGCGCGGCTTCGTCTGCCGCCGCTTCGGAAAGGGCACAAGCGCGCCGTGCTTCCGATTGCCGTGCCACGAGTGCGGGCATGCCCTGCGAGATGAGGTCGATAGCCTCAGCGAGCGTGCTTATGCGCGCAACAATGCCTGCTTCGCGCGCGCGTGCCGCGATCAGCGCGTTGTCGGCCTGCTCAAGGTCTTCCTGCGCGCGCTGCCAATCGCCGAGCGCGCGTTCAACATGCGCCAGGTCATCGCGCTCCGCTGTCAGTTCGGTGAGACGCGTTTCAGGGGGGAAGGGCGGCTTCCGCCTCGTTCGACGCCTGGCTCGCACTTGTGTGGTTCGCCTCCCAGGTGACGAGGGTCTCCTGTGCAGCATTCCAACGCACCAGGGCAGCTGCCTGCTGCTCAGCCAGATTTTTCCGATGATCGGCTTTGGCGGCATGGGTCCGTTCGGTCGAGGTAAGCGCGTCCACGTTGTCCGCCAGCTCACTCTCGCGCGCGGCGATCTGTTGATAGCCGGCATGTGCGGCGAGCCATGTGACATGGCTGGCGTGCGCCGCCTCCTGGGCGTCCTGGGTGCGCCGGGCTTCTGCCTCGTGCGTCGCGGCATCAGCAAGCGCAGCAGCACGTTTTCGAGCCTCACCATCCAGGGATTCGCTGTGATGCGCGGCCTCGGTCAGGCGCAGATCGAGCGCGTGTGCTTCGGCGATAGCGGGTGCGAGCTGCTTCTCCTGCGCTTCCGTGGCGGAACGCAGAGCTTGCGCCTCGCTTTCGGCGGCGACCTTAGCTGCCTCGGCTTGCTGAGCCTCGACCACAGCGGCCTCACTGCGTTGCAGCGCGGTCCCTGCTTCGTTGCGCTGCCGTTCGGCGTCGGCGACGGCCTGCCACGCGCCAGCAAACCCGAGCGCGGCGCGGTCGCGGACCAGCGCTGCCTGTCGCGGAGCTGCGGCGTCCGCTGCGGCCAAAGCATCGGCGACTGCCTGCTCCTCCGTCTCGATCCTGATACCTAGTTCGGCGCTCCGCAGTTCCCACTGGTTACTGCGATTCAACGCCCCTAGCCGTGCCGCCACTGCCTGTTCCGCCGCGACCGCCGTGTCGCGCTTGACCTCAGCGTCGGCGCGCTGTTCGTCATCGAGGCCGTTCTGCACTGCAATGTCGCGGCGAATGGCGTCCAGGCTGCTTCGCAGCGCGGTGGCCTTGTCCCAAGCCCGCTGGCCGAGCTTGGCATAGATTTCCGAGCCGGTGAGGCGTTCGAGCAGCACAGCGCGTTCGTTTGCATCGGCGCGGATGAAAGCTTCGAAATCGCCCTGTGCGAGCAGGACCGCCCGGCTGAACTGGTCTGCACTGAGACCGATGACGTCACGGATCGCTGCCAGCGTCTCCGTACGCGTGCCGCCGAGCCTTGCGTCGGTGTCGAGCCGTGTGAACTGGTGATCGTAGTTCTGGATGCGGCCATCGGCTCTGCCGCGCGCTCGCTTAACGGACCAGCGAGCGCGATAGCGGGCGCCGCCGGGCATAGCGAAATCGACTTCGGCGAAACCTTCCCCCGTGCCGTGGCGCAGGATCGCGCGCGTGTCCTTCGCGCTCAGCGTGTCGCTTTCACCCACTTGGCTGCGATCGGGCGCGGCGCGGAGGCGGGGGATGTCGTTAAATAGGGCGAGACAGACAGCGTCGAGCAGGGTCGACTTGCCTGCGCCGGTTGGCCCAGTGATCGCAAAGATGCCGGAGCCGACCAGCGGTTCGGTCTCGAAATCGATTGCGAAGTCACCGGCAATGCTGGCGAGGTTGCAGCCGCGAATGGCGAGGACGCGCATCAGGCGGTCTCCCCGCCGGTGTGAACCTCGATCAGCAGGGCCTCGAAGGCCCTGGCAAGATCGTCGGGGGGACCTTCCGCATAGCGGTCGCGGAACAGTGTTTCGAACACCGTGGCAGGCTGCAGGTCTATCAGATCGGCGGCAGAAGCAACGGGAGTATGCGGCTGCGGGGCTTGCGCCTGAACCTTGGCAATCCGGTTGAGACGCAGCGGCTTGTCGCCAATCGCCTCGAGCACGCTCGTTTGCAGGTGCGGCTCAGGACCTGTGACGAGTACCGACACATCGAGGAAAGGCTGCAAGCTGTGCGGCACAGTATCGTCGAGCGTCAGCGCTTCGATCGCGGCGATAACCTCGTCCAGTGGAGCGGCGCCATGCTCGGGCACGGTCAGGAAAGGCACTGGCCGGGGGATCGGGATCTCGTGGACCGCAGCGGCTTTCCCTGCGGAAACCGTGACCAGGCTCAGCGAATGGCGATAGGTCCGTTCGGTAGCCGACAGCGGGAAGGGCGATCCTGCATATCGGATCATGGTGGCACCCGGCACGGTCTGGGGGTGGTGCAGGTGCCCCAGCGCGACATAGGCGGCGCGCGCATCAAACAGGCTGGCTGCCTGGGCTTCCTCGCCGCCGATGACGATGCGCCTTTCGGACAGTTCAGATACCTCGCCGCCCGCGACATGCAGGTGGCCGGTTACGATCAGGGGCAGCTCGCCTGCTTGCGCGGCGGCCTTTTTGAATACTTCGGCATAGAGCGACGGCAGATCGTGTGTGCCGAGATCGCCCGGGCGGCAGAAGGGCACGGCGGCGAGCCAGGCCGCGAGCGTGCCGGTACGATCGCGCAGCGGCAGCATCAGGCGTTCATAGTCGGGCACTCCGTCACGCCGCGGCAGGGCTCCGATGAAATGCACGCGCCCTTCGCCAAGCAATGCCGCGGGCAAGTCGATCCGCGCCGCGCTGTCGTGATTGCCGCCAAGAATCACGACCTGCAGTCCGGGCCGGCGATCGGTTGCCGTGCGCAGAAAATCGAACAGCCGGCGCATCGCGGCGACCGGCGGGTTGGCGACGTCGTAGATATCACCCGTGACCAGCAGGACATCGACCTCCTGTTCGTCGAGCTGGTCGAGCAGCCAGGCGAGGAAGGTGTCGTGTTCGGCCTCGCGGCTGTGGTTGAACAGTTCGTGACCCAGATGCCAATCGGAGGTGTGGATCAGGTTCAGCGGGGCAGGGGAGCGCATGTTTTGTGTCATCGCTTGCGCATCTGCCGGTTGCAAGCGACAGATCCGGTCGTGTGACAAATCCTCGCCGACCGCCGAGCCACCCCGACCGATCTCCTTGCCGCTTGATCCGCCTGCGCCTGAGTGCGCAGCGAGCTGCCGGTTTGGTGGACACTGAGATAGGCTAGATCGGGCTACACCAGCTTCCAATTCGAAGTCGATTGGGCTGAGGTAGCCTAGGGGGGGGCACAGCGCTTCGAGCGCGATGACGTGACTAGGGAGCCGGCCTGCGGACTTCATCAGGGCCAGCAGCCATGAAGCTCTTCACAAATAGGCCGAACACATGGATGCACGCGACCGAGGTCTTCATTGGGCATTACCAGCTTCGCCGTACGCGAGGTCGACGAAAAGACTGGCAGCGTGACATATGCCCTAGGCGGCACCGCCCCTCTCGGCCTGGAGGATATCTCCAGGCTGCTCGTAACCGAACTGGGAGAATGTTACGCCGCCTTCACGTCTTTTCAGGCGTTGGCGGCAGAACAAGAGACCTATGTCGCGAAAGAGAACGAAACGATGCTGGCTGCAATGGCCCGAACCCCGTTTACTGAGCCTTAAAGCCGGCCCTGCATATATTGCACGCATCGGTTCAGATCACATATCAGCCGGCATGCGAACTCATGCGCCAACCTATCTTCCATTGGTCGGAAATCTGCCTCTGGCGGAGGCGGCTGTTCTGCGCCCTCAATGCTTCAAGGGCGCACAAGCCGGTCGCGCCTCCTCCGTTCACAGCTGGGAACAAATGAGGTAGGCTGGCGGCAGGCGGTCGCGTCAAGAAAGGAGGTTGCGAGATGTTTGACATAATACAAGGCGTAGCATCTCCCTCGGACATTTCTCTGATCGAACGCGCCTTCCCCCCAGGATGCGGTGTTCCGATGCTGGATGTGCCGCGGTTCTGGAGTAACCGAAAACTCGATGATCCAGACACCATCATCGCCCTGGTGCTCGACAAGCCCACAACTGAGGATCTCGCCAGGACTATCGTATCCTACGGACCACGAAGGGTTATTGCGACGCTGGAGAGGCTGTCGAGGACGGGAGACCTTTCGGCGCCCCGCGTAGAGCGCGCGCGCAGCTGGCTTGTTCCGATCATCAAAGGGGTTGCGGATGCAGCACGAGAACTCACTGCCTCCTGACACCCGAACTCTCCTACGGCGGCTCATCCAGAGGGACGACCTCGAAGGCTTCACACTCATCGGCGGGACGGCACTGGCGCTCCGGCACGGACACAGGATCAGCGAGGACCTCGACCTTGCGTGGACCGCGGGCGACCTTCCGACCGACACGATCCGGCGCATCATCGCGGAGCTTCCTCAGCGCGGGCCGGCTCAAAACCTAATTGACCCGTTAGACAGGGAACTTGCGGAAAATGACGGCCTCTATCTTGCAGGCCATCAGCAGGACTGGGAGATCGACGGCGTCAAAGTGACCTTCTACGCTCAGCCGGATCGCAATTCGCGAATCTTGGAGGAGGGCCAAACCGAACTGTTGGGAAAGCTTCGCGTCGCAACCGACGACACTCTTTTCAAGTTGAAGAGCGTCGTTCTGCTTGACCGGACGGCCAGCCGAGATCTTTTCGATCTTTGGTGGTTCCACGAGCACCAGGGGCGAACGGTCGAGCAGATTCTTGCCAACATGAGAGCCCACGATCCGCACCTGTCGGTGGACATCCATTTAGCGAAGCTGGCGCCTAGCAAGCTTTCCGAAGGAGACCCTGGTTTCGAGACAACTCTCTGCGGAGCTCCTCAAACGAAGATAGAACTCCTTGAGCGAATGCGCGTGCTGGCAGATTCCTTCCGATCCGAGTTGTCGAGGCGAGCAGCAATCCAGAGCCAGAAGTCGCGCCCTGGAATGGGCAGGTAGCAGCCTCCAGGCGGTCCATCCGGGCAAAGACAACGTGTCTGGCGCCCCGCTGGGAATCCAGGCAGTGAATTTCTCGCTCTCAAAATATCTTGGGGTTTCAACCTGACAATCCGTGGAGCTGAAATAGCGGGCCGTAGTAGATCGACGTTTCGACCCGACGTAGGCGGGGCCTGACGGCCGCCTTGCAGTGTGGCATTTTGACAGTAAGCGCCGATGGAAGGCGGCGTTGACGTAGGCCCTATTTCGTCTTTCGCTGTCGCGGCGCCGATTTTTTGGCGAGCGCCGCGAAGCGCGCGTGGATCAGATCGATGTCGGGCTGAGCATGAGGGTCGTGGTCATCGCCCAAGGCTTCCAAAGCATCTTTGTGGTATTCATGTGTCGGGTCGGCGAGGGCCTGCAGCGTCTCGGCGTAGCCCCACGGCCCTCCGGAGTCCTCGGGTGGGCGCGTGCCCGTAGCTTCGATCAGGCGGGGATAGCTTGTCTGAAGGTCGGCAGGGACGATGCCCTCGATCCTGACGCTGTGCTCCCAGCCATCACCGAAGTCGTAGAGGTACCGGAAGGTCTTGCCGCGCATTCCCTCCAGGGCCTCAGCCAGGGTTGCCTTGCGGGCATTGAGCGGCCCATCGAAGCCGTAGGACAGGTCGGGGATGCCGAAGCCCGTGCGCCCGAAGGTCAGTTCCCATAGGTGGCTGTCCGTCCACGCCAGCGCGGCCTGGAAGACGGTATGCAAGCGATCGAGCCGGATGGTGAGCGGCACTTCGATCATGCGGCTGACAGCCGGCGTCACGTCATCCAGCGTGATCATCATCCGCACGACGAAGTCGTTGCTCAAACAGCGTGCTCCAGGTTCTGGATCTTTCGTGCGGCCTGCCATTTCCAGGGCAGGAGTTCGTCGATCCGGTTGATCGGATGATTGCCGATCCGCTCGATGACGTCGGTAAACCAGCGCTCGGTCTCGACGCCATTGAGCCGGCATGTCTCGACGAGCGAGTAGAACAGCGCCGATGCGTCCCCGCCCTTGGTAGAGCCCACGAACATCCAGTTGCGG